>JBAUMF010000094.1:0-7178 GCA_049578545.1 Thiobacillaceae bacterium
GCCCGTGCCCGGATACTCCGTTCGATCGCAGGAGCGATCCTGTCCAATGCCGCCTGGATGAGCGGGCTCAGGGGTCTGCCTTTCTTTGCTGACATGTCAGGTGTCCGTGGAGGGGTAACACCTCTAATCCACCGACAGGGAAATCAGCATCCTTTCCGCTGACTCAATTCAAAAGAAATTGACGTCAAGCACCACCGATTCGACGGATTACCACCCAAGTCCGACTGCACGCTGCTAGACCTGATTGCTTTCCCCACCGACCCGACGGAATTGCCTATCGAGCTCACGCCATCTCACGCGACCTCAAAAATTTCCGGCGGGTGGTCTTTTATGGCACGCGTACAAGGTAAGGGTTGTGCCCCCATCTTTCCCTGACCGGCCGATGGCCGTTCATGGGAAAGCATGGTGTCCCGACCCCACCTGGTCAGGCTGCGCCCGACACCCAAGAGAAAGGAGTACTCCGCGCTGCGCTTGTCGCACTCCTGGCATAAATGACGAGGCTGACGTCAAACCCATGAGGTAAGAGTGGATTTGGTTCACCCGACCCCGCCGATGATCACGTCCTCGGAACCGAGCCTTCCCGACTCACCGATTAACTGAATCCGACACAACAGGATGAGGAGGGTGGGGAATGAACAGGAACCGACGGATCAAGTTTCGCTGTACCGAACAGGACGAGCAAACAATCAGGGACAAGGCGGATCGGGCCAAGCTCACCCTAAGTGAATACCTTCGCCGCACTGCCTTGGGGCGCAAGGTCGTGTCCGTGGTCGACCGCGAGATGGTGGGGGAGCTGTGCCGGCTGGGTGCCATGCTCAAGCACTTCTATCCGAAGGTCGCGACCTGGACGCCTGAGGAGAAACGCCGCTACTGGGCCGGCCACGAGAAGCTGATGGATTTGGCGCAGGCCCTCCAGAGTCGGATCGGGGGGAAAGAGTGATCATGATCGGCACCGCACTCCCTACACCAGATTCCGTCCAGGCTCGTCCCCTCACCCTGGCTGGCCGCACCGTAAATCGGCAATCCATTTTTTTGTGGTTTGACGTCAGCCCCGGGTTTTACCCCTCAAAAAAGCTCAACCCCCGCGCGCAGGGCCGTTCCGGGGAAGTAACACCCCAAACCCCGCAAAATCCATTTCCCTCGCCGCCGATTAGTAGGTTGGCCTGCGTAAACGCGAGCGGTTATCCGCAGGTAACCGAAAGTGGGAGCAGTTCATAACGGGTTTCCCTGAAGGCGGCTTGTTCCTATGAACACCCTCGACCTGAACGCGGTGGCCTGGCTGCGCATCTCACCGTCACTTTGGGAGCCGACACCGGATAGGAAGAGTGTTCCACGCTGCCCCTATTGCTAACATCGGGATGACCATCGGCCATTAGGTCATTTCAGCGCTCGATGTCGTAATCTTTGCCGCGTAGGGCTTCGACGCCAGTGGTGTGATGAGGTACAGAAATTGAGAGTTCACGGCTAAGGATCTGGACAGGCGGGGTGTGATGAACCGCGGCGACGGTTCTAGCGAGTACGTTCCTGTCTTCGCTTGAAAGGGTAGGCAGGTCACCCCCGCCAAAATAGACCATCGCCTTAAGACTTTCGCTTGGCTGGAAGTTGGGTCCAAACATCTCCCGTGCGGACGACAAGCCCTTCGCTACACTCACGCCGGCTCTGATCATTGCTGCAATGTCCTGATAATCCTTGGCCTCTGCGCGTTGCAGGATTACTTTCACCTTGGTGGCCATGAGGTCATCCAGCGATGCCACCTGGAGCACGCGATCCTCCGTAACCTCGGGATGATCGACGCGGCCTATTCCAATTGTGCCGAAGAAGGAGATTTTTACTTCGGCATCGTCTGACGGCACCAGCATGGTTAAGACGTTCGGCCTGTCCTGCAAAATCGTGGCGTGATAAATAAAGGGCAACGCGCGCTTTAGTGCGACCTGATCCAGCGGCTTGTCGGTGAAGAAGTCGAAATCGACGGAGTGGCGATGCCCAAGTCGCAACGCAATAGCCGTGCCGCCATAAAGCACGAATCCAAGTTTCTGGGCGGGGGCCAGTTCTTTCCATAGTCGCTTTTGCGCCGCGGAGAGAACGTCAAGATGGGGTTTGAATGTCTTGATCATCCAATCTGCCTGACAGGCATCGGCGGGATATGGTCGACATCCGCCAGCTTGAGGCGCACGTTCCAGTAAGCCCAGGAACGTTCGTCAAACTCTCCCGCCTCGGCATGCGTCAACACGTCCCTGAGCATCTCGACGCCGGCGTCATCGACCAAAGCCTGAACATCAGCAAAATCCCCGATGTTCATCACTTGGGCGATCACGCGTTCTGGCATCAAGGCTGCCTCGGCGGGTGTCTTCCACCACACATACCGGCGGGCGAAACGAAGCAATAAATCGCGTTCGATCATGGACCTACCTCGCTTTACCTCTTCTGGAATGACACTCCAATTTTACCCCTTGTCTTGTCAGAAAGCGTCATTTCCTTACCCACGGATTCGGGTTAGTGGAACAAGGAACGACAGGGGTGGCGCACGCGTTCGAAACAAGGAAACGGCGCGGCTCCGTGAGCCTGACGTGGGCGCGAAAGTGGAAAGAGGTAAATGAACATGATGCTGACAGATTCCCTGGCGGGCGATAAGACCGCGCTTGTGCATTCCGCCCCATGAACACCCTCGACCTGAACGCGGCTGCCGCCCTGCTGCACATCCATCCTGTGACGCTGCGGGAGATGGCCCGCCGGGGAGAGATCCCCGGGGCCAAGATCGGCAAGAGCTGGGTCTTTGTCGAACTTGATCTGATTGAGCATATCCGCTCACAATATCCCCCGCGGGTGAAGCAGGGTGACTTACAGGAGAAAGTGTTATGTCACTCTACAAACGCAACGACTCGTCCGTCTGGTGGATCAAGCTGCGCCACAACGGACAAACGATACAAAGAAGCACTGGGACTGAAGACCGGGTATTAGCGCAGGAATACCACGACCGGCTCAAAACCAGTTTGTGGGAACAATCGCGGCTCGGGACTAAACCCAAACGCTCCTGGCAGGAAGCGGTGGTGCGCTGGTTGGCGGAAACGCAGCACAAGGCAACCCAGCACGATGACCTGATGCATTTGCGCTGGCTGGATAAACCGTTCTCCAGCTTGATGTTGGATGAAATAACCCGAGACAAGATCGACTCGGTGATCCAAACGCGTCAAGCCGGTGGGGTTGCCAACGCAACGGTGAATCGGACGTTGTCGGTGATACGTGCGGTAATGCGTAAAGCGGCACTGGATTGGGAATGGATTGATCGCTATCCCAAAATCCGGCTTCTGCCAGAAGCAAAACGACGGGTGCGCTGGTTGACACAACAAGAAGCTGAAAGGCTGATTGGGGAGTTACCAGAACATCTCTCGGCGATGGTGCGGTTCAGCCTGGAAACAGGGCTGCGGCAAGCCAATGTTACGGGCTTGCAGTGGTCGCAAGTGGACAGGGTGCGGCGGTGTGCCTGGATACATCCGGATCAGGCCAAGGCACGAAAAGCCATTGCGGTGCCGTTATCCGTACGAGCCTTGACCGTATTGCAGGAACAGGCCGGCAAGCATGCGAAATACGTGTTCACCTACAAGGGTGCACGAATTACGCAAGTGAACACCAAGGCGTGGCACAGTGCATTGAAGCGGGCAGGCATTGAGAATTTCCGCTGGCATGATCTGCGCCACACCTGGGCGAGCTGGCATGTTCAGGCAGGAACGCCGCTCCACGCGTTGCAAGAGTTGGGCGCGTGGGAGTCGGCGGAAATGGTCAGGCGGTATGCGCATCTGTCGAGTGAACATCTTTCGCAGTACGTGGAACGATTGCCACGATTACAGGGTGCGAATGATCAGCAGGTGGCTACGTTTTAGCTACGGTGCCAATAAAGCAGGGGTTGGAAAATCGTCTAAACCCTTGATTTGATGGTGCTGGTGACACGAGTCGAACGTGCGACCTACTGATTACGAATTGTAGGCCGACCACCTACCCACTGATTAACCATCCTTAACAAACCTTTACACAGAGCCATTCATAGCCTACTATCACCTTAACGGGGTAACACGAAGTTTAACCATTTTTAACCTGTAATGTTACCCCGGCGTTACCCCGGATTGACCCGGTGAACCCACTGATTACCGATCAAGCGGTTGAAAATGGCAAAACAGATTCGCTTAACCAAGGCTGCAATTGACGCATTGAGACCCGCGGCACGCGGCACGCGGGACACATACAACGTCATTGATGTTAAGGGATTGACGCTACGGGTAACACATGCGGGCGTCAAGACATTCAGCGTACATAAGCGGGTCAGAGGCGCTCAGCTTGAACGGGTGACCCTTGGGCGATATGGCGAGCGCACCCTTGAGCAAGTCAAATTGGAGGCCATGAGGATTATCACCGGCATGGCAGGGGGCGAAAGTCGGGCATCCACAGTGCGAACCCATAAGGAGGCAATCACTCTGGCGGAACTGTTGGATGAGTTCCTCAAGAACAAGCGCAGCCGTCGTGGAGCCTATCTTACGGAAGTCACCAAGCGGGATTACCGGAATACCTTCAAGGTGCATTTATCCAAATGGCAGAGCCGCAAATTATCCGGGGTAACGGAGGAAGATGTAATTGCGCTGCATAAGCGAGTTGGACGGAATCATCCCCATACTGCGAACCGCTGCTTGGCTCTCTTATCCAGCCTTTACAACTACGCCAAGGGCCGCAAACTGTTCACCGGCACGAACCCAGCGGCTGGCATTCAGAAATTCCCGGAAGATTCGCGGGAGCGTTTCTTGCAGGCAGACGAATTGCCGCGATTCTTTGAGGCCGTGGCAGCCGAAGAAAATCAAACGATGCGGGACTATGTGCTGATTTCTTTACTGACAGGCGCCAGGCGCTCTAACGTGCTGGCGATGCGCTGGCAGGATGTAAACCTAGAGAGAGCAGAGTGGCGCATCCCGGTAACCAAGGGCGGCACGTCGCAAACCGTTACTCTTTCGCCTGAGGCCGTGGAAATCCTGCTGGCAAGGAAACCAGAAGATGATGTGGAGTTTGTCTTTGCATCCATTGGTAAAACCGGACACCTGGCAGAACCCAAAACCGGATGGAAGCGGATACTCGAAAGGGCAGGCATAGAGGACTTACGGCTCCATGACTTACGGCGCACGCTGGGAAGCTGGCAGGCGAAATCTGGCGCGAGCTTGGCTATTATCGGCAAGAGCCTGAACCATAAATCAACGAGCACGACGGCGATTTATGCGCGGCTCGACCTTGACCCCGTTCGCGCATCCGTCAACACCGCAACCATGGCCATGCTGGAAGCGGCAGGCGTCAAGAAGAAGGCTGAGGTGAAGCGCATCAAGGGCGGGAAATGATTAAAGAAGCAGCGTGTTCGAGACGGCGTTATGACGAATGCCAAAGTATCGCTAGGCCTGGCTTCAGCAGAAACGCCGGATATTGCCGAGCTGAAGAACCTGACGTTTTTCAATCCACTGAATAAAGGATGGAGGCGCTAAAGGTACATGTTCAACAAGCGTTATCCAGCCTCGATCGTACTTCCCACACGTCACCGTCCCTGTTGATCAACAGGGACGATCTCAAGGCTTGGCAATAACATATATGTTATTGCGAGAGGCTTGTTAAATAACATGTATATTATGATTATATTGCTTGTTAATAATGTATATGTTATTAAAGTTACGTGCTTTTATAACATATGGGTTATCGCAATGCGCTCTTCAGACCGTGCTTCAGCTCGCCGCCAACTCGATAAACGCTTGAGCACTCTCGGCAACATCGAGGCCTTGACTCGCCCGCCGCGTGGGTGGGTCAAGGCCATCCGCGAAGCGCTGGGCATGACGGCCACCCAGCTTGCAAAGCGCATCGGCGTTAGCCAGCCGCGCGCGTTTACTCTGGAGCAGGCCGAAGCCAAGGGATCGATCACCATCGAGAGTCTTGAACGGGCGGCAAGGGCGCTGGATTGCCGACTCGTCTATGCGCTGGTGCCTCGGCAATCCCTTGATGCCCTGATCGAGGAGCGCGCGCTCAGCCTCGCCAAGAAGCGGCTGGCAGCCACCAGCCACACGATGGCGCTCGAAGCCCAGGGCGTCGAGAAGGGCGATGAAAGCGAGCAGCTTAAGCGTCTGGTCCGGCAGCTCGCCGAAAGGGCGGGCTCCGAGTTGTGGGAGGAGGATGCATGACCGATCCCCTGTTCGATCAGGATGATGGGGCAACGCCTCTGACGCCGGAAGAACGGGAAGGATTGATCCCGTCTTACATCACACTGCGCCGCGAGCTGAACGAAGCGGAACAGGCGAACATTCTGGAAGCGGAGGAGTGGGCCTTCGCGCGCAAGCGCGACTTGCTTTCCGAACAGTTCTTGAAGACGCTGCACAAGCGGATGTTTGGCCGGGTCTGGCGCTGGGCCGGTGAGTTTCGTCTGACAGAGCGCAACCTCGGGGTTGCTCCGTATCGCATCGCTATTGATCTGCGAAAGTTACTGGATGATTGCCGCTTCTGGATCGAGAACGGCACCTATCCGGCGGACGAGATTGCCGCCCGTTTCCACCACCGGCTGGTGTGGATTCATCCCTTCCCCAATGGCAATGGCCGTCATGCGCGGCTGGCCACCGACCTGCTGCTGGTAGGGCTTGGCCAGCCGCGCTTTTCATGGGGCCGGGTCAACCTGATCGATGCCAGCGAGACCCGGCGAGCCTATGTTGCGGCACTGCGTGCCGCTGACGGCCATGACATTGGCCCACTGCTTGAGTTTGTTCGGTCCTAGAGAGCCAGACCGGACTCAAGCGGGCGACAGATCATGACATTTATTGCGCCAAAAAATTGATCAGGCGGCAGGGCCTTTAAGGAGAGACTTCAGGTTCGCAAGATTTCCAGCGTAGTTAATGCGGTATCCGGCAAACGGGTGGGACATTGTCGTACCGGGCTTGCACCATGAGGGAACACCTTTCTCAATCGGGTCATTAGAGCCCATCGTAGTCAAGTTGTCCAAGGGGCCAGCTGCGGAATGGCCGATTGCAGCACCCGTTCCCTGAGTTCTTGTCGGGTAGCTGGACGCGGTTACCCGTGTCCAGCCCCCTAAGAACCGTGCATGCGTCTTTAGACGCACACGGCTCAAGCCTCTGCAAAGGTATCTTTCGACACCCGGTAACACCACTGCATTTTCC
>JBAUMF010000095.1:0-14468 GCA_049578545.1 Thiobacillaceae bacterium
GCCATCAGCCGAATTTCTTCAAGCATCTTGCGATCCAATGTTCGTCCATCTCGTTTCATGCAACATGAGACTGTCATGGGTGCTGCGAGTTCCACATTTGTCGTCTTATTTAGCGACCAGTGAGTAATCAAATGTCTCAGGCTGAATTATTGAGCAGGGAAACACTGATGAAAGCTACTCTTGAACAGAAAGCTCCCCAATGGTTACCCGAGCTTGAGACTGAGACCTTTGGACTGAGTGAGGGTATTAAAAGACTACCTTTTTGCCGCGCATTTACTGAAATTGGTCCACAAATATCGAAAAAGTCCTGTATAAATAAATGTCCGGCAAAATTTGAAGATTTCTTTACGTGCTAGGAGACAATTTTGAAAACAATACGACACCACCTTTCCCTTGTTTCCCTAGTATGTCTCTTGGGACTCTCCGCGCAAGCAAACGCTGACGTGATTCAGGGCATGAAAAGGGAAAAAATCTCCCTTGCCCCCCTGCCTGTGGATATATATTTGCGGCCGCACGAGAAGCCGACAGTTGCATTCACCACTCCCTGCATAATGATAGAAAAAATGTCCAATGGCTTCCCTCCCATCATGGCTTTCGAGACATTCATGTTCGAGGTGATTGGGAATGTGAACGACTCGGATCTGTTGCCAGTAAGACTCGAGCCGGTCTGCATCTAGCGGCTCATTCGTCGCCGCCGCAACAAACAGTCGGGCAATGACCCCGAGTGCCGCTTCCGGGCCTCAGTGAAAGGTGCAGCGAAACGTAGGGATGTCTGGCGCACGGGCTGAGCCAGTCCGGTCAGGGCTTGACCATTGTCTGCTCGACGCTAGGAGGCCAGACGCCCTTGGCTTTGACACGAGGGCCTTCGAACACCAACCAGCTTTGCCGGCCATAATGCGGCAAGGCACGCTCCAGCGCCTGCAAACCTGCCGTATCGCGGGAGGACACGACGGCATAAGGACGGCCGTCCCGATCCCGACCCGCCCAGACTTGGGCCGTACCGTTACCATCGAGGCCATTCGGACGGGGCGCCAGGCCATGCCTCGCGAGCCAGGCATCCACCGCCACAGTCGTGCCCATGATCAGCATCGCCCCCTGACCCGGCAGGCCGTAGGCTCGATCCGCCACCTCGATCGGCTGGGCATCCAGCAAGCGCCCAGCGAGTGACCAGGCGGCGTTGCGCAGCGCTTTATCTTCATCGACCACGACGATCCCGGTCTGAGGTGCTACGAACACCTCTCTCAGAATGGCAGGGAACAATGCTGGTTCCACACGGCGCCAGAGCCGGTAGTCCGGGTCCAGTTCCACTGATTGAACCCTGCCACGGACAGCAAGCCGGGTGCTGGCCTCATGTCCCGTCAGATCTATCCAGCGATCATCGGTCTGGCTGGCATCGACACGTAAACGGACAGGCACCCGCAGCGAATAATCGCCGGACTGTTTCAGCTCCAAAGTGAGCATGGCGCCGTGTTGCTCCGCCCCGCTGATCGTGATCTTGGGTGCGCCCGGACGCACGATCCACTGCCGGAAGAAGACGCCCAGGCCGCGGTGAGAGGCGCGGGTGAAGGCCTCTTCCAGATCTGCCCAGGACGCGGTCTGGAAACGCTTGTCCTGCCATAGCAGGCGCACGCCTTGATCGAATGCCTTGACTCCGATCAGATCGCGCAGCATGAAGAACACCATGGCCGCCTTGTCGTAGCCGATGATCGAGGAGATGCCGTGATGGCGCGCGACGAAATCCTTCAGGGCAATGTCCTCGGACGGCGGCACGGCGACCAGATCACGCAGCCATTCCAGGCGCGCTTCCCGGGCCGCTGCCTCTGACTGATCCTCCTTGTAGGCATAGTCCGCCATGAAGGTGGTGAGGCCTTCTGACCAGTTACCCCGGTCATAGTCCGGGTACACCCCATTGCCCCACCAGTTGTGCAGGATCTCGTGCCCCAGCGAGGTGGCGCGGATGAAGGGCAGCCGGAGAACCTGCCACCCCAGATAGGTAAGACTGGGCATGCCAAAGCCGGTTGGCAGGGGGCTGGAAACGATGCTGAACGAGGCGAACGGGTAGGCGCCGATCAGGCGGCTGTAGCGTTCTATGTAGCGCGCCGAGTCATCCAGATAAGCCCCAGCGAGATCCGCCAGTTCAGGATGGAACCAGGTGCGCAGCCGGATTCTCTGCCCTCGGGGCAAGGTAAGTATGCGCTCGCTGACCTGGTAGGGCCCGGCCATCAGCTCGATGCCCTCGGCGGGATGGGGAAAGTCGAATTCGGCAGAGTACCCCTGCCTGCTCTCGGCCTCATGCGTGAGTTCGCCCGGCACCAGACCCTTCTGGCCGGCGGGCAGGCTCAAGCGCAGGTGGTAGGTAAACAACTGGCCGGGATCGGGATACCAGCCGCTGCCGCCAGGCAGGTAACTGCCGTCCGGGTCGGCCATGGGCGGCATGCGGCCCAGCACCTGGCGCTGGTCTGCCTGGACCAGAGGCGCCAACGAGCCTTGATAGCCAAGCGTCAGGCGATGCAAGGAATGGCCGGCGGAATCGATCCGATAGTGATTCAAGCCACCGGCTACCTGGGGTGGGGGCACACCTACGGGTTGCCCGTCCACTTCCAGCCGTGTGACACGCAGGGCCGGGTCCAGCGCCAATTCATGCAGGTTGGACACGCCGCTGACCACCGCTGTCGCGCTGAAGGCCCGGGTGGCGGGATCCAGACGCAAGTCGAGGTCGAGATGGGGCGGCGCGCACCACGCCCCCATCGCCGTCAGAAAGAGAAATAGACCGAGCAGTATTCTCATGAATCGGCAGGGAAGCGCGCAACCATTTCCATTTCGAAGAAACCTCGACGTACCTTGAGCGGCAGCCAAGTGCCTGGCGCCTGGCGCATTACCGCTGCGCGCAGGTCCTCAGGGCTCTTGACTGGACGCCCTGCGACTTCCGTTATCAAATCGCCTGCCCGGAGCCCGGCATTGGCGGCCACGCTGCCGTTCACCACCTCTGCGATGCGGATACCGTTCGGGTCCGGTTCCATGGAAACGCCAAGGCGGGGTGGATTGTCCGCTGATGGATTGACCAGGTAGACGGCATCAGCCAGGACAGGGGAGATCTCGCCGCAGCCTTGGTCCACGTCCAGGGTCAGCAGCCTGCTCACCCGGTCCACGCCCAGGTCCTTGAGCTGGTTTGGCACGCCGAATCCGTTGCGCACGTGGCCCGAACCCATAATGCCCGCCACCAGGGCCTTGGGATGCTGTTTCAGGAAGTTGGCAATCGCCTGGGCCATGGCCCTGTCCCAAACGGTCTGGGCCTCAACAAAGCGCGGGAAAGCCCCCTCTCCGCCTGCCCTGGCCGGATGGTGCTCGAAGATCTCATGCAGCTCCGTCACATAGGCAGAGTCCGGCTGTGCGGGCCGTGTCACCCCTTCCTTCTGCGCCTCGGGCACGCTGTCCCAGCCCAGCCTGCCCACCTGCTCTACCAGGCTATGTTCGACATTGAGGGCCAGCATGGGGATGCGGTTCATGCGTGCAAAGTTGAACAGCGGCAGGTAGATGTTGGGATCGTAGTTCCAGATGTCTTTCCAATCCACCAGCTTCAGGAATTCCGTTTGGGAAAGCCCGCCCGCCACCCATCGGTCCAGCAGGGGCTGCACCCGGCGTGGAAACATCTCTAAGCCAATGGCCATGTCCGGATGTCGGGAGAACAGCTGAGCGAGGGTTTGCAGCTGCCAGCGATGGTCTTCCGCGCTGTCGTGGCGCTCCCCCAGAAGCACAACCTTCTGGCTTGCCAGGTGATCGATGAAGGATGGCATCGAGAGCAGACGAACACCGTGGGAATCCGTGCCTAACCACTGGCCGGCCTGTCCACAGGGGCTGGAGTTGAGGGCATTGTCCTGGCTGCAAGCAATGGAAGGAAGCAGGCAAAGCAGGAAATTCAATGCAAAATATGTCCGCTTGCCAAGCAGGGAGCATGAATGAGGAATCGCGGCCGAATTCATATGAGTAATAGGTTCCAAAGAGAGAAGAAGTTCAAAGCCTGGCGAAATATTCGCATGTGGGAGGTTCAAATTTGAAATGAAACGACTGAATCAAAGCATACCTGGCCGGCTGTCCGATGACAGAGTCTCTTTCCGAGTCGGAGGTTCAATCGATTCATTGTTGCATTGATCTGCCGTCGTGTAATGGTGGTCAAGTACTTGGCAGGGAGCGACCATCCGATTTAAACACGACCCATTCAGATTTTCGCGTTCGAAGCAAGTGGACCGCGCCGTAACCTCTGGCGACCCGGCATGGCATCGAGGGTGCTGGCGCGCAATTGCCATGAACAAAGTTGCTGGGACCCCTGGGGGCGCACGCACAATGGCCCTTTGGAACGTCACGGCAGCGTCGTTGTGCAACCGCACTATGACTTACCAACACGGCCGTCACGCTCGGGATGCCTCCCGCGACTCAGCGCGCCTGGCGATTGCCCTGGCCAGCCCGTGGAAGATGACGACATGCGCGGGCGCCAGCGCATGCCAGTACAGGAGGCCGGGTGCGCCGGCCGGATGGAAATACCCGGTCACGATGATCTTCGTCTGGCGTTCATCCTGCGGCAAGAGCTCAAACTCGAGGGCCGCCGATCCGGGCAGCCGCATTTCTGCGAGAAGCGTCAAACGCCGGCCCGGTTCCAGTGCCACGACGCGCCAGAAATCCACCGTATCGCCAAGGGCGAGATCGTGCGGATCACGGCGGCCGCGCCGCAGTCCGGAGCCACCGGCCAACTGATCGGCGCAACCGCGCACCTTCCACAGCGCGTTGAGGAAATAGTACCCATTGTCGCCGCCGATCGACGCCACCTCGCACCAGACAGCGTCGGCAGATGCGGCCGCCATTGCTTCACCCTGTATGCGCTTTGCATAGAAGGCGAAGTCGGGCCGATTTTGCCGGTAGAGCATTGAACCCTCAGTCCAGCGACGGGACGCGTCGCCCTCGCGCTCGGCCGCGAGTGCGGCTTGTGCAGCTGCGCGATAAGTCTTGAGTTCAAGCGGGATCAGTGCCCGGATTGCAGCATCATCGGCAACCACGTCATGCGCCAGCCCTTGGATCAGCGCCCGCGCGACATTGGTCGGCACCGCGGTAACGAGGTTCAGCCAATACGATGACAGCCGCGGGCTCAGCAACGGTACCGGCACGATCAGCGGACGGCGCCCGACCAGCGCGCCGAACTGACGCATGAGGTCCTCATAGGTCAATATCCCCGGACCGCCGACATCGTAGATGCCCCCCGCAGCCTCGGCCAACAACGGCAGGCGGGCAAGGTATTCGAGGACGTCGTCAAGCGCAATCGGCTGCGCCCGCGAGCGTACCCAACGCGGCGTAACCATCGCGGGCAAATGGAAGACCAGGTCGCGCATGACCTCGAACGCGGCCGAGCCCGGGCCGATAATGATGCCGGCCCGCAATTCGGTCACCGGCACCGGGCCTTCACGCAGGATCGCGCCGGTTTCGCCGCGCGAGGCGAGGTGCGTTGAAGGCCCTGCTGAAGGTTGCAGCCCGCCGAGGTACACGATGCGCTTCACGCCTGCGCGCGCGGCGGCGTCGCGGAAATTCGCCGCAGCCTTACGATCGATACGCGGAAAATCGGGGCCCGCAGCCATCGAGTGCACAAGGTAATAGGCAATGTCGATTCGATCGAGCGCGGGCGCTAGACTCGCCGGGTCGAGCGCGTCGGCGCTGACGATTTCGACACCCGGCCACCCTCGCGCCGCAAGCGCGTCGAGCCGACGCGAGGCAGCGCGGACGGCAAATCCGCGCGCGGCGAGATAAGGCACGAGATGGGTGCCCACATAGCCGCTCGCACCCAGGACAAGGACGTGCAGACTATTCGCAGCGGACATTATCGTGTCACTGCTTCAGCGAGCCGCGCGAAGCGCATCGGGAAAAGCCTCATCGACAGCCGTGGAGTGAGAGCCGATCTTGGTCCAGGCAATATCTGTTTGCCAAAGATAATCACATGCCGTGAGCTTCTAGCCAAGATTCCATCCCACTTGGGGCAGCTCATCCACAATGCCCAGCCTGGCCAATGCACTGCAACGCAGCCAATGTTTAAGTTGCTGGTAAGTCTTGCGTCGCCTGACACTTTGACATCCCCTTTTTGGACTGCATTCCCCAAGCGCTGTTGGCCAATCCAGATGGCAGCCATCGTTTTAAGTGAGCACTTGATGAGAATGTCAACATCATAACCACGGTTATTCAAACATAAGTCAACTTCACCATTTTCGGAGACCAGCCACCAGTCCCTTGCCCCTCGTGGTGCATCAGGATATTCAAGCTGCACGATGGCGCGATGTTTTGGAAAGACCTTCGGATCAACGGACCGGCGCATATCCCACATCAACAAGCCTGCATCCAAATCCTTGTTGTCCAAGTTTGAACGGGCCCACCGATGATCCCACGCGCCAAGCAGCTCGACAATCGGGCGCAACTCCAACCCGGCGGAAGTCAGGTTGTGAGTGTGGTCTCCCGTGCTCCCGCGCATTTCTACAACGCCGGCTTCCACCAGCTGTTTAAGTCGCGCAGACAACAAGGTCGGGGACATCATGGGGACGGCCCTTTTTATCTCATTGAACCTTGTACTCCCCGCAACCAGTTCACGCACAACGATTAATGTCCAGCGTTCGCACAACAATTGGGTCGCCTGGGCCAGCGGGCAAAACTGTCCATAGGAATTCATTTGAACACTCCGGGTTAGGCCTGTAATCGTAGACTTCCTGCCACTGCAGATACTGTACTTCTCAAGCTGGATGACAGTTGCGAGTGTGTAAGCGCTTCAATCATGAACAGGATGATTTAGAGCTAATGGGTTTACAGATTTCCAGCAAAGGAGGTCAATCATGACAATCGACCAAGCGATTGCAGCGCATTATTTGCACGGCGACTTGCTCAATACGATTCAAACGCCCATTACCAAGCTCGGCAAAACAGTTGGAAACATCACGATCGACGATCTGGCTCCCGTTGATGAGTTCCACATTGGTAGCCGGCCCGCACCCGAGCATTTCCTGGGTCAGCGCAATTTTTGCGACCAGGACCACATACTCGATGTGGGCGGCGGTCTGGGCGGCGCTTCTCGGTATGTTGCCAGCACGTTCAACTGTCTTGTTACGGGGATTGACTTGACAGACGAATACATCGAAACAGGCAAGGCTCTACGCAGCTAAGTCAAGCTGGATAAGCAGATCACCCTTCGACATGGCAGCGCTCTTTCCATGCCTTTCCAGAATGAATCATTCGATGGCGTTTACATGATGCACGTGGGCATGAACATCGAGGACAAGGCCCGGTTGTTTGCCGAAATCTATCGGGTTATGCGGCCAGGGTCATCATTCGGCGCCTACGACGTAATGCGGATCAAGGACGGCGAGTTGGCCTATCCAGTGCCCTGGGCAGCAGAAAGTGCCACAAGCCGGTTGGCCACCCCCGCTCAATACAGGCAGGCTTTAAGCAATGCGGGATTTGACGTGTCCAGTGAGAACAATCGCCGTGATTTTGCCCTCGACTTCCTTCAGAAGCTGCGCGCCAGAACGGAGGCCAATGGCGGTCCACCCCCACTCGGGTTACACACTTTGATGAAAGAAAGCACGGCCATCAAAAACAGGAACATGATCGACAATATTGCGGCTGAGTACATAGCGCCCGTTGAAATGATTGCTCAGAAACCCTGAAGAAATATTGGGGCGGGCGGGCCTGGCCGTTCCCTGAGTGGGCGCTAGAGCCGGTTCAGATATTCCGGCAGCGGACACTCGAACTGGTCTCTGAGCATGAAGGGGCCCTAAGCTTCATCTATTTGCCACTGGAGTCAATAGGATCCGGCCTTCTGCGCCAACTTGCCATATGATCTAATTTAGTCTTCCTTGTCCTCATCTTCGGGCTTTGTTTTTTCGGCTTGCTGGTGTTTGTCCTGCTGGCTCAATTTGGCTTGCCTTTCTTGCTCCTGCTTTGCATGCGTTTCAATTCAATATTTTCGCAGTTCGTCCCAATGGGCTTCAAAGCCAGGTGTGTCTTCCAGTACCCAATATGGATCAAGCAGCCAGGCGGCTTTAAGCGCGGCGATTTCCTCCGGTGTGCGTTTGTTCATGCGCATGAATCTTTCAGGACCTGTGCCTTGAGCCCACGCAATCCCCATGCCAAGCGAATTTCATCAGCGATGGACAACTCTAGCTAATCGTCAGGTCGAGAGCTGATTACACTGATCTCCTCGCATCAAGGCGAGAAGTAGGCCGGTCGACGTCCGAATGACTTTCGGGGAACCATGCAAACATCAGTGCTACCGCGTTTCGGCAGACGGTCTACCTGATGGACATGATCCAGGGGAAATGAACCAGCCCCATCAAACGGCCACAAGGTAGGGCGTGCCCCTTGCCCCTGCTGACCTGTCAGAATCGCTGAAAGATCAACAGTGGATTGCAGAGCATACAGCGTCGTATCCTGGGCCAGCCCCTATCCACGCTCACGTTCAAGCGCATCCCAGCAACGGATTGAACCCCTTCCTGTATCCCTGTTCTCTTGTCCTGATGGGTCGGAAGGTACAGTCAGCAAAGCATTATGACATGTGCCCGTTTTGGTAATGCAGACAGTTCAGTGGCCAGGACATGCGAAAGAACCTCTGCCATCAATGTGGCAATGACGTAATCCGGCTTGATAGCAAAGGCGGCGTAAGTGAACGACGCGAAACCGCCCGTCGCCAAAGGCCTGACTCGGCTCTTTGGTGTGAATCAAACACTCCTGTACCGCTCAAAATCCCTTCTTGGTATAGTGAAGCGGTGCGCTTCACCTGCGTTGTTGGGCCATTGGTAGATGAGTCTGGGAGCGGTATGCAATTACATAAGTCGAGCACTGCGTGTCCCGAGACGCGTTCTCTCGCTCATTCATGGCCATTTACCAGCGCTGTTTGTTCCGCATGAGATACTGGACGGCGACCTTTCCATCGTTACCTATCCGCCATTCGTTGCGAGAATGGGCGACGCCTCTCACTCACTCCCGCATCCGCCGGATTCTGTTTCGACGTTGCCCTGCTGGTCGAGGCGTGCCGCTCCCGCTGCATCCGTCTTCACAGTGCCGACAAACATCATGCTTTCGATGCGGTTGAAGTGGACATCTAACGCCCGATCGACCTGGCGGTCGGTAAGCCCGTCGTAGATAAATACATTGCCAGCACGTTCGTGCACCAGTTCATTGGCAGTTGGCTCATTCAAGCGGCGCAACTCCCACTGCAGCAAGCTCGCTTGTACCGAGGGATCTGCTGCACCAGCCGGCATCGCGCACCGCAACGCCATTACGGCCAGCATGCAGGCCGCTACACGGTGCCAGTGCGCACTCTTACCCCACCATTGGGCTGAAGGCCCACGGCAAACCGTCCGTGCGAACATCATTTCGCTCAAGATCGTATCCATTTTCCTGCCCTCCTCGTAGCGGAGAAGACTCCGTGTGCACGCGTTGCGATCAGCCATGCCATCTGCCGGCGCGCCGGTCACAAAAATATGTTGTCGTACCTGCCCTAACTGACAGGGGAAGGCAGATGCATCTGCGCCTGACACGGGATTTCCCCCTATAACATTTACAAACCTCGCTGGTATTCTCCGTAGCCGAATGTTCGCGGCGTTTCAGACCAAATCGGCAGACGCGCCGCAATCCAGCAAGCGGATTTGCCGCCTGCTTAAATGTGGAGAAGGCATCCTCAAGGTTCAGGCCGCTGTTACGCCCGGCTTCGATGAATCAGCTGGCAACGGCCTGTGAATGACCCTTCCCCACGAGCCCCAGGCATCATTTCGACAATCCAGCCCAATCAAGCTGGGCCACGTTCGCCCTCTGTGTGTCGCGCGACAATGCGGCCCAATCGAGCTGGCCCGCGTTTGGCATCTGTACCTCGCCGGACAATGCAGTCCAATCGAGCCGGCCCGCGTTTGGCATCTGCGCATCGCGGGACAATGCCGCCCAGTCGAGTCGTGCCGGGTCTGTAATGGCTGTGTCCTTCATCGTGAAATCTGCAGCCGACACGCTGCCGATAGCTCCCGCGATGGCAAGCCAGCCAGTGCTCCTAATTACGCTAAATCCAATTTGCCTTTTCATATCAAGCTCCTTCATTTGTGTCCGATGTCCCCGGCAGCAAGGGACGGTCTGTCGGAAGCTGCCCTTTCTACCCTGTCGATTAGGTTGATGGCCGCGACCATTACCTGCCTCGCAGGACAGAACCTCATTCGAGCCTTATCTATGCGTCGCATGGCCGAATTAGTCCATGCGCTCCGTGAACACAGTCACGGATTTGCATGCGATATCCACAGCCACATCGCATGCGTCTGGCACCAGCCATTCCAATAGCTCGTAAACGCGTTGCTGTTGATCCACGGGTGGCAGCAACAGGTCCATGAGCTGCGGCGAGCGCGATGGCGAATGATGAAACTCTTGACTTGGTATCAGTACGGTATTGCGCATTTTCGATATCTCCATATTTCGCTCTTTCTACTTCTGCAGTCGGTTGCGACACTAAAGTCTTTCCGCTACTTCCATGATCACCAATCTACAGGGATCACCTTGCGCCGGCTGTGAAGTCTGCACGGTGGAATTTGTGAAGAATTCACCTCACAAATTCAGAGAACTAGCAACCGGCTACGCACGCGTGCAGCCCCATATCGCCGAGGTGGCGCAGGATGTCGCGGCGCTGTGACAGGCTGGGGTCGTACTCGATAAACAGAAAGTGGCTGGTCCGGCTCTGCCGCGCCGAGGTAATTGCGCTGTTGGAGCGAAGGGACCGCAACAGATCCGCCATTTCTGAATCGTTCATGGATTCCTTCACACCTATCAGCGCGGTCATGATGAATCGCCTTCCGTTTCGACTCGCCGACGTCACCTCCTCACCGGCTGGGTGTTCGTGCCCTTCGACTCTCGCATCGTGCGAGACGGGGAACTGCGGCAGCCCCGGTAACGTGGTAACGGGGCAATATGGGAAACCAGCGTGGCTGAGGCTGGCAGTACGTTTCATGATGCTGTTCTTCATGGCTTGTCTCCTTGAATTAAGAATTGAATGCCAGACGGCCTATCCGTTCTGGTGAAGTCAGTATCGCGCTAGTGCTGTCCGCGATCAGTGAACTGTCAGGCGGGAAATTTGCGAAAAATTACCAATGGGGCGGAAATGTTTCCCTGTGTACCTGGTGGGAAGGCGCACCGTGGCGCAGGCGTGTGGACAAGAGCTCAGAGCCAGCGACGGGCAACAAGCAAGAGCGAGGTGCATCTCCCATTAAACGGAAGGTCGCCGGATGCGGATCACGGCGAGATGCGATCAATGATCCAGAATGGCACTGCAACGCGAATCATGGCTGCGGGGAATCACGGCAGCGTTGTCAGGGCTTCGTTGATGTCAAAACCAGCCATTTGGCGACGGCTCAGACGGAATAGAAAACGAAACCTTCATCGATAGCCCTCGCTTCCACCCCGCGGCCGCATCTGCGCGTCCGGCAGCCGCATTCAGCCAATTGCTCCGTAAGCCATTTCAAGCATCGGGTATGTCATATCGACGTCGTCATCGACGACGACAGTCCTGTTGAGGTGAACCCGGACCCGGTTACTGATGTGCCACTTCACCGCCCGCGTGAGTACAGCCTTTTCCAGGTCCGCACCCTTCCGTATCAGGTCCTGCACGCTGTCTCTATGGCTGACGCGAATCACGTCCTGCTCAATGATGGGGCCATCGTCCAGCACCTCGGTCACATAGTGGGCGGTGGCCCCGATGATCTTTACGCCCCGTTCGTAGGCCCGGTGATAGGGCTCGGCTCCAGCGAACGCTGGAAGCAAAGAGTGGTGGATGTTTATGATGCGGTGTTCATAGCGACGGACAAACTCAGCGGACAGAACCTGCATGTACCGGGCCAGCACGATCAGGTCCACCTGATGCTGGCGCAGCAGTTCAAGCTGCACCGCTTCAGCCTGGTTGCGCAGGTCGCGCTGCACCAACACGTGGTGGAAGGCAATGTCATAGGCCTCCGCCAATGCACTGAGGTCGTAATGGTTGCTTATGATGAGCGGAATCTGGCAATGCAGCTCGCCGTTCCGGTGTGCACGGAGCAGGTCGGCGAGACAGTGATCTCGCCGCGAGACAAAGATGGCCACGCGTGGCGTGTGAGCGCGTATCTGCCGCTCATCCAACAGCTGTAGGCGGTTCGGCGGCACTGGCGAGCGCTGTGTCTCCGGGCTGGGTGTTGCTTCAATGCCAAACATTCTTGACTCCTCAGCGTTACATCATTGCTGGTCCTGCAGTTGGCCCCGATTCGAGGGATTCCTGCTGGCGTTCCATGAAGACCACTCTACGCGGATCAGCCGTCACCGGCTGTGAACTTCGCAAGGCAGCTTTTGTGCAATATTCACTTGCCATTGGTCCTGGCCCGTGACTGAATGTAAACGGTCTCCCCGTGAAGGGGCGGAAGTGGACCGCGTCGTAGATCGCCAATGGATAGGCCCGCCTGCGCGCATCGCTTTGATAGGAATCTCGACGAGAAACAACTCGGTCTCGCGCTGACCGATGATGACGGAGAGAACGTTGTGGCTCACCGAGATGTCAGGGTGGTTCATGCCCTTGTTGAAGCGAGGGTGCGAGGCGCGCAAGTCCCAGTATGTCCAGCCCGTGCACTTGGTACAGATGATCTCTTGCGGGCTGGCCGCGGCAATGCGCAATAGATTCGGATCGTTCGTGCCGGCATTGAACTGTATGAGCCAGACGAAGCGGTCAATGCCTGGCAGGTACTGCGCTACCTGGCTGTAGCACTGGCCGCCGCCTCCGATAGGCGGGAACATGGCAGTTGGATTGAGCGCGACTAAGGTATTCCCGCCATCAGCGGAATAGCCGGCATAGCCATTCCCGACAGTCAGCACCAGGCTGCCGCACTTCGCTTGGTGGATATCGGCATCGGGCAAAGAGACGCTTGCGGCTATGCTGCCACGGGGCGGGTACGGCGCACCGTATACGCGTTCCGGGTAGACAACGCCCCTAAGCGATTCCGTGCTTCCGCGATGTTCTGGCATAGGTTCGCCGTGTACATCCTCGCCGGAGGGCGTGACACTTTTCGGCCGCGCGCATACGTTTGCGGCGTGCACCCGTCCCGGGTCGACGCGCGCTTCGTTGAGCCGCTCACCGATGTGCCTGGAAAGGCGTTCCAGCAACGAAATGATGTTGGCCATCTGGCTGGACAAGTTGCCCAGCCGTTCGCTGTGAGACGCGTAAAGCTCAAGAAGCGTCTTCAACGGCGGCGTCATCTCGTCGGAATATTCTTGCCGACCATACTTGGTTGACATTTCATGGTCTCCTTTCTCAGCGGGGTTTTCCCCGAGCAGTCACTCCGGACCCGTGGAAACATTAGACAAGGGCGGGAGCTTGATGCTGCCATGGCCGAATTGTGGGACGTTCGATACGGTACGGTCTCCCGGATTGAGGTTCGAGGCAATGTCGTCCGGCGGGAAATATCGAATGTTGGGGTCGACTACTCGTAGCCCGCAGGTGTATGTCCTTGCCCCCACTGACGGCTGCCCGCCCGCCGCAACCGGTATCACTGAGAACAGAACGGAGTATCGATAATGGGTCAGATGCCACTTAAAAGGTGACTACCCGGCCCGCGATCACTCGTTCCATCACCGTGGCCATACCCTGGACTTGTATCCCTGGCCAGCGAGGCGAGTCTTCGGCGGTGTATGGCGAGCCGCAATGTGCTGCCTCGCAGGCCGCACATACGGCCACACTGCCGCCCAGGGTCAGATACTCCGCGAACAACTCCTGCAGGTCAGGAAACCCGTCTATTCGGACCTTACGGCTTTGGCCCTGGTAGACCCAGTCCCGCCCCGAGCCCACCAGAAATACATGGGTGTCCATGTCCATGGACAAGGCGGTGCAGGCCATGGACAAGGCCAGGGTTGCACGCACGCCACCATCCTCGATTCCGGCAGTCAGGATGATGGTGCAATAGGGTGCGCCTGATTCCTGCACGGCGAAGGACTGGAACGGGGCCTTGAAATCCAGCTTTGCGGTGCCGGGACGAGAAGTGATTTCGGTACTCGGTGTCATAGTGGTTCCCTCACCTTCTGTTACGAACTATCGAAACGGCCCAAGCAAACTCGGCTCTTCTGGCCGGTGTTGCCACCGATGCGTGTCAGCCCGACGGCGGCGATTCGAGCCTTACTTGCCACTCACTCTACGCCGGTACGGCGGCTCGCTCTGTGGAAGCGATCACAGATTAGGTGTGAACTATTCACGCCCGAAGGCTGCATGCCATGGCGAATGCACGGATGCGTCTGAATGGCAGCGGTATTCCTGCGCCTTGTCGAGAACTTGATTTACCGCTAAACCGAAGTTTGGCGCCATGAACGAGTGAGTTCCTTGATATTGCAGACGAAACAGGATTGGTGTGATGCGGTTACTGGGAACAGCCTGGGTCGATGCCGAGCAGAGCAAAGGCTTTGGCTTG
>JBAUMF010000096.1:0-41153 GCA_049578545.1 Thiobacillaceae bacterium
GCCATCAGCCGAATTTCTTCAAGCATCTTGCGATCCAATGTTCGTCCATCTCGTTTCATGCAACATGAGACTGTCATGGGTGCTGCGAGTTCCACATTTGTCGTCTTATTTAGCGACCAGTGAGTAAGGCGCGCTGATGTTTGATGATCGGTTTCCGGTAACGGCCATCATTCTGGCCGGTGGCCAGGGTCTTCGTGTCGGCGGGCAAGACAAAGGTTTGCTGAGGTATAAAGGCAAGCCATTGATCGATCACATTATCGATCGGCTTTCACCGCAGGTCGAAGAGTTGTTCATTAGTGCCAATCGCAACCAGGAAGACTATGCACGGCGCGGATACCCTGTGCTGTCTGACACCCTTCCCGACTATCCCGGCCCACTTGGCGGTGTGTTGGTTGGCCTGGGACAAGCCCGCTTCGAATGGCTGGTGGTAAGCCCATGCGACACGCCGCTGTTACCGCTCGACCTTGTTGACCGTTTGTGCCGCTCACGGGGCAAGTCGCGCGCTGTCGTGGCAAAGGATCCGAAACACACCCACTATACAACCCTGATGCTGCACAAGGACAGACTGGCTGCACTTAATGCCTACATCGACCGCGGCGGGCGCAGCGTAAAGGGTTTTCTCGAAGCGGTGGGCGCCACTACCGCGGAGTTTGTCGATGAGGTGGCATTCCGCAATTTCAATCAAGAGTCCCAGTTTGAAATCTGACCTGGTTAAATACCTCGTCAGCGTCCTTGCAATATTGATTGTCTTGCTAATTGCAAGTGATCCCGTTTGGGCCAAAAAGAAAAGGCACCACAAGTCCAAGCGCATGAAGCCTCCCGTGGAGGAAACCTATGCAGGGCGGCCTGAAGTGGATGCCTTTTCCCGGGAACTCGCCCGGCAGGGGATGGATGCTGCATTTGTAACTGCAACCTTGCAGCAAGCCCGCAAACTTGAAGCGGTCCGAAACGCGGTCAGGCCCCTGCAGGCGGGCGTGCGAAGAAACTGGCGAGCCTATCGTGACCAGTTTATTGACGCAGAACACATTCAAGCTGGAGTGAAGTTCTGGGCTGAGAATCAGGCTGCACTTGCACGGGCAGCGAGTCTTTATGGGGTACAGGAATTCGTCATTGTCGGCATTCTTGGGGTGGAAACCCTCTATGGAAACAATCCGGGCAATTACCGGGTGATTGACAGCCTGGCCACCCTTTCCTTCGACTATCCGGAAGGCAGCAAGGACCGGTCACCTTACTTCCGTGGGCAACTGGCGGAGTTCTTCCAATGGTGCGTGCGATCGCAATGCGAGCCCTTGAGCGTGTTAGGATCTTACGCGGGCGCCATCGGCATGCCGCAATTCATGCCGGAAAACATCGACAGGTTCGGGGTCGATTTCGATGGCGATGGGCGCATCAATTTGCAGGCCCCAGCCGATGCCATCGGTTCCGTTGCGCGTTTTCTGGCTTTACATGGTTGGACACCCGATTTGCCGCCCTGTTATCCGGTCAATATTGAAGGCGCGCAGCTTGCGTCCCTGCTAGGGCCGGACATTGTCCCGACCTTCACCTATTGGCAGTTGCAGGCATTTGGCGCAAAACCGCTTGCGCCATTACCACCATGGGAGAGATTTGCCCTCGTTGAGCTGCAAAATGGTGACGGTCCCAGTGACCATTTCATCGGCAGCCGGAATTTCTTTGTTCTTACCCGCTACAACCGCTCCGCCTACTACGCCGCGGCCGTGCTCGAGCTCGGCCACGCAGTGGAACAGGCCAGGGAAGAAGCCTTGGCTAATGAGATGATCCTGGGTGATGCACCATTATCACGAAAGCAGAGGTAAATGGCCGGGCGCCTTCCAGGTTTTATGGGTCAAAGCACTTTCCAGCAGCTCAATCCAATGCCTTACAGTAACACGGCTGTCGGATTGCAGATGCGTGAGACAGCCTATGTTGGCGGTGGCGATAACATCCGGCTGGAGGGAGTGGAGATGGGCCAGTTTGCGATCCCTGAGTTGAGTAGCTATACCGGGTTCAAGCAAGGAGTAGGTGCCCGCAGAGCCACAGCAAAGATTGGATTCCGTCGGGATCAAAACCTCATAGCCGGCTGCCGTGAGCAGCGCCTCCACCACGCCGGTGATTTGTTGTCCATGCTGAAGGGTGCAGGGTGCATGCCAGGCAACCCGGATCCGGCTTGGGAGAGGGCGTGCCTTTAAGCTGTCAAAGAGGCGGGGTTGCTCGCCTAACACGATCTCCGAAATGTCCCTGGTGAGCGCGGAAACTCGCTCTGCTTTCTGGGCGTAAACCGGATCGTCCTTCAAGTAGTGACTGTATTGCTTCACGGTTACGCCGCAGCCGCTTGCTGTCATGACAATGGCCTCCGCACCGGATTCAATGTGAGGCCACCAGGCGTCGATGTTGTGGCGCATGGCATCGCGCCCCCGCTCCTGGTAGTTGAGGTGAAAACTGACTGCCCCACAGCAGCCGGCCTTGTCTGCCGGGATCAGCTCAATGCCCAGGGTTTTCATTACCTTTGCTGCTGCTGCATTGATCTGTGGAGCTAGTGCGGGCTGCACACAGCCTGCCAGAACCAGCATTTTTCGTCGCAGTGTACCGTGTGCCTGTGAATGCTTGGGTAACTCAGCGATATTTGGAATTTTTTCAGCCAGTGTCTTTGGCAACAAAGGTTTGGCCATGCGGCCCAACTTCAGCAGGGCATCCAATCGATTGCCTGCAGGGAGAATTGCATTTAGCGTGGCCCGCTTGATTCGTTCCAGGGGCGGCCTGCCGACCTTTGCCTCCGCCATGCTGCGCCCGATGTCAATCAGCTTTCCAAATTGCACCCCGGACGGGCAGGTCGTTTCGCAATTGCGGCAGGTTAGGCATCGATCCAGGTGAGTGAGAGTCTTGCGGGTGACAGGTGCGCCTTCCAGCATCAGCTTGATGAGGTAAATGCGGCCGCGTGGCGAATCCAGTTCATCACCCAGAATTTGATATGTCGGACAGGTGGCAAGACAAAAGCCGCAATGCACGCACGTGCGAAGAATAGCTTCCCCCTCCCGGCCCTGGGCCGATTTTGCAATGCTTTCAGGAAGACTGGTCTGCATCACTATTCCAATTCAAAATCAGTTTGCTCACGCAGTCATTTCCCTCGGGCCTGCTCATGCCTCGCCAAACCTGTTCGCACAATCTCGTCTTTTACGCGTCGCCATTGCATGATCATCTTGACGGCGAAATGCCATCAAAAACCGGCGTACAGGCGGCCAGCGTTTAGAATGCTGGCCGGATCAAACTGGGTCTTCAAGCGTTTGTGATACTTCATCAATATTTCCGGCAGCGGATGAAACACCCCGACTGACTTGTCTTCACTGCGAAAAAGCGTGGCATGGCCGCCCGCGGCACCAACGATCCGGCGTAGCGCTTCTGCAGGCATGTCCGACTTGAGCCAACGCTGGGCACCGCCCCAGGCAAGGGTCTGTTTGCCCGGCAGTGCAAGCGGAGGCGTAGCTGAGGGAACTGAGAGCCGCCAGAGCGGCAAACTGTTCGCGGTGAAGAAGGCCGTCGTCTGTTCCTTGGCCGACCACCAGAAATTGGCGCCATGTTCATGCATCTCGCCACCCAGTCTTTCGTGGGCGGCACGCACCGCGGTTTCTGCGCCTGACAAGCGAATCAGTAGTGCACCACTAACCCAGGCCGATGCGGAAATGGGCATAGGCCGGCCCGCCCATCGGTTCATGGTCTCGACGGCGCGAACTTCATCCATCTCAAACTGCAGCGTTTGCTCCATTTCCGGTTTGGGCAACACCTTGAGCGAGGCTTCCATGATTACGCCCAGCGTACCAAGCGCTCCCACCATGAGTCTTGAGACATCGTAGCCCGCTACGTTCTTCATTACCTGGCCACCAAATGAAAGAAACCGTCCCTGGCCGTCAATGAGCTTTATTCCCAATACCATGTCGCGTGCGCTTCCGGCATAAGGCCGGCGCGCGCCCGAAAATCCGCAGGCGAGGGTACCCCCAAGGGTTGCCGTCGTCCCGAAGTGGGGCGGCTCGAATGCCAGCATCTG
Organism: Thiobacillaceae bacterium; assembly: GCA_049578545.1. GTDB lineage: Bacteria > Pseudomonadota > Gammaproteobacteria > Burkholderiales > Thiobacillaceae > DASQBT01. The sequence goes on from JBAUMF010000096.1 coordinate 4,037, forward strand.
TCCATGCTGGTCCAGCGCGGCTTCGATTTCTGTCAGTGGTGTGCCTGCCTTCGCGGTAAGCACCAGTTCACCCGGCTCATAATTGACAATTCCGCTATGGCGGGAAATGTCGAGCACCTCGCCAGCCAAAGCGCCCCCATACCAGTCCTTGCTGCCTCCGCCGCGAATACGCAGGTGTGCTCTCGCTGCATGAGCCGAACAGATACGGTCGCTAATTTCGGCGCGCATCTAAAACCTGGGAAGTTCCGGAAACGGCAATGCGCCTCCCCTCACATGCATGGCGCCATATTCAGCGCAGCGATGCAGGGTGGGAACGGCTTTGCCGGGGTTGAGCAGCGCATCCGGGTCGAAGCACGCCTTCACACCAAGAAAGGTTTCCAGTTCCGTGTCAGCGAACTGTACGCACATCTGGTTTATCTTTTCGACACCAACGCCATGCTCCCCGGTAATGGTGCCGCCGTGCTTCACGCACAGTTCGAGGATATCTGCGCCGAACCGCTCTGCCTTGCTCCATTCGCCTTCGATATTGGCGTCGTAAAGAATCAGTGGATGCAGATTGCCGTCCCCTGCATGGAAAACATTGGCAACCCGCAACCCGTAATCGCGCGACAACGCAGCCATGCGCGTGAGCACGGCGGGCAGCTCGCGTCGGGGAATGGTTCCGTCCATGCAATAATAGTCGGGCGCAAGCCGACCTACTGCCGGGAATGCGGCCTTGCGCCCGGCCCAGAATTTCTTCTGCTCGGCTTCGTCGCGCGCCGTGCGCACTGAAGTGGCGCCCGCGTCGAGCAGCAGGTCGTGGACGCGTTTTACGTCTTCAGACACCTCCTCGTTGGTCCCGTCTGCCTCCACCAGCAACAATGCTTCGGCATCAAGGGGATAGCCTGCGTGGGCATAGGCTTCTGCGGCTTCGATCGCGAGCCTGTCCATCATCTCCAGCCCGGCGGGCAGTACACCACCTGCGATGATTGCCGAGACTGCGGCCCCTGCCTTGCCCACATCGTCAAAGGCGGCCAGCAGTACCTGGGTGCGCTCAGGTTTGGGCAGAAGTCTCACTGTCACTTCCAGCGTGATGGCCAGCATGCCCTCGCTGCCATTCAACAGGGCCAGCAGATCGTAGCCTGCGCAGTCAAGAGCAAGGGAGCCGATTTCGATTTCCTCGCCATCGATGGTAAGCACGCGCACGCCTAATACATTGTGCACGGTCAGGCCATATTTCAGGCAATGCACTCCACCCGAATTTTCCGCCACATTGCCGCCAATGGTGCAGGCGATTTGGGATGAGGGATCGGGCGCGTAATACAGGCCATGCGGTTCAGCCGCTTCAGAAATGGCGAGATTGCGCACGCCGGGTTGCACCCGTGCAATGCGCGCAAGCGGGTCGATTTCCAGAATGCGGTTAAATTTGGTCAGCGCCAGCAATACGCCATTCTCAACAGGCAGCGCACCTCCGGAAACTCCGGTGCCCGCACCCCGCGTGACTATGGGGACTCTGTTTTCTCGGCAAAGATTGACGATCGCCTTTACCTGATCTTCCGATTCTGGCAGGCAGACGACGTCCGGTGTCGTGCGAAAGGCGGTGAGCCCGTCCGTTTCGAACGGCTTCACGTCCTCACGTTCAATCAGAACGCAGTGGCGGGGCAGAACGCGCTCAAGCTTGCGAATGAAGTCTGCAGAGATCATACGTAAAAATCCAATCCGGATAGTTGATTCTACCGTTTTGAATGGTCCTGCGTGACCCGCCAGCCAGAATGGATATCGCGCTGTCTCCATAACATGAGAAAATTCCAGTAATCAATTTGCTATTTTGAGCCCTCAACGATGAGCAACACGGTACGGGCAGCCTTTGCCTACAATATTGCCGCCTGGATTTTGATGGCTTTGGCGCTGGTTTATGTCTTGCTCATGCATTTGCTGCCTGCCCTGCTGGCAGGCCTGCTGATCTATGAACTGGTTGCCTTTCTGGCGCCCAAATTTGTCTCCGGTCGCCTATCGCACAGCCGGGCGAAGATCGTCGTTGTAGCGCTGATTTCCGCTACATTGCTCGGTTTGCTGATTGGCGTGGTTGCCCTCGTGGTAGCGTATTTCCGTGGTGGAAATGACCTTCCGGCCCTGCTGACCAAAATGGCAGAAATTGTCGAAACCTCCCGTAGTCTCCTGCCACAGGCTGTCGCGCAATATCTGCCTCAAGGTGACGAATCACAGATTCGGGCGGCAATCGTCGAGTGGCTGCGGACCCATGCGGAGGAGATCAAAGTGTTTGGCGGCAATGCGGGAAGGGTGTTGGTCATGGTTGTCGTCGGCCTGATCATTGGCGCATTTGTGGCTCTTAACGAGGGGCTGACAGATCACAAGTTAGGCCCGCTTGCTCACGCCATGACCGAACGGGTCAACCGATTGGGCATGTCTTTTCGCCGGGTTGTGTTTGCCCAGGTGCGCATATCCGCACTCAATGCAATTCTCACCGCAATATACCTCTATGCCGTTCTACCGTCGTTCGGGGTGCATCTGCCCTTTGTCAAGACCATGGTCGCGTTGACCTTCATTGCAGGGCTGTTGCCGGTGCTGGGCAACCTGATCTCGAATACCGTAATTGTCGTGATTTCCCTGTCGCAGGGCATCTATGTGGCGGCGGCCTCCCTCGGATTCCTGATATTTATCCACAAACTTGAATACTTCGTGAACGCCCGAATTATTGGCGGCCAGATCAAGGCGCATGCCTGGGAACTGCTGATCGCCATGCTGGCGATGGAGTCTGCATTCGGGATCCGTGGCGTGATTGCTGCGCCCGTCTTTTACGCCTATATCAAGCGTGAGCTGTTTGACCTTGAACTTATCTAATGGCGGGTGGAGCTGAACCGGGCCGGTTTTTATCAGGATCCTGCGTTTTCCCGCTCCAGCGCCAGCATGATGGCTGTCGAATCCAGTTCTCCGTCGCCTGCGTCCATCAATTTGCCAATCTGCTCAGCAAAAAGTCGCGTTCCCGGAAGATCCAGTCCCATTTCCTCCATGTTGTTCAGTACAATCTTCATATCCTTGTTGTGCAGCTTGACCTTGAAGCCGGCCTTGTAATTGGCTTCCAGCATGCGCAGTCCATGCATTTCCAGAATCCGGCTGCCGGCAAATCCGCCCATTAACGCTTCGCGCATCTTGGCCGGGTCTACGCCATTTCTGCGCGCGAGCAAAATTGCCTCGGCAATGCCTTCAATGGTCAAACTGACCACAATCTGGTTGCACGCTTTCACCACCTGCCCTGCGCCATGATCGCCGACGTGGACGATGTTCTTGCCCAGGATATCGAACAGCGGCTGGACGCGGGCAAATATTTCCTTTTTGCCGCCCACCATGATTGAAAGCGCGCCGGTCTTCGCCCCGATTTCGCCACCGGAGACGGGCGCATCAAGCATGTCCAAACCCTTTTCTTCCAGCTGCTGGGCAATTCTCCGCGTGGCGGAAGGTGAAATCGTGCTCATGTCGACGACGATCGTGCCGGGTCGGGCACCATGAATGATTCCATGAGCTCCGAGAATGACTTGTTCCACGTCACTCGTACCATGAACAATGGTAAAGATGACATTGCTGACTGAAGCAAGGTCCGAGGGCGTACCCTTGCCGAGCGCACCCGCGGCCAGAAGTGGTTCCACGGCATCAAACCGGCGGCCATAAACAGACAACTCATGGCCCGCTTTCATCAGATTAAGCGCCATAGGGCGCCCCATGATGCCTGTGCCGATGAATCCGATCTTCATGTTGTTCTCCCAAGCCCGGGGAGCAAAAGTCTAGCCCGAATGGGGGGCAAACACTCGCGCAGAAGAATTGAGGGAAATGTTTGGCGTGTGTCGCCCATCATGATCCCTCGCTGACGGTTTACGGGCAAGGCCGGGGCTTGCGTCGGCACGTCCCTCTTTCTGGTTCGCGAAAAATAGAAGGCAAACGAAAGCGATGTTCCTCGCTCGCCTTCGGTTTCCTTCCTTCAGGGTTCAAGGCGGCCAACGCTGACCCCAAGTTTGCCAACATAGGTCGGAAACACGGGTCCACACGCAGCGCCGCACCGTTTCGGCTTGCACTCTTCAGCTGGGGTGGCGGAAAACGCATCAGACCTTACATCCTCACAACACTATCCCCAACTGATCCAGCACGCCCTGCAATTGCTCATGGCTGGCGAAGCTTAACGTCATCTTGCCTGCCCCCTTGGCATTAACCTGAACGTGCGCGGCAAGGCCAAGACGGTCAGATACGGCATCCTCCAGCCGGCGTATATCGCGCGAGATCGTCTTCTTAGCCGGCTTGCTTTGGGGGAGTTCCCGAAGACGCAGCACGCGGCGCTCCACTTCGCGTACCGACAGTCCCTTTTCTTCTATCTCGTGCGCAAGTTCCTTTTGCTGGCTGGCGGACAAAGGCAACAGGGCGCGGGCATGGCCCATTTCAATCAACCCGGCGGAAAGCATATCCTGCACTGGCCGGGAAAGGTTGAGCAGGCGCAGCAGATTCGTAACAGCGGTACGGGACTTGCCAACCGCCTGTGCGACCGCATCGTGCGTCATGCCAAATTCCTGAATCAGGCGGTGCAAGCCCTGCGCCTCTTCAATGGCATTGAGGTCCTCGCGCTGCATGTTTTCGATCAGCGCCATGGCAGCGACAGCTTCGTCCGGCACATCCTTGACCAGCACGGGCACATCCTGCAACCCTGCACGTTGAGCCGCGCGCCAGCGGCGTTCTCCGGCAATGATTTCAAATCCACTGCCAATCTTGCGCACCAGAATGGGCTGCATCAGGCCTTGAGCACGAATGGAATCAGCAAGTTCATCCAGCGCAGTTTCGTCCATGTGGCGGCGCGGCTGATATTTGCCGGGCGTGAGCTGCGAAATGGCAAGCTGTCGTTGATCACTGGTGGTGTTACCGCCAGGCTGCGCGTCCCCGCCGAGCAGCGCATCCAGCCCGCGTCCTAGACCCTTCATTCTTGCCATAAATTGCCTTTCAATTTGTGCTGGCCATTGCGACATGCATGCCGTAACGCGATAACAGCTCGTTTGCCAAGTCAAGATAGGCTTGCGCCCCCTTTGAGGCGCGGTCGTACACCACTCCCGGCAAGCCGTGGCTAGGCGCCTCGGCCAGCCTGACATTGCGCGGAATGACCGTGTTGAATACCTTGTCACCGAAATGACTCTTGAGTTCCGCTGCGACCTGCTGTGCAAGCGTGGAGCGGGGGTCGTACATCACCCGCAACAGCCCTTCGATCTCGATATTGGGATTGAGCTTCTGCTTTACCTTCTTGATGGTGGCAACGAGGTCGGTCAACCCCTCAAGCGCGTAATATTCGCACTGCATGGGGATCAGCACGGCATGCGCCGCAGCCAAAGCGTTAACCGTGAGCAGGTTAAGCGTAGGGGCGCAGTCGATGAGGATGAAATCATAGTCTTGGGCCACCTTGACAAGTTCAGCCTTGAGACGGAACTCACGCAGATCGAGATCGACCATCTCCACTTCGCCGCCCGCCAGTTCACGGTTCGCAGGAATGACGTCAAAACCGCCCTTGTCCGAATGCAGGCGGCTGGAAGGGATATCGGCCTCACCGAGCAACACCTGATACGCGGTGGGCAGCGCCGTGCGCTTTTCCACTCCTGCGCCCATTGTGGCGTTGCCCTGCGGATCAAGATCCACCAACAAGACCCGCTTGCCCTGCTGGGCCAGACCACAGGCAAGATTGACTGCGGTGGTGGTTTTGCCAACCCCGCCTTTTTGATTGGCAATTGCAAGAATACGCGCCATGTTTTGCCTTAACCCTTTTTCATCAATACGAGACAGCGCTCGGCATGCAAGCCCGGCACGTTCAATTGAACAGTCTGGCGAACCCTGATATCGCCAGGCAGAGCGGCAACTTCCTCCTGCGGCGTCTTACCTTTCATGGCTGCCCAGCGGCCGTCGGGTCTGAGCAAATGCCGGGTTAGCCGAACAAACTCACCCAGATTCGAGAACGCTCTGGAAACGACCGTATCCGCCTTTTCCGGCAACATCAGGTCTTCAACCCTGCAGCCTTCCACCTGGACATTGCCCAGTCCGAGCTCCGCCACTGCCTGGCGCTGAAAGGCCGCCTTCTTATCAACCGCGTCTACCGACACGATATGCCACTCCGGCCGCGCAATTGCCAGTACCAGGCCGGGTAGCCCCGCACCGCTGCCCACGTCCACGACCCGCGGACCATCTATATAAGGCAGCACGGCCAGGCTGTCGAGCACATGATGGGTCACCCATTCGCCTGGAGTCCTCAACGCCGTCAGGTTGTACACCCGATTCCACTTGGCCATCAGCTGCAGATAGGCCAATAATTTTTCCTGCAGCGGCGGGAGCAAATCCATCCCCAGCTCCGCGACACCGGAGGCCAACCGGGCGGCCGGGGTCACGCCGACTTTTTCGTATCTGCGCCGGGGCGAAAGCCCCGCCGCGCATAAATCATCAGCACGGAGATGGCTGCCGGGGTGACACCCGAAATCCGGGAGGCCTGGCCCAGGGTCTCAGGTTTGAATTTGTTCAATTTCTGCCGCACTTCCATCGACAGACTGCTGAGTTGGGTGTAATCCACATCCATGGGAAGCTTCAGGTCTTCCAGTTCGCGCTGCTTGTCGACCTCCTCACGCTGGCGATCAATATAGCCTTGATATTTGGCCTGAATTTCCACCTGTTCAATCACCTGTTTGTCCAGCGAACTCTCTCCGACATTGGGCAGCAACATGAGTGAGTCATAACTCACTTGCGGTCTACGCAGCAAATCGAGCAAATTGTATTCTCGCTCGATCGGCCTGCCGAGCACACGCAAGGCATCGCCATCCGGCAGGATGTCCGGCCTCACCCAAGTCGATTTCAGCCGTTCCTGTTCTGCAGCGATGGCATCGCGCTTACGGTTGAAGGCGCCCCAGCGAACGTCGCCGACCAGCCCCAGACTTCGGCCGACATCAGTCAGGCGCAGGTCGGCATTATCTTCGCGCAGCTGCAGACGGTATTCGGCCCTGCTGGTGAACATGCGGTAAGGCTCCGATACACCACGGGTAATCAGGTCATCCACCATCACCCCCAGATAAGCCTCACTGCGTTGAGGATGCCATTCGTCTTCCTCTCTCGCATAGCGGGCAGCATTCAGGCCAGCAAGCAGGCCTTGCGCAGCAGCTTCCTCATAGCCTGTGGTGCCATTGATCTGGCCAGCCAAAAACAGGCCCTGAATGGACTTGGTTTCGAGCGAGGCCTTTAAATTGCGCGGGTCGAAATAATCGTACTCGATTGCATAGCCGGGCCGCAGAATGTGGGCGCGCTCCAGACCAGGAATCGAGCGCACGGCGGACAACTGAATATCAAACGGCAGGGAGGTGGAAATCCCGTTCGGATACACCTCATGCGTGTCCAGCCCTTCGGGCTCGAGAAATATCTGATGACTGCTCTTGTCGGCAAAACGGTTGATCTTGTCCTCAATCGACGGACAATAGCGCGGCCCCACGCCCTCAATCACCCCTGTGAACATCGGGCTGCGGTCAAACCCCGAGCGGATGATTTCATGTGTACGCTCATTGGTGTGGGTAATCCAGCACGGTACTTGGCGCGGATGCATGGCCCGGGTACCCAACATGCTGAACACCGGAGTCGGATCATCGCCTGGCTGCTCCAGCAATGCCGCGTAATCAATGCTGCGTCCATCAATGCGCGGGGGCGTGCCGGTCTTCAGCCGGCCCACGGGCAGCTGAAGGTCGCGCAGGCGGTGCGCCAAGGTGCGGGCGGGCGGGTCTCCCGCCCTCCCCGCCTCATAATTCGACAGCCCGACATGGACCAGTCCGGCCAAAAACGTGCCCGCGGTCAGCACTATCGATCGCGCGGAAAATTCAATGCCCAGTTGAGTAAGCACACCTGACACCCGCTCCCGTTCAAGCAGCAGATCGTCGACAGCCTGCTGGAACAAGGTCAGATTTTCCTGATTCTCAATTCGAGCACGGATGGCTTTTCTATACAGCACCCGGTCGGCCTGGGCGCGGGTTGCCCGCACTGCCGGTCCCTTGGACGCATTAAGCGTACGAAACTGGATGCCCGCCTCATCGGTGGCAATCGCCATCGCACCATCCAGTGCATCCACTTCTTTCACCAAATGCCCCTTGCCGATGCCGCCGATGGACGGATTGCACGACATTTGGCCCAGCGTCTCGATATTGTGGGTCAATAGCAGGGTTTTTGCCCCCGTGCGCGCAGCCGCCAGTGCGGCCTCCGTCCCGGCATGGCCGCCCCCCACCACAATTACATCGAAGAACTCCGGATAGCGCATGAAATTTTCCTGTGAGGGGCAGATGATACGCCAAAGCATCGGTCGGGTTAAGAAAGGCAAAAAAACGTTTCACGTGAAACCCTGGCAGCGAAAACGGCGGAGGCGGCCTTTTCCTGTAGCCCGGTATCCTATAGCATCAGTCCATGAGCAATCGCACCTTAAGCAAGAGAGAGTTTGAAACCCTGTCCCATTTTCGCTACCAATTGCGGCGATTTCTGCGCTTCAGCGAGGACCTTACCCGCGACGAAGGTGTTACCAACCTTCAATATCTGCTCTTGTTACATATCAAGGGGTTCCCTGAACGGGACTGGGCAACAGTTGGCGAACTTGCGGAAAAACTCCAGGCCCAACCGCATGGCGCTGTAGCCCTCGTTAATCGCTGCGTGAAGCTGGGGCTGGTTAGACGGCAACCCGGCCGCAAGGATCGCCGTGAAGTCGAAGTCCACCTTACCCCGGAAGGTGACAAGATGGTCAGCAAGATTGCCCGCTTGCACCGGGATGAGCTGCTGGCCCTGCATGGTGTCTTCCAAGTTCCAGGGGCCAAGGAACTGCTCGACCACACAACCAAGCAATAAAGCCCTTCACGCATCCAGGGCTGACGCAACAGCGCAGGCAAAATCGAGCGCATTTGCCTTGTCGGCGTGCAGGCATAAAGTGTTCGCTTTCAGCCTTAATGCTCCGCCACCCAGTGCTGCGACAGGCTCTCCATGCGCAATGCGCCTGGCTTGTGCTGCGGCCTCAGCCGGATCATCGATAACAGCTCCAGCTTGATTCCTTGGGGCCAAGCTGCCGTCGGTCAGGTAGCGCCTGTCAGCAAACGCCTCTTCGAGAACATCGAGCCCGGCTCGTCGGGCCCATCCAGCCAGGGGTGAACCCGCCAGGCAAACCAGTGCCAGGCCCCCGATTTCCTGCACAGCCTCGATTACTTCCTTGGCCACGGCCTTATCATAAGCCGCCACGCTATAGAGTGCGCCATGTGGTTTCACGTGAAACAACCGCGTTCCAGACTGTTCCGCCAACCGCTTCAACACGTGCGTCTGCCCCGCCAGCCAGCGGCGCACGCTGCCAGCCTCCGCCGCAACCGGATTACGGCCAAAGCTTTCCCGGTCAGGATAGCTCGGATGAGCACCAGGTATCACGCCCATATCGCGTGCCCGTAACAGGGCGGCAAGCATGCTCTTCTCGTCGCCAGCATGGCCACCACAGGCGATGGATACCCGGTCCACAAAGCAAAAGATCGGCTCGTCGTCCCAGCCTTCTCCCACGTCCGCATTCAGTTCCATCAGGCGAGCCATGCAATGCCTCTATCCAATTCCATTTGCCGATCCGCCCAGATATGCCTGGCCTGCTCGGGATCCAAGGCCATAAAGTTGACCCGATCGCCTGGTCTTAGCTGCGCCACCCGCGCCAGGTCGGCAGCAATCACGCCAGCAATGACGGGATATCCACCAGTCACTGGACCATCCCAGCCCACAATTATAGGTTGCCCCTCTGGGGGCACCTGGAGGGCGCCCGGCAACACGCCCTGTGAAGGCAGGTCTGCCTGTACCGACGTTTCCAGTCCCGGGCCGGACAGGCGAATACCGGTTCTGTCCGAGCGCACATCTACGATAAAGCTTCCGGAAAACAGGCCTAGCAGGGCTCCCTCGGTAAAAGCACCCAATTGGGGTCCGGCAACCACACGTAGTGGACCACTATCTCTCGTCACTGACGCCCGCCCAATACGAACAGCCTGGCTCTCGCCGCTCAGCAATTCGTCCCCGCGCTTGAGCTGACGCCCGTTCAGGCCGCCAAATGCCCCTGGCAGAAAGGTCGCGCAGCTGTCCAAGACCGGCCCCAGGCTAATTCCTCCTGCAACGCCCAGATAACCCCGGCATCCATCTATCGCGCGGCCTATCTCCAGTTCTTCCCCTGCCCCAAGGACCAGGGTTTGATTCCAGCTTACCGCCCCGCCAGCACACCCAATCTCAAACCGCGCCCCAGTCAGCGAGACCACGCCGCCATTGGGAAAACGCAGCAAAGGGCCCCGCAAAGCGAACTCAATACAGGCTGCCCCGTCTTCGTTACCCACCAACCTGTTAGCAAGAACGATGGCCTCTCGGTCTGCGGCGCCCCCTTCAGGAATGCCCATCTGCCTGAAGCCCGGCCTACCCAAATCCTGAATCGTATCGAGCAGACCCGGTCGGATTACAACCATTTTCATTTCGGCACAAACCTGACGCGGTCACCCGGTGCAAACCGTGCTGGCGGACACCGGCTTGGGTCAAACAACCACTCACCGGTTCGACCGATCAAATGCCACCCTCCCGGGCTTTCCCCTGGATAGATCCCTGTATAGCCACTTCCGAGGGCCACACTGCCTGCCGGGATTCGCAGTCGCGGCGTAGCCTTGCGCTCCGCATGCAAGTCTTTCGGGGTGCCCTCCAGATATGCAAACCCGGGCTGAAAGCCCAGAAAAACCACCCGGTATTCAGCCCCAGCATGTAGCTCAATTGCCTGCCTAACAGTGATACCGGCCGCTTCCGCGACGGCCTGCAGGTCGGGACCTGATTCGCCACCGTAGGCAACGGGGATTTCGTGGGTTTGTCCGCTATCTTCCCTCCCCGAGCTGAATGGCATGTGGTCCAATATGTTCATTAGGCCTTCTCCGGGAGCCAAACCTGGTTTCATCACCACCAGCAGGTTGTTATCCCCCGGAACCAGCGCTTCAACTTCCTTAAACGCCGCATCCTCAAGCACGCGCATCAAGGCCAGGGTGCCTTCCCCGCTTTCCAGCCACAACCCGCGATCCGTTACCCACCGATGTTTCACGTGAAACGCTCCCGCCGTGCACGGCCATTCGCATGATTCCAGCGACATAATGACAACAGCCAAGTCAGTCCCACGGCTTTCGAGCGCGGGCCAAGTCCGCATTCTGGCAGCGGGATTTGCGAAGCAACTCGCACTCGTTCAGACAGGGGGCAAAAGGGGCTCTCGCTCCTGGCCAATCCCGGCGAGCCGGCTATTGGTGGCGCCTCCAAGACTTCGAACCCATTGATGCAGTCACGGCCGACCACCAACTCGTTGTTGCTTGGATTTATACCTGATTGCTTGTCGTATCCTTAATCAACCCTGCAAATTTCAGGCCTTTGCCGATCAAGGTAGATGACGTCATCCCGAGCGAGCTCGCCGCATGACAAGAGCCAACGTGTTGAATTTGCTGTAGGACCCTCCGCGCGCCCCACGCACATATCAATCTGACGGGCGCAGAAGACGGATTCAGGCGCTCAGTATCCCCAAAAAGCGGCGATTCGACCAAGGAAGTGCTGCCAAACCAGTCAATACTCGCTGGCGACAATCAAGCCATCCGCAGCTAAAAAGCGTTGGGTGTAAATGACGATCCGCTCTGTCCACAGAATGTCTGAACTTCGCCGTCCTCGCCTCGAAGAGACACTTTGCCTATTAAACCCATAAAACACACACCTGTGGCGGCCGGCTCACGGCCCCACAGAACTCAGGGCTCTGCATTAATGCCAAAAGCCGATCTTCGGCTTGTCCAATTGGAAATTCAACCGAATCAGGTCACGCTGCCAAACGAAGCGTCCGATGAATACGCCTTGCTCGGCAACCCGGCCAGTTGCAGTCCCTGGGTAACGGGCCCGCCGGGGAATAGCCGATAGAGGAAGCGCCCGCCGCCTTCGTCCCTGAACCGCTCTTCCATGTCCCGCAACAACAAAGGGGCAGATTCCATATTGCCGCCGTCCATATAATGCAGTCGCAGGAACTTAAGCACCTTCATGTGATCCGGTGTCAGTTCAAGCCCCATGTCCTTTGCTCGCGTATGCGCAATCTCCTCAGACCACTCATCCAGTTCAACCAGATCCCCCTTGGCATCCCGCATGACAGGACGTTCGTTCATCAGGTTTTCCATCAGGCTCATGATTCGCTCCTCTAGAATTGCAACAATCAACCATAGTCTTTTATCTGTATAGACCCTGAGTGCTGCGCTCGCCAGTCGGCAAAAGATTAATTTCCTGTCATTAGGTAGCTGACTACTTGCCAACACAAAAACGGCTGAAGATTTCGCCCAGCAAATCATCAGGCGTAAATTCTCCCGTAATCTCGGATAACGACTGCTGTGCCTGACGAAACTCCTCCGCCTGGAGTTCAAGCTGGTTGCCCAGCCCACTGGCCCTCTCCAAATGAGAGCGCGCCCGATCCAGGGCAGCGAGATGTCGGCTTCGGGCCATAAAGGAGCCCTCTCCAGTCGGCCGCCAGCCTGCCAGGCACAAGAGCTCCCGTTTGAGCAGCGCCATTCCGTGTCCCGTCTTGGCCGAAAGCCAGACTTCGGCGCCATGCAAGGATTTATCAAGCCGGGGTGGTTCACTTGCCAAATCAATCTTGTTATGTACAGTCAGCCGCGCAATTCCCTCAGGAAGTTGCTGCAAGATCGTCCGTTCACCCGCTCCAAGTCCATGCTGAGCATCAACAAGCAAAAGAGCGATGGCGGCTTGTTCAACTGCTGCCCAGGTTCTTGCAATGCCAATTTTTTCCACCGGATCGACGGTCTCATGCAAACCCGCCGTATCGATCAGATGGAACGCCACACCCTCAATGTGCACGTCCTGGCGAATGGCATCCCGTGTGGTGCCGGCAATATCAGTCACGATTGCCACCTCATCCCCCGCCAGGGCGTTCATAAGGCTGGACTTGCCGACATTGGGCTGGCCGATCAATACGACACTCACCCCTTCCTGCAACAACGCACCCTGCCTTGCAGACGCCAACACTGCATCCAGCGCTGCTAGAGATTGCGCCAAGCCGGCTTTGACTTTTTCCTTTTCCACCTGCACGACGTCCTCTTCTTCAGGAAAGTCGATGCTGGCCTCCACACGCATGCGCAATTCAATCAAACCCGCCAGCAGGGTCTGAACACGACGGGAAAATTCGCCGGTCAGGGAACGCAAGGCTGATCGTGCGGCTTCCTGCGAACTTGCATTGATCAAGTCAGCCACCGCTTCCGCCTGGGCCAGATCCAGTTTGCCATTGAGATAGGCGCGCTGGGTAAATTCACCTGCCTGTGCCAGGCGTGCCCCGAGTTCCAGACAACGGGAGAGCAGCGCCTGCATGACTGCGGGGCCACCATGGCCCTGCAGCTCCAATACGTCTTCACCGGTAAACGAATGCGGGCCCGGGAAAAACAGAGCCAGACCTTCATCAAGTGCGCCACCGCCCGCATCCAGAAACTTCAAATGCGTTGCATGTCGAGGCTTAAGGATACGGCCAGTCATCGCTCTCGCCAGCGCCTGCGCACCCTGACCCGATACCCGAATCACACCCACCCCGCCCCGTCCCGCAGGGGTGGCAATGGCCGCAATAAGCTCAGGCTTTGGCGTGGCCGCTGTCAAATTGCTTGTTGATGGCCCACTGCTGGGCAATGGAAAGAATGTTGCTGGTCACCCAGTAAAGCACCAGGCCGGCCGGGAAGAACATGAACATGACAGAAAACACCAGGGGCATGATCATCATCATTTTGGCCTGCATTGGATCCGGTGGTGTGGGATTGAGCCTTACCTGAAGGATCGATGTTGCTGCCATCACAATCGGCAGAATGTACAAGGGATCGGGCGCACTCAGGTCGTGAATCCAGCCAATCCAGGGCGCACCGCGCATTTCCACCGCTGCAATCAGTGTGTAGTAGAGTGCGATGAACACCGGAATCTGCAACACGATCGGCAGACAGCCGCCAAGCGGGTTGATTTTTTCCTTCTTGTAAATTTCGGCCATGGCTTGATGCAGTTTCTGCCGGTCATCGCCATACATCTCCTTCAGCTTTTGCAGCTTGGGCGTGAGCTTGCGCATCTGCGCCATGGACTTGTAGCTGGTTGCCGATAAAGGATACAGCGCCAGCTTGATCAGGAACGTCAGAATAATGATTGCCCAGCCCCAGTTGCCGACAAACTTCTCGATCGTTTTTAGGGCCCAGAAGATCGGGACTGAAAGCGGCGTCAGCCAGCCGTAGTCCCGGGTAAGCGTCAACCCGGGTGCGGCTGCTTCCAGTTGTTTCTGCAATTGCGGCCCCGCATACAACGAGGCGCCTGTTGTTCTTTCCTGTCCGGGTGCGAGCGTTCCGTTAAATACGATCACCCCGGCAGAAAACTCATCGTTGCCCAGATCCTTGGCGTAATACTCGCGCCTGACGCCCGCCTGCGGTATCCAGGCAGAAACGAAATGGTGCTGAATCATTGCCACCCAGCCGGAACTGGAATTCTTCTGGTACTCAGCGCTGCCGTCGGTAATCTTCTTGAACTGCAGCTTCTGGAATTTCTGCTCGTCCGTGTAAATTGCCGGACCAGTAAAGGTATTCAGAAACTTGCCTTCCCCTACTGGCTTTTCACTGTGGCGCACTATCTGATAATAGGAGTCCAGGCCGACCGGCAGGCTGCCGCCATTCACCACGCGGGTATCCAGATCAATCTTGTAGGTACCGCGATGGAAGGTATAGGTTCGTGTCACGCTTAAACCGCTTGCCGCATCTGTATAGCTGAGTGGAACCGATACCGTGTCCTGTCCGGGCTTGAGCTCATACGTCCCCGGTGTCAGCTGATAGACAGTCTTGTGATTAGGTCCTTGCCCCAGCAAGCCTGACTGGGCGACGTACGGTTTGGCCTGATCATCTTCTAGCAGTTGCAGCGGTTGGTCGGTGTGTTCGGTTTCATGATATTTGTGCAAAACCAGATCACGAACGTCGCCACCATTTGCATCAATCACAGCGGTAAGCAAATCCGTCTTGACCACGGCACGAGCACCTTTGACCAAGCCACTTGCAGCCGCGGGTGCAATGTGTTGTTGGCTGCCTGAGACTGGAGTCGATGATGGCACGGGCACGGCTGAGCTTGGTGCTGGAGCCGGCTGAGTCTGAACAACAGCCGGCGGCGGCTGGTCCTTGTTCTGCCAGGACTCCCACAACAGCAAGAGGGAAAAGGAAAAGACCACGAAGAGGATGAGGCGTTGGGTATCCATAAAGGAATTGTACCGTGTCAGGGGACCGGGTCATGGCCTCCAGGGCATCCCGGCCGACAGCGCCCCAGACGTTTCAAGGTTAACCAGCCGCCCTTCAAGAAACCGTGCTTTTGCAAAGCCTCGAGTGCATAGTCTGAACAGGTTGGCAGATAACGGCAACTGGGTAACAGCATCGGGCTGATAAACAGTTGATAGCCTCGTACCAGTTTGCGAGCCAACCAAGCCATCATTTCAGTTTTGCCAGCAGGCTTGCCAGTTCCGTCGCAGCCCCCCCTTCAAATGGGGTCGCATGCACTTTCACCACCACATCCAACGCCAGCAACTCAGGAGAATACAGACGAAAGGTTTCGCGAATGATGCGCCGCATCCGGTTCCGATCCACTGCCCGTTTGAATTGCCGCTTGGCCAGCACCATGCCTAGACGGGCATGACCCAGTTCATTGGGACGACTCATAACCAGATAGCACCGCGAGCGGAGGTTTCGACGTGCAGAAAAAACCGCCGCAAATTCCTGGCCCTTTAGCAGCCGCTGGCGCCTGGTGAATGCGTAGCGGCCAGACAAGGAGTACGTTACACGGCCAGGCGATGGCGACCCTTGGCGCGGCGAGCATTGATGATTGCCCGGCCACCCTTGGTTTTCATACGCACGCGAAAGCCGTGGGTACGTTTACGACGGGTAACGGAAGGTTGGTAAGTGCGTTTCATGAATTGGTCCTCTTGGGTTTCGCCCCCGCGCTGTTATCTATTCAACAGCGCGGAGAATTGCCTGAAAAAACCGTGTATTAGACCTAAACATCCCCCGTTCTGTCAAGATTTACCGTCGGCAAGATCGGGCTAGAGGGAAATTATTCCCTGTGGATAACTTGCGCGGTCAGGAGTAAAATACCAACCCTAAACCAATCGATAACGACGAGAAAATTCTCTCCAATGGAATCCTTCTGGGACCTCTGTTTACAACGCTTTCGCGAAAACCTAACAGAACAGCAGTTCAACACCTGGATCAAGCCGCTGGTCTGGGAAGAGAACGAAACTCCCCGCATTGTCGCCCCCAACCGCTTCGTAATGGACTGGGTCAAGGACAAATTCGGACCCGAAATCCAGGGTTGGGCTGAGCAGCACTATCACCATCCTACCCAGGTGGGCTTTGCCCTTAAGCGCAAGGTTGCCAGCGCCACCCCACCACCACCGTCATCATTGCATTCTTCCCGGGCAAGCGCAGAAATTCCTCCCTCGCTTGCCAGCGAACGCTCAACCGGTTTGCGACTTAACCCCACTTTTACCTTTGACAACTTTGTTGGCGGACGTGCTAACCAGCTGGCGCGTGCCGCTGCACTGCAAGTTTCAGAAAATACCGGCACCGCCTATAACCCCCTGTTCATTTATGGTGGGGTCGGACTAGGCAAGACCCACCTGTTGCAGGCGATCGGCAATACTGTTCGTGCCGCCAATCCAAAGGCTCGCATCGAATACATTCACGCCAATGATTACGTGAATGATCTGGTCCAGGCGTACCGACAGAAGAGCTTTGATGATTTCAAGCGCCGTTACCAGTCCCTCGACCTATTGCTGATTGATGACATTCAGTTTTTCGCCGGAAAGGATCGCACCCAGGAAGAGTTTTTCTATACATTCAATTCCTTGACTGAAAGTCATCGCCAGATCGTGATCACCTGCGACACCTATCCGAAAGACCTGGTTGGTTTCGAAGACCGCCTCAAGTCGCGTTTCGCCTGGGGACTCACCGTCGCCATCGAGCCTCCGGAACTGGAAATGCGGGTTGCCATCCTGCTCAAGAAGGCCACGCAGGAAGGCATTGACCTGGACGAAAATGTGGCTTTCTTTATTGGCAAGCAGGCGCGCGCCAGCGTCCGTGAACTGGAGGGCGCATTAAAGCGTGTCGTTGCTTTTGCCCGCTTCACGGAAAAACCCATTAGCTTGGAGCTGGTCAAGGATGCGCTGCGGGATCTGATCGCTTCCACTCACCGCCAGGTCTCCATTGAAAACATCCAGAAAACCGTCGCTGACTATTACAAGCTCAAGGTCGGAGACATGTATTGCAAGAAACGCACCCGCAATCTGGCTCGCCCTAGACAAATTGCCATGGCCCTGGCCAAGGAACTGACCACCCTTTCCTTGCCGGAAATTGGCGAATCCTTCGGCGGCCGCGACCATACCACTGTTCTCCACGCCTGCCGCAAGGTTCAGGAACTGCGTGAACAGGATCATGACATCAGCCGCGAATACCTTGTCCTGTTACAAACGCTAACCAGTTGACAAGTGCAGGACGGAAATGAATAACAAACTCATTAAACGGCATGATAGCCAAATTGCTCCACCGCCATCCCCAGCCTTCCTTTTGTTATCCACATGCGGCATTACCTCGCAATCGTACGTTTGCTCTGGCTTAGCGGGCTTATCCACCAAAACCTGCTCCCCTCAACAACGACCACAAAGGAATAGATAAACATGTTACTGCTGGAAACCGATCGCAACAGCTTGCTTCTCCCTCTGGGTTCTACAGTGGGCGTTGTTGAGCGTCGCCATACGTTACCCATCCTGTCCAACGTGTTGCTGGAAAAGAAAGGATCGGATTTGATTCTCCAAGCGACCGATCTGGAGTTGCAGGTCAGTACCAAATTGACGGGTGCGGCAGTGGAAGGTGATTTCTCCTTGACCGTGGCAGCGCGCAAACTGTTCGACATCATTCGCGCCTTGCCTGATGGGGCTAAGCTAAAGATCGATAGCAAGGATAGCCTGGTTGAAGTCAAGGCGGGCCGTTCCAAGTTCACCCTGCAAACCTTGCCGGCGGCAGATTTCCCTCGCATGGAAACCAGTGCTGCCAGTGGCAACGAAGTCAGCCTGCCCCAGAAAGTGCTGAAGAAGCTGCTGCAACTGGTGCAGTTCTCCATGGCACAACAGGACATTCGTTACTACCTCAATGGCATGCTGCTGGTGCTGGAAGGAAAAACGCTGCGTGTGGTTGCCACAGACGGCCATCGCCTGGCGCTGGCAGAAACCGAACTGGATAAGGATGCCGGCAAGCGGGAATTGATCGTGCCGCGCAAGACCGTGATTGAACTGGTCAAGCTGCTGTCTGAGAGTGATGAACGGGCCAGTCTGTATCTGGGTGAAAACCAGGTCATGTTCCGTCTGGGCAATACCCAGATCGTATCGAAAGTGGTGGACGGAAAGTTTCCAGACTATCAGCGCGTGGTCCCGGTTGGCCACGAAAAGAAAATGATACTCAACCGACAAGCGGGAATTTCCGCCCTGCAGCGTGCGGCGATCCTGTCCAATGAAAAATTCCGCGGTGTGCGCCTGGTGCTTGGCGCCAACAGTCTGCGCATCGTGTGCAACAACAACGAGCAGGAAGAAGCCACTGAAGAAATGGAAGCCAAGTATGATTCTGACGCTCTCGATATTGGCTTCAATGTCAGCTACCTGCTTGATGGCCTGGGAGCGCTCTCCTCTGATGAAGTTATTCTGGCCTTCAACGATCCCAACAGCAGCATGCTGATCACCAGCGACAGCGAACCAGGATTCAAATATGTCGTCATGCCGATGAGAATTTGATAGGCATGCTACGCGCAACACACGCTTTAACACACCAGCATCACACAGGAAACATGATGGCAGACAACTACGACGAAGACAGTATCCAGCAGCTTGAAGGACTGGAAGCTGTGCGCAAGCGCCCGGGCATGTACATTGGCGACACATCCGATGGCACAGGCCTGCACCACATGGTGTTTGAAGTGCTGGATAATGCCATCGATGAAGCGCTGGCTGGCCATTGCGATGATATCAAGGTGGTCATCCATCCGGACAACTCGATTTCCGTTTCCGATAACGGTCGCGGCATCCCGGTCGGCATCAAGTTCGACGACAAACACGAGCCCAAACGCTCGGCTGCAGAAATCGTCATGACCGTATTGCATGCTGGTGGCAAATTCAACCAGAACAGCTACAAGGTATCCGGCGGCCTGCATGGTGTGGGTGTCTCCTGCGTCAATGGCTTGTCCAAATGGCTCAAGCTTGTCGTGCGGCGTGACGGCAAGAAGTATCAAATGGATTTCGTGCGGGGCAAGGTGGAAAACCGGCCGGTTGAAAAACAGAATGGCGTGGAAGTTTCGCCCATGCGGATAGTGGGCGAATCCAAAAACCGCGGCACGGAAGTCCACTTTCTGGCGGACGAAGAAATTTTCGGCGTGGGCAACGTGGAATATCACTTCGACATTCTGGCCAAGCGCATTCGCGAACTGTCCTTCCTCAACAATGGCGTCAAGATCGAGTTGCAGGATCATCGCGACGGCAAGACTGAAAACTTTGCCCATTCTGGTGGCGTAAAAGGGTTTGTCGAATACATGAATCGCGCCAAGTCCGTGCTGCATCCGCGTGTATTTCATGCCGTCGGCGAAAAAGAGGGCATGACGGTCGAAGTGGCGATGCAGTGGAATGACAGCTATTCCGAGTCAGTGCAGTGCTTTACCAACAACATTCCGCAGCGCGACGGTGGCACGCACTTGACCGGTCTGCGCACGGCGATGACACGCGTCATCAACAAATACATTGAGGACCATGAACTGGCGAAAAAGGCCAAGGTGGAAACCTCGGGTGACGACATGCGTGAAGGCCTCACCTGCGTATTGTCAGTCAAGGTGCCTGAACCAAAATTCTCCTCCCAGACCAAGGACAAGCTGGTGTCGTCAGAAGTGCAGCCTGTGGTATCCGAGGTGGTCGGCCAGAAACTGGCAGACTTCCTGCTGGAAAACCCGGGCGAAGCAAAAATCATCTGCGGCAAGATCATCGACGCCGCGCGCGCGCGAGAAGCCGCACGCAAGGCGCGCGAGATGACTCGGCGCAAGGGAGTCATGGATGGCCTGGGCTTGCCCGGCAAGCTGGCCGACTGCCAGGAGAAGGACCCGGCCCTGTGTGAACTTTATCTGGTCGAGGGTGACTCGGCGGGCGGTTCTGCCAAGCAGGGCCGCGACCGCAAGTTCCAGGCTATCCTGCCGCTCAAGGGCAAGATCCTCAACGTCGAACGTGCCCGCTTCGACAAGCTCATTTCCAGCCAGGAAGTTGCTACCCTGATCACGGCGCTGGGCACGAGCATCGGCAAGGACGACTACAATCCGGATAAGCTGCGCTATCACCGTATCATCATCATGACCGACGCGGACGTGGACGGGGCCCACATCCGCACCCTGCTGCTCACTTTTTTTTACCGCCAGATGCCCGAGCTGGTCGAGCGGGGTCATATCTACATCGCTCAGCCGCCGCTGTACAAGGTCAAGTCCGGACGGCGCGAGCAATACCTCAAGGACGAGCATGAACTGAAGGAGTACCTCATGAGCGAAGCGCTCAAGGATGCCGCCCTGGTGCCCATGGTTGGTGCCGAAGCGTTGGCTGGCGAAAGCCTGGAAGCCCTGTCGCGCGAATATTTCCTTGCCGAAGCGGTCATGGTGCGCCTGTCGCGCATGCTGCCGCTGGACGTGCTCGATGCCCTGGTGCGCATTCCCACCCTGTCACTGGCCGACGCCACCCAGGCCATGCTGGCTGAGGCCTCGCTCGGCGCGGCGCTCGACAGCACCAAGTTCATCGTGAGCGCGGAATACGACAGTGAAAGCGAAACCCATCGCCTGAAAATCGTCCGCACCCATCACGGCAACATCCAGGCCTACTTCCTCGAAGAAGACCTGATCAACTCCGGCGACTATCGCCAGCTCACCAAGACCGGTGATCTCATTCGCGACCTCGTGGGCCCCGGCGCAGTCATCAAGCGCGGCGAGAAGGAAGCCCCGGTTGCGAGCTTTGCCGAAGCCATGGACTGGCTCATCGGCGAAGTCAAACGCAACATGAGCATCCAGCGCTACAAGGGCCTGGGCGAGATGAACCCCGAACAGTTGTGGGAAACCACCATGGATCCAAAGGTGCGCCGCCTGATGAAAGTGCGCATTGAAGATGTCATCTCCTCCGATGCCATCTTCACCACCCTGATGGGCGACGAAGTCGAGCCGCGCCGCGCCTTCATCGAGACCAATGCGCTGGGCGTGCGGAATCTGGATGTTTAGTGATGTGCTCACATGATCGTTCGCAAAAGGTGATTTGAACAGGCCGCTTTGCCTAATTCAGATTCAATTCATGCCGAGCGCAACGATAAAGATATTCCTTGCTCACGGAGACCCAAAGCGTCTCCGAACGGCTGAATTATCGAACTGGACAGGCAAAGCTGTCGCTGGCCCTAGAAGCGAATTCGACAGTGTGCTTGCCCGCGAGGAGTCACAGAATTCCGGTGTCTACTTTCTTACTGGCGTTGATCCAGAAACTGGCAAGGACGCACTCTATATAGGCGAGGCCGAGTCCATACGGGACCGGATAAAGAGTCACCTCGACAAAGACTTCTGGAACCAGATCGCGTTCTTTACAAGCAAGGACGAAAACCTCACTAAAGCGCACATCCGGTATCTTGAAGGTCGCCTGATCGAGCAGGCGAAGAAGGTGGGTCGTGCTGAAGTCAAGAATAGTCAGGGGAGCGGCTCGAAGTTGCCTGAATCGGATCGGGAGGATATGGAAATCTTCCTAGAAAAGATCCACCAATTATTGCCGGTGCTTGGCGTCGAAGTCCTGGTTCCGACAACAGCGAATGTGGCCGGTGCAACTGAACGGGAAACTCTGTCCTGTGAGATCAAGGGGCTCAAAGCTACCGGTCACCTGACACCGAATGGCATTGTTGTGCTCGCGGGATCACAGGCTGTCCTAACTGAGCGCCCGTCCGCCCAGAAATACCCATGGCCAGTAAATATGCGGCAACAACTGAAGGATCAGCAGTCCCTTAAAGAGGATGCAGATCATCTTGTATTTGCCAAAGACATTGAGTTTTCTAGCCCAAGCGCCGCCGCCGCAGTAATTCATGGCGGCCATGCCAATGGACTTACGGCATGGAAGAATAAAGACGGTAAGACGCTTAAAGAGCTCGAATCCGTATGACTCCTGACTCGATATGACCGGGTTGTCTGTCTGTTGCAGCGTCAGCCCCACCGATCATCCCTTATCTGAATCACGCCTTCCTCCAGCCTAAGCGGAAAAACATGCACCGGCTCGTAGGCTGGCGGGCCCAGTACTTCGCCAGTGATGATGGAAAAACGCGCACCGTGGCGCGGGCAGATGATGACCTCGTTCTCCAGTTCTCCGCTGGCGAGTTCGCCGCCGTCGTGGGTGCAGATGTCCTCGATGGCGTGAAGCTGACCGTGAAGATTGAATACCGCGACCTGCACGCCGTCCACGTCGACCACCTTGCAGGTGCCAGGGGGGAAGTCCTTAACTAAGGCTACATTGGTCCAGTCGCTCATTTATTTTCCCTGGCACGTCCGGCCCCTGATCCCGGCCGCTCTCACGGTGTCTTAAACCCCCTCACCCCGCCCCTCTCCCCCTGAAGGGGGAGAGGGGGTGTGTTTCTAGAACAGCCCCAGCTCAATCCGTGCCAGTTCGCTCATGCGGCTCTTTTCCCAAGGCGGATCCCAGACGATTTCGACATGGGCGTCTCTCACGCCGGGCACGGCCCGCACCCGTTCTTCCACGGTGGCAGGAAAGGTCTGCGCCACCGGGCAGCCGGGGGCAGTAAGGGTCATGTCGATGTCGACCTTGCCGTCGTCGATCCTGAGTTCGTAGACCAGGCCAAGGTCGTAGATGTTGACCGGGATCTCGGGGTCGTAAACGGTCTTCAACGCTTCGATTACTGCATTGTGCAGTTCGGAAGAATCAGAGGCGCTGGATTTGGCGAGTTTCAAGAGATCAAGGCTCATGATGGGGCTGCTCGCAGGCAGGTTTGGGGTCTTCGGTGCTGACCGTGTCCGGGCGGTTTTCCAGCGCGGCATTGAGCGTGTGCCAGGCCAGGGTCGCGCACTTGATACGCATCGGGAAGTCCTTGACGCCCTCCAGTACTGCGAGCTTGCCGACCTTGCGGGGTTCGCCCGCGTCGGTGATCAGATTGTGGACATTGCTGAACAGGGTTTTAGCCTCTTCCACCGTCTTGCCCTTGACGGCTTCGGTCATGAGCGAGGCGGAGGCGGTGGAGATGGCGCAGCCGGCACCTTCAAAGCCGATGTCAGCGATGCGGCCATCCTCGATTTTCAGGTGCACGCTGAACTCGTCGCCACACAGCGGGTTGTAGCCGTGGGCATGATGATCGGCGCCCTTTGGCCGTTTGGGGTAATTGCGCGGATTGCGGTTATGGTCGAGGATCACTTCCTCATACAGCGCACGAATGTCCTGATCCATCATGCGTCTCCGGTCAGTTGCGGCAATTTGGCGCCTACCCAGTTACTGAGCGCCTGTTTCAGTCCTGCATCTTCAATTATGTCCAGCACCGCGGTGGCGAAGGCCTGGACCAGCATGCCGTGCGCCTCGGTTTCGTCCAGGCCGCGCGAGCGGAGGTAGAACAGCTGGGCCTGGTCAAGCCCGCCGGTGGCGGCGCCATGACTGCATTTCACGTCGTCCGCATAAATTTCCAGTTGCGGCTTGCTGTCGGCTTCTGCATCGCGTGACAGCAGCAGGTTGCGGTTGATCTGCTGGGCGTCCGTCTTGACTGCGCCCTTGCCTACGCGGACCCGGCCATTGAACACAACCCGAGAACGATCGGCCAGCACGCCGCGATAATGCTGGCTGCTCGTGCCGCCCGGGTGGCTGTGATCGATGAAGGTGTGGTGGTCAGCATGGCGCCTCCCCGCCCCGATGGCCAGTCCGTTCAGGGTGCAGGAGGCCGCTTCCCCTTCCATCTGGCTGATGATGTCGTTGCGGGTCAATCCGCCGCCGGCCGAGAGTGAGAGATTCAGCCAGCGGCTGCCGGCGCCCTGCCGTGCGGTAATGCGCGCAGTATGGAAGGCCTGATCATTTTCGTCCTGCAGCTTGATGTGCCTGAGTACGGCATTCGCTCCGAGCAGGCATTCGGTCACCGCATTGGTGAAGTGCACCCCGGCCTGGGCAGACTGGTAGTGTTCGATGACTGTCGCCTCGGCGCCCTTGCCGAGGACGAAGAGATGGCGTATCGGCACCAGGCGCCCCGAGGTCGAAATGCAATGTACGATCAAGGGCCGCGTCAGTCTTGCGCCGCGTTCAACTTCCAGGTACAGGCCGTCGCGCCATAGTGCGGTATTGAAAGCAGCAAGCGCCTCCTGTTCGTCATCAAGCTGCCCCACGAATTTGCTGGCGGCTGGCCGGCTGAGCGTGACTGCCTGTGCGAGCGGCATCAGCGTGACGCCTGGTTGCGGCTCGCGCAGAATTGACAGCGAGGGATTGAAGCGGCCGTCGACAAATACCAGTTTATGGGCATAGGCACAGTCGAACGAGTCGATGTTCGCGAGCGCGGGGACGGACACTTCAGCGGCTGAAGCATCCAGATCGGCGCGTTCGATACCGGTGAGAGAGGTGTATTTCCATTCTTCGTCGCGGGTGGTTGGCAGCCCCAGCTTCTGGAACAGGTCGTAGGCCTCACTGCGCTGGCTGTGCAGCCACGCCGGTTGTGCGCGCGCCAGAATGTCGGCCAGCACCTTGTTGTAGCGATGGATGAATTCGGTCGTTGCTTTCATCGCGCCGCACCCTCATGCACTGGGGCGTCGTGCGCCTCGGCTTCGATCCAGCCATAGCCGCGGGCTTCGAGTTCTTGCGCCAGCTCCGGTCCGCCCGAGCGAACGATACGGCCAGCGTAGAGAACGTGCACGCGGTCGGGCACGATGTAATCAAGCAGCCGCTGATAGTGGGTAACCAGCAGGATGGCACGCTCTGGCCCGCGCAGCCGGTTCACCCCATCGGCGACGATCTTGAGTGCATCAATATCCAAGCCGGAGTCGGTTTCGTCAAGGATGGCGAGCCTGGGGTTGAGCAGCAGCATCTGCAGGATTTCATTGCGCTTCTTCTCGCCGCCGGAAAAACCCTCGTTGACCGCACGGTAGAGCAGGCCATCGTCAAGCTTGAGCAGCTGCAGCGTATCCTTGACCATGAGCAGGAAGTCCATGGCGTCGAGTTCGGGCAAGCCCTGGAATCGACGGCGGGCGTTGAGCGCACTTTTGAGAAATTGCACATTGGCCACCCCCGGTATTTCAACCGGGTACTGGAAAGCAAGGAACAGCCCGGCCCATGCCCGCTCTTCCGGCTTCATGGCAAGCAGGTCCTGGTCAAGATAGCGTACGCTGCCCTGGGTGACTTGATAGCCTTCATGTCCCGCCAGCACCTGCGCCAGGGTGCTCTTGCCCGAGCCGTTGGGGCCCATGATGGCTTGCACCTCGCCAGCGCGAACATGCAGGTCGATCCCCTTGAGGATGGGTTTGCTATCCACTGTTACGTGCAGATTGCTGATATCGAGCATGAGATTCTCCTTAACCTACGGCGCCTTCAAGGCTCACAGCGAGAAGCTTCTGTGCCTCGACCGCGAACTCCATGGGCAGTTCCTTGAATACTTCCTTGCAGAAGCCGTTGACGATCATGTTGACTGCGTCCTCCTCGGACAATCCGCGGCTGCGCAGATAGAACAGCTGGTCTTCGCCGATCTTGCCGGTGCTGGCCTCGTGCTCGACCTGTGCGCTCGGGTTTTTCACCTCGATGTAGGGGAAGGTGTGGGCGGCGCACTGGTCGCCCATCAGCAGGGAGTCGCAGCGCGTGTAGTTACGGGCGTTTTCCGCACCAGGCAGCACCTTGATCAGCCCTCGGTAGGCGTTGGAGCCGCGGCCGGCGGAAATACCCTTGGAGACCACGGTGGAGCGAGTATTCCTGCCAATGTGAATCATCTTGGTGCCGGTGTCGGCCTGCTGCACGTTGCGGGTGACGGCGACCGAGTAGAATTCGCCCACGGCGTTGTCGCCACGCAGGATGCAGCTGGGGTATTTCCAGGTGATGGCCGAGCCGGTCTCCACCTGAGTCCAGGAAATATGCGAGTTGTCGCCGCGGCACTCGCCGCGCTTGGTGACAAAGTTGTAGATGCCGCCGCGCCCTTCCTTGTCGCCTGGATACCAGTTCTGCACGGTGGAATACTTGATGGTTGCGTCCTTCAGTGCGACCAGTTCCACCACCGCCGCATGCAACTGGTTCTCGTCGCGCATCGGCGCGGTGCAACCTTCCAGGTAGCTCACATAGGCGCCCTCGTCGGCAATGATGAGGGTGCGTTCGAACTGGCCGGTGGCGCTGGCATTGATGCGGAAATAAGTGCTCAATTCCATTGGGCAGCGCACGCCTTTCGGCACGTAAACGAAGGAGCCATCGGAAAACACCGCCGAATTGAGGCTGGCGAAGTAGTTGTCGGTGTGGGGTACGACCGAGCCCAGGTACTGGCGCACCAGCTCCGGGTGTTCGCGCACCGCTTCGGAGAAGGGGCAAAAGATGATGCCGAGCTTGCCCAGCTTGTCCTTGAAGGTGGTCGCTACCGAAACCGAGTCGAATACGGCGTCTACTGCAACGCCCGCCAGCGCCTCGCGTTCTTCCAGCGGGATGCCGAGCTTGTCGTAGGTACGCAGCAACTCGGGGTCCACCTCCTGCAGACTCTTCGCTTCGCCCTTGCGTTTGGGTGCGGAAAAATAGCTGATGTCCTGGTAGTTAATGGATGGGTGATGCACGCTGGCCCAGTTGGGTTCCTTCTGCTCGACCCAGTGCCGATAGGCGGCCAAGCGCCACTCCAGCATGAAGTCCGGCTCGGTCTTGCGCGCCGAGATCATGCGCACGACGTCCTCGGACAGGCCCTTGGGAAAGGTATCCTGTTCGATGTCGGTAACGAAGCCCCAGCGGTATTCCCGATCCATCGCTTCCTGAAGGGCAAGATTCTCAGCCATATTCAATCTCCTGTGTTTAACGCGAAGCCATCTTGTGCAAAGGCATTTGTGCCGTGCCTATCTGGGCCAGGCTTACGCCGGCCAGCGCGCCAACCACGACGCTATTGATCGCCGACCAGTTGCGCCGCATGTCGCAGCTGCTCTCGATGCTGCAAGTGCCGGGCGAAGTGATGCACTCGGTGAGGCCGGGCGGCCCCTCGATGGCCGTAATGACGTCGGCCAGGGATATTGCTGCCGGACTGCGCGCCAGCAGATAACCCCCTTTGCCGCCGCGCACCGAAGTGAGCAACCGAGCCCGGGCCAGGAGCTTGAGCAGCTTGGCCACGGTGGGCCGGGGAACTTCGAGCGCTGCAGCCAGTTTTGCTGCAGAGCAGGCGATATCCGGCTGTGCCGCCATGCGGCACATGAGTACGGTGGCGTAATCTGCCAGTTTGGATAAATGCAGCATGTGTGATCCTTAATATAGAAGACCAGGTTAGTCCTATATTAGTTCACTTTTGGCTCGGATAACGGTTCGCTTGATGAATGTGCCGGAATCAGCGCGTTTTGCTGGGCTGCTTCAACGCGAGGCGTTCAGCAATGCACGGATTTCCTGCTCGGTTCGGGCATAAGCCCCTTCACCGTAGTGGCTATAACACATTTGACCGGAGCGGCTCACCAGATACAGTGTGGGCCAGTAGCGGTTGCCCCAGCGGTTCCAGATGGCATAGTCATTGTCCATCACAACCGGATGGAGGATATGGTGCTGGTCAAGATAAGCCTTTACCCGCTTGGGGTCGGCCTCATAGGCGAATTCAGGCGTGTGCACCCCAACAATCACCAGACCCTGGCCAGCGTAGCGCTTGTGCCACTCGTTAATATAGGGCTCAACATTGCGGCAGTTGTAGCAGCCGTGCGTCCAGAATTCCACCAGCACCACCTTGCCCTTGAGCTCGACCAGCTTCAGGGGTGGGCTGTTGAGCCAGGGGCCGACAGCAGAAATTTCCGGGGCATTTGTACACGTGTCGGCCAGCAGCCCCTTCGATATTAGGGTCGCCAGGCTGGCCAGTAGCAGTCCGCGTCGGGTGATCATGGCAGTCCTCCTATTCGGGTTGGTCGTTGTTGCAGGAGAGGACTTACAACTGGCGGGTAAAATCCCTTTCATGAACCTCACCAAACTGCTTCAATCGCAGGGATTTGGCACCCGTCGCGCCTGCCGGGGCCTGATTCTGGGTGGACGTGTGGTTGTAGAAGGTGAAGTCATCTCCGACCCGGAAGCGGAGTTGCCAACAGCAAGGCTGGTATTTTCCGTCGACGGGGAAACCTGGCAGTACCGGGAAAAAGCCTACGTGATGCTGCACAAGCCGCCGGGTTACGAATGCTCGCGCCAGCCCAGGCACCATCCAAGCGTATTGAGCCTGTTGCCCCCGCCGCTGGTTGAACGGGGGATCCAGCCTGTTGGCCGCCTGGATGAGGACACCACGGGCCTGCTGTTGCTGACGGATGATGGCGCCTTCCTTCACTCCATGAGTTCGGCGAAGAAGAGGGTGCCCAAGGTGTATCGGGCCACAACCAAACACGCGATCACCGATGGGCAGATTTCATCACTACTGAATGGCGTGCTGCTCAACGACGAGACCGAACGGATTGCCGCTGCCCATGCGGAAAGGCTTGACGAACACTTACTGCGGTTGACAGTCACCGGCGGAAAATACCACCAGGTCAAGCGCATGATCGCGGCCAGCGGAAACCGGGTTGAGGTGTTGCATCGCGAATCGGTAGGGGATCTTGTCCTGCCGGACGATCTGGCACCAGGTGAATGGCGCTGGCTGGATTTACCGCGCAAGTAATGCAGCTTCGAGCGTTGCGGGCGTCACGGGTAGCGGCAGGGTGACGTCGATGGCACATCTTTGCTTAAGTTTTTCCAGATCGGCTGCATGGAAGGGATCGTAGATAACGATGATGCGCGTGTTGGGCAGGCGGGATTTCAGCGTCAGCAGTGACTCGAGGTTGCTCACCCGGTCGTGGAAATGGCGCTTGTAGAAATCTGCCACCAGTACGTCGGGGGAAAACTGGCGCAGCCGGGCCTGAGCCCGGCGCACGGAGAACTCGGTAACGACTTCAAACCCGAGCTGTTCATATAGCGGACGAAAGTCCGGGTAGCCCCCGGCTTCGATGAGGGAGAGCAGACGGCGCGACATGAATCAGGAGGCCTTTTGTCGTGCCGTCCTCTTTGCGGCGGGTGCCTTTACGGGCCTGTCCGCAGCCTTCTTCTTGGTTGCGGCCTTGCGTGCCGCAGGTCTCTTTCCCGGGCCCCTGGCAGATTTTTCCGCAATCAATGCGATGGCCTCTTCCAGGGTAATGGATTCCGGATCCTGATTTTTTGGCACGGTAGCATTGATTTTGCCGTGCTTGATGTACCAGCCATAGCGGCCATTCAACAACTGAACGGGCTTGTCGTCTTCGGGATGCGTGCCCAGGTTCTTGCCTTCGCCACCATCAGCGCCTGCGCGCGGGGCGCGTTCCATCGCGAGTACTTCGAGGGCGCGTTCCAGACGGATGGTGTAAACATCGTCGGCCTTGGGTATGGATTTGAACTTGCCGTCATGCAACAGGTAGGGGCCGAAGCGGCCAATATTGGCGACGATGGGCAGGCCGGTTTGTGGATGATGGCCCACTTCACGCGGTAGCGACAGCAGCTTGAGCGCGGTCGCCAGATCGGCCTGATCAAGGGGAATTTCTTTCGGCCAGGAGGCGCGGCGGGGCTTGATCTTCTTGTCTTCGGGCGTCTCGCCAATCTGCACATAGGGCCCGTAGCGGCCGCTTAGCAACAGGATGTTCTGGGCGCTCCCCGGGTCCTGTCCCAGAATGGTGGGCCCTTCTTCGTTTCCCGACAGCGGGCGCGTGTAGTCGCATTTGGGATAGGCAGTACAGCCGATGAACAGGCCCTTCTTGCTTGCTTGCATGTTGAGGGGACTGCCGCATTTGGGACAGGCTTCATCGGGTATGGGACAGCCGCGATCAACGTTCTGCTTGTGGCCGAGGGTGTCGTTGAATTCCTTCCAGAAATCACCCAGCAAACGGGTCCATATGCGCTTGCCGTTGGAGACATCGTCCAGATTGTCTTCCAGCTTGGCTGTAAAATCGTAATCAACGTAATGGGCGAAGTGGCGGGTGAGGAAGCAGTTCACCAGGCGGCCGATGGGCGTAGGAGTGAAACGCTTCTTATCCAACACGACATATTCGCGATCCTGCAGCGTGGAAATGATGCTGGCGTAGGTGGAAGGCCGGCCGATGCCGTATTCCTCCAGCGCTTTCACCAGACTGGCTTCGGTATAGCGCGGCGGGGGCTGGGTAAAGTGCTGTTCGCCGTAGAGCCTGTCCACCGGCAATTCTTCACCCTCTTTCAGAGGCGGAAGCTTGGCCTCCTCTTCATCCTCGTCGGCATCGTGATAAACGGCAAGAAAACCGGGGAAAGCGAGAGTCTGGCCGGTAGCGCGGAAGACGCCTTCGCCCACTGCGATGTCGGCTGCGACCGTGTCGAACTGGGCCGAGGTCATCTGCGAAGCCAGGGCGCGTTTCCAGATCAGTTCGTAGAGGCGCAGCTGGTCATGTGACAGGTGATCCCTGAGTGACTGGGGCGTGCGGTGGGCCGAAGTGGGGCGTATTGCCTCATGCGCTTCCTGGGCGTTTTTGGTCTTGGCCTTGTAATGTTGCGGCGCGGGCGGCAGGTAATCCGGCTCAAAGTGCTTGCCTACATAACCGCGAATGTCTGCAATCGCTTCATTCGCAAGGTTGACCGAGTCAGTGCGCATGTAGGTGATGAGCCCGACCGAGCCGCTGCCGGTGTCGATACCTTCATACAGCTGCTGGGCGGTGCGCATGACGCGATCCGTGGTCATGCCCAGTTGCCGGACGGCGGCCTGTTGCAATGTGGACGTGGTAAACGGCGGCGCGGCGTGGCGGGCACGGCGTTTCTTCTCCACGCTGATTACGCGGGCGGACTTGCTCTCCAGAGCCTTGAGCACATCGGACTGGCCGGCTTCATTCTCGATTGAGAATTGCTGGATCTTGTCGCCCTTGAACTGCACCAGGCGGGCGCTGAAGGTTTGCTTGTCCTTGTGGCTGTCCAGATGCAGGGTCCAGTATTCGCGCGGCAGGAATTTTTCGATTTCCTCCTCGCGCTCAACAATCATGCGCAGCGCGGGGGACTGCACGCGACCGGCGGACAGACCGGGGCTGATCTTCTTCCACAACAGGGGCGAGAGATTGAAGCCAACCAGATAATCCAGGGCGCGCCGGGCCTGCTGGGCGTTGACCAGATCCATGGACACATCACGCGGGCGCGCGACAGCATCCCTGACCGCGCTTTGGGTAATCTCATAGAACACGATGCGCTTGAGCTTGCCGGGCTTGAGCAGCTTGCGTTCGTTGAGGATTTCTGCGATGTGCCAGGAAATGGCTTCGCCCTCGCGGTCCGGGTCAGTCGCCAGCAGGATTTCGTCAGCCTTTTTCGCCGCCTTGCATATTGCCTCGACATGTTTGGCATTGCGTTCGATCAGCTGGTACTTCATGGCAAAGTGGTTGGTCGTATCGACAGCGCCAGTCCTTGGCTCAAGGTCGCGCACGTGACCATATGAAGCCAGGATATCGAAATCCTGACCTAGGTATTTCTTGAGGGTCTTGGATTTCGAGGGGGATTCGACAATGACCAGTTTGGTCATATGGAACCAATGGCCAAATCCCGCGTGGCCGGCCAGCCCCTGTTTTTCTGGTTTAATTGAGATGGGCCGATCCGGGTCGTTGTGCTGCCCGGACCTTTGGACCCAGCGGCCACCCGGCTCGCGTGCGTGGCATCCAGGAATGTTTCAAGACAATCGCGGCACATGGACGTTTTGATCAAGGGTTCCATTAATGCAGAGGATAGTCGGCTGGGTTGATCAGCAGGTCTTCGAGAAAGGTGTAGTGCTCAATGAAGCCGCGACTCCACAACACAATCAATGCCATCCAGCGGACATGGTCAGCCTCGATATCTTCGCCCCCCAGGGCAAGGAGGCCATGAATCACCCATTCGCGGGATTCGGCATCCAGGATTTGTGCCTGTTCAAGATAGCGAAGCGTGGACTGGCAGTCGATGTTAAGGCGCCCGGACTCTTCCGCTGCGAAGTGGCGAAAGCCTGCCTCCATTAATCGGGGATGGCCTGGCGACACGTTTATGTGCGTGAACCAGTCAAGCGCACGCGCGATTTCGTTTTCTTCGAAGCCGGCAGCAAACAAACGTTCTTCCAAAGCAGAACGGCCAGGAGTGAGGTCCGCGTGTCGGTAGCTTTCGTAAAGGTAGACCAGAATTTCAAACACCGAGATACCTCAAATGATTGATGCTACTGCGCGGCGCCGAGCGGGGTTGGGCCGTGCGGAGAATCGGCACGCCGTCCGTCCCGGGCTGTGCGCCTGCTCACGACTATTCTTCAGGGTATTCATTGATGTCTTATGTCAGTTGTTGGTAACGCCCCCCGGGCAGCTGTGCGACACGGCCTTCCAGTTCGAGCTCCAACAGCTTCGCTGAAAGCGCCTCTACCGTCAACCCGGTTATAGTTACCAAGGCTTCCAGATTGATCGGGTCGTGTCCCATGGCTTTAAGCAGGTCGTCCTGTTGAACGCTTGAGGTGCCGGCAATGAGCGGCATGACTGGCCACGCCAGTTCCTCGAGGACGTCAGCTGCCGTCTCTACCAGCTTGGCCCCCTGCCTGATGAGCATGTTGCACCCGCGCGACTGGGGAGAATGAATTGATCCAGGAATGGCGAAAACCTCACGTCCCTGCTCCAGAGCCAGGCGGGCAGTGATGAGGGAGCCTGAATCAGGAGAGGCTTCGGCAACCAACACACCGCGTGAAAGGCCGCTGATGACGCGATTGCGCTTGGGAAAATGTCCTGCCGCCGGTGGGCTGCGCAGGTTGAATTCGGATAGCAGAAGGCCGGTATTTGCAATATCGTGTGCCAACGCCTTGTTCATGGCAGGATAGACGCGGTCCAGACCGGTGCCAACGATGGCAATGGTGGAACCCTCGCCCCTTAATCCACCCCGATGTGCGCTCGCATCGATTCCCAGTGCAAGGCCGCTAACAATGGTGAGCCCTGCTTTCGAAAGTGTTTCGGCAAACGCTTCTGCGTTATTTTCTCCCTGGGGTGTCGCATTGCGTGATCCCACAATCGCCAGACTCGGCCGATTTAGCAGATCACGGCGGCCCAGGCCATAAAGAACGGGAGGCGGGTCGGAGATTTCACGCAACAAGGCCGGGTAATCGTCACCATCCAGGGTCAGCAGAAAGCGGTTTGGCTTTTCCAGCCAGCTCAGCGTATGCAGCAGGAGATCGGGGTCGGGGCCGGCCTGAATGGCGTCCGCGACTCGGGCGGTCAGAACCTGTTTAAGCGCAGAGGTGGATGCCGCGGCTGCGGCATCGATACTGCCGAAGTGCTCAAGCAATTTGCGGATGGCCGCATCGCCGACTCCCGGGATGAGGCAGAACTTGAGCCAGGGCTCGGGCAGCGAGCGATGGCTCAAGGATGGCCTCAGGGGTTGCGGACGGTATCCAGCAAATGGACGGCCTGATCGGATTGCATGATCAGCCCATACGCGACTTTGTCATACACCCGATACACCATCAGCAGCCCGCTGCGGACATCCGGCAGCTTGATGTCATTTTTGTCCACGTTGTTCAGGCAGCTGCTGCGATAAACTCCCTTGCTATCGGAAGGCTGGTCGTAGGTGACTTTGCCATCCTTGTTAAGGCAGCGTACGTCATTGGTCAGCCATGCGGTATCCGGCGCCCCGGCTTTGCTTGCAAGCCAAGTGATGCGTTCCTGTTCTTGCTTGGACAGTTTTACCGTCTCCCCGCTACGGTAGATGGCCAATACCTGGCCCGGGTCAAGCCCATCTTTGGCGCCGCGGTTAATTACAACTGTCTGGTAACGACCCGAGTCAGTGATTCCGCCATAAGCGGAAATGATGCGCCCCTGTACGCGGTTTGCCGGGGCATGGGGCGCGTACTCAAACGGGACATCATCATTGGCAGGCAGCAGCTTGTCCTTGGGCAAGATTTCCTGTGCGGTTTGAGTAATGAGGATCTTCTGCGGGGCGCCCGGGATCAGTGTGCGGGCATCGCCCAGATATTCAACTTCATAGCCCAACACCTCGCCGGTTTCCGGATCCTTTAAAGCCTTCCCGGGACGCAAGACATTCCAGCGGGTGACATTGGCAGGGCCACCGGTTGCAAATGCCGTGTCTCCTTTGGCTATCACAATGCGCTCGTCATTTGTTCCAAGAATAAACGGGGCCTTGTTCAAATCACCGGCGGAAACGACCCTCGGCTGAGACAGGAAGGGAAATATGACGGAAACCGGAATGGTCGGGATCGCATTGCTTTCAATCTTGGTTTCGCGCACGTAAGGTGAGAGTTTAGTGGTGTCCATACCATGGCCTTCTCCCGGAACAAGTCTCAGCTGCGGGGTGGTGCCAGACCGGTCGAGGACAATCAAGTCGCCAGGATAGATCCAGTGCGGGTCCTTGATCTCTTCCTTGTTCATGCCCCAGATCTCGGGCCACCGCCATGGGCTTTTGAGGAAGCGTCCGGATATGTCCCAAAGGGTGTCACCCGTTACGACGACATATTTTTCCGGGGCGTCATCCCGCAGTTGAAGCTCATCAGCAAGAGCAGGATGGGCAAAAGCCGAGACCAAGGCGGCGACAATCAGGAACTTGCGCATGTGTGGAACCCTTAATTTAGACCTTGTCTAAGTTGCGATTTATGGAATACTCTGAGTGTTAACGGATGAAAATTCATCAGATTTAGCCCAACTTTCAACTTGTTATGAAAGTTTGCGCCTAACCTCTTCTCGAAACAAGCTTTTATGTCCAAATTATCTATTCTTAGATACCCTGATTCCCGCCTTCATACGGTGGCCAAGCCGGTACAAGCGGTTGATGCGCGCATCCAGAAACTGGTGGATGAGATGGCGGAGACCATGTATGCGGCCCCGGGAATCGGTCTCGCAGCCACCCAGGTAAATGTGCACGAACGGGTGATTGTTATAGATATCTCGGAAGATCGGAATGACTTGAAGGTGCTCATAAATCCCGAGATCCTTGAAAAGAGTGGTGATATCGAATGGGAGGAAGGTTGTCTTTCGGTCCCCGGGATTTATGACAAGGTGCACCGGGCAGAAAAAATCAAGGTGCGGGCACGTAACCGCGAGGGTGAGAGCTACGAGCTTGAAGGGGACGGATTGCTTGCGGTTTGCGTGCAGCACGAAATGGACCATCTGCTGGGCAAGGTGTTTGTCGAATACCTGTCCCGGCTCAAACAGAACCGCATCAAGACCAAGCTGCAAAAGGAGGCTCGGGAGATGAAAGCTCCCCCCCTTTCCAGCGTTCATCACACTGTCCTTTAGCGATACATGAGAATCGTCTTTGCGGGCACGCCCGAGTTTGCCCGGCAGGCGCTTGTCGCCCTGGTACAGGCGGGTCATGACATTGTGCTTGTTTTGACCCAGCCGGACCGGCCTTCCGGGCGCGGCATGAAACAGAGAGCCAGCGTGGTCAAGATCGAAGCGGAGGCTCGACAGATTCCGGTTTATCAACCGGAAAGGCTTAAGGATCCGGCCATGTATGCACCAATTCTGGGTGCGCGTCCTGAATTAATGGTGGTTGCAGCTTATGGTCTGATTCTGCCCCAGGCGGTGCTGGAGATACCCAAGTACGGTTGCGTCAATATTCATGCTTCGCTTTTGCCTCGCTGGCGCGGGGCGGCACCCATTCAGCGGGCGATTGAGGCGGGCGACAGGGAGACCGGGATTTGCATCATGCAAATGGAGGCGGGCTTGGACACTGGACCGGTGCTGTCCACTTCGGTGGTCCCTATCCGCGATAGCGACACCGCCGGAGCCCTGCACGATGTGCTTGCGAAAGTCGGATCCAGGGCCATCGTTGATGCTCTGGAGGGGCTTCATGCGCTCAAGCCTGTTGCGCAGTCTGCAGAGGGAGTCAGTTATGCTGCCAAGGTCACCAAAGAAGATGCCCTGTTGGATTGGAACCGGGCGTCCGATGTGCTGGCGCGCAAGGTTAGAGCATTTAATCCGACTCCGGGGGCGTGGACAGTTCATAACAAAGAACAGATCAAGATCTGGCAAGCTCTCCCTGCCACTTCAAGCGGAGAGGCAGGACGGATACTTGTGGCCAGCACGGATGAACTGATCGTCGCTTGCGGAAGCGGGGCACTGGAGATTACCGAACTCCAGCGGCCGGGCAGTAAACGCATGCCCCGCGCTGCCTTTTTGGCGGGCTACCCGTTGAAAGCAGGTAGCAGCCTCGGAAGCTAAGAGACTAGGGCATACGAACACGCCCTGCCGACTTTCGTCTGCTTGAACTTACTGTTGCGGCGAAGTTACCGGATCCTTCAGGCTGGAATAATATGCCGCAATGTCTTCCAAATCCTTGTCACTGTATGGCAGGACGAAAAACTGCATCATGGGATGCAAGCGTCGACCGTATCGGTATGCCATAAGGGAGTCGAGAAGCTTGTGCTCGTTCATGCCGGCCAATTTGGACATTCCGCCTTCCAACAGCGGAATCTCACGTTCCCCATTCACGCCATGGCAAAAAGCGCAGTTGATGGATTTGTCCTTCCCTGCCGCCGGGTTACCTCCAGCCAGCGCGCCTGTACCAAACGCCGAAATCATGACTGCCGCCAACAATATTGAGTGCCTCTTCATAATGATAATGCCTCCTTGAAAAAAAGCTTACACATCGCAATAACGACACTTTACCATTCGCTGATCTCTTTATAGTAGAAATATGGGGCTTGAATTGATCACAATATGGCAGCGTGGCGTCGAAGTAGACGACGTGCCCCCCGAAATTAGTAGCATTTAGGTTTGGAGTCCGATCTAATTTTGACAGGAGATCGGACGATGAAGAAGCGATACACGGAAGAGCAGATTATTGGGTTTCTGCGCGAGGCTGAGGCCG
>JBAUMF010000097.1:0-10900 GCA_049578545.1 Thiobacillaceae bacterium
GATCTGAAGAATACCGCAATGCTCGACGAGGGTGGAATCACCCCCAAACTGCGTCTCCACTGCCGACCGGGCACCTTGTTCCGTGGCGTGAACCGTGAAGGCATCGTCAATGCCTACGCCATCACCCTTGAACTGATTTCAACCAGTGTGGGACAGGGATTGATGCTGATTCTACGTAGCAAGTCTTGCTGAGGAGTAACCGCGTCATTCCGTATGGCGCGACGCTCTTCTGTCGTTACCTAAAGAAGTGCCAGGCAGGCAATCGGACCTCATTAATGCGTCCAATTGCTCTGGCCACCGCGCAGCTTGGCCTATCGCTTGTTCTGGTCGGGAGTGTGAATTCGCTGTTTCGGAAAGCATTCAGCTTGAATTTCTATTCAATGACCGGTGTGCACCACATAGCAGACCTGATTTGCTCAGAACGCCACGGGCCGCTCTGGCCGAGGTCCTGCCGATGCCTGGATCTTCAAGGCTGTCTGCTCCACTTTAGCAAGCGGACGGTCGTCAGATGAAATCATTCGTGGCTTGGCGTCCCCACCTTTCCTAAAGATACTTCTTCAGGAAGGCCCACTGTATCCGTGACAGACAGGCCAATATCACAGCTAGCGGAATAAAGAACCATTCCGGCTGAATCGAATAGGGCAGCAGCACATAAACCATTCCTGCCATGACGAACACGATGAACTGGAGATATTTGGCGCGGTGATAGAGCGATGACGATTCCCGTCCAGCGCATGCGCGACGAACCGATCGCTGAGCAAGTCCATCCATCAACCCCACGAGATAGGCCAGCAAATAAAGCGGCCAGGCCGCCAGGAGGAGGACCAGACGCACCCCGAAATCCTGTACCACATAGATGGACAGATTCAGCTCTTCCCGCAGGCGATAGACCAAGTTGTTCCGCACCAACACATCCCCGCCATGATCCAGCAGGTCGTCATTCCCGATTGTCGCGGCATTGGTCATCAGCCGGTCGATCAGTGTCGCCTTGAAGAACATCCAGTAGGCGGCCCGAGCGCCCTTCACGGCCAGACGGGTCAACGGCGTTTCCTGTCCCTGGAGGTAGGTGCGTTCAACGTCTCGAACCAGGAACGAACGCACCTGTTGCGTCGTCTCAGGCACACCCCAGACCAGCTTGGCCATGGACATCTGAAAGGCAATGGCCAACAGGCCTAGCAGGAATACGAAGAGCCAGACAAAAAAGACCGTCTTGAACGGCCACAGAACCGCCTGGATGCGAGGGGTTTGTTCATGGGTGGCCACTGCCCGTCCCTTCGGTCGTCACCTGGCTGAGCCAGTCGGCGTGATCGGCGCCTTTCGTACCAGTGGCCCAGCTTCCCTCGTGCTGTTGGTACATGCGCTTCATTGCGTCAGCGATGTGTTCCAGACTGTCAGGCATGTGCGGATCATCGCTCGCATCCGGTAGCGGGATACGCAGCTTATAGAGGCGCCCGCCCTCGATCAGCGCAAAGGCCTGACCCTTTGGGAGCTGAACCAGATCGGAGGGTGCGATCATGGGCGCCTGATGGGTGCTGACGCGATCATCATTGCGGCTGGTGAAATCCGAAAATTCCATGATGTTGTTGCTGTCCGATGCCTGGCTGGCGGCGGTAGTCGTGATGATGTCAATCTCGGGTAATTGATCGGTCAGGATTTTGGCGGTATCCGTATTTTTCACCCGCAACATGATCAACGTATTCAGGTTGCCTGCGATCTGCTGCGCCTTGGCGCGTGACCCGATCCGGGCCTCAACGTCGGACCAGGTTTGCGTATACACGGACACCTGATAGCCCGCGCCCCCTGCCTTGTTGAGCAGGGGAATGAATTCGTCCCCGATCAATTCGTTGAATTCGTCGGCATGGATCGAGATCCGCTGGGTGCGCGGTCCGGGCGCGCTTTCGCCGTACCCTGAGCCGAATTTATAGAGCTTGCCGGCAATCGATGTCAGGTCGGCAAACATCGCATTGCCGACCGCACCCGCCACTTCGAAGTCGGTCAGGGAGTCCAGGCCTACATACACGATGCCGCCCTGGTTGATGACGCTCATCCAGTCGATGACCGGGCGCGGATCGGCTGCATTGTCGTAGTCCGGTGAGATCAGCTCGGCCATCTTGCCCGTCGTGAGTTTCTCCAGCAGGGGATAGAGCGAGGACACGAGCTTCTCGAAATAGGTACGGTCATTCGACATGATGGAGATCAGCGCATCCCCCACCCCATCATGCAGATCATGCTCGCGGAGGTAGGCCAGCATGGCGATGGCTTTGAGCGAACGCCCCGTCTTCTTGGCCTGCTCGGCGATGGTTTTATCCTGGCGGGCTAATTCCGATTCGTCAAAGCCCTCCTTCCAGCCCGGCTGGTCACGATCCAGCCAACGCTCGAAATACTGCATGCACAGGCCATCAATGTTGACGGCGTCCTGATAGATGCTCTCAAAGCTGGGCCGCTGTCCAAGCGAGATCTTGGCTCGGGCGATGACGTTCACATAGCGCCAGACAAACTGTCGAAAGGTCGCGCTTTGCCCCTCCGAGGGCAACGGGCCGGCGGTGCGGGTCGCCACCTCGGTGATGCGCGAGAATTCCCCAATGGGGTTGTAGCGCGCCGATATTTCAGGCCAGCCCAGATGAAAGAAGTAGAAATGGCCGGCCCGCCCTGCCCGGCTGGCTTCCGCATACATGCGCCGCAACAGGTCTGCATCGCCTTTGGGGTCAAACACGATGACCACATCGCCGCGCCGGATGTCCTGGGTGATCACGAGTTCAGCCAGGCGTGTCTTGCCGACTCGGGTGGTGCCCAACACCACCATGTGCCCGACCCGTTCACCGAGGTCCATCCAGACCTCATGCTCGTCAGGCTCCACGCCATGGATGACCGGATCCCCGCCCATCTTGGGCAACGGTCTGACCGGATTGAACGGTGAGTCGGCGGACAACCATGCGCTCAGCCTGGCGTGTCCCCTCCTCTCCGCGGCCAGTTCAAACCGACGCGCCAGTCGATAGAACACGCCCGGCTCGCGAAATCGCAGGTTCTCAGGCAGCCGGGCCTGCTGCAGGCGTTGGCTGTGTTGCTGGCCCCACTGGAATCCCTGTCCCAGAAACAACAGGTGTTCCGAGGTGGGGATCTCGTCCGCGCTCAGCCGATAGTCCGCCTGGCGGTGCAGGTTGCGGCGGTAGCGCATGAGCAGGGTGCCCTGCCCTAGCCGCCAGGCGGCATGCACCCCCAGACTCCCGGCAAGCACCCAGGCAACGACAGGCGGAATGAGAAAAATCTCCGGCATGGTGGCCAGCGCGACAGCCGCGGCAAACGAGGTGGCTGCCGGGAGGAATTCCACCGGCGTGCGCAGGAGATTTTCTACGGGGTAAGCCATGCGTTCAAGCGCTGTCCGTTTGTTGGGGGAGACGCTCTTCAACCGCCGGGATCAGCATCACATTGCTGGCCGGTACCGGATTGACAAAGCGCTCCGGGCTGCGAATGACCATCCCGCTCAGAACGATGCCGGCACTGCCGTTGCGGCGTTTCACGTGGTACTTGAGGACATTACTTTTCTTGGGACCGTAGAGATGCCATCCCG
The DNA here is from genome assembly GCA_049578545.1 of Thiobacillaceae bacterium. GTDB lineage: Bacteria > Pseudomonadota > Gammaproteobacteria > Burkholderiales > Thiobacillaceae > DASQBT01. The sequence goes on from JBAUMF010000097.1 coordinate 3,569, forward strand.
CGCGGATCACTTCGCGCTGGATGCCGGAACCGAGTTTGTCCGCACCGCGGTCAGATGGGGTGCCGTCACCACTTTCACCATAGAGCGCCGCAAATTCCTTAAAGATGCGGGGGCTGACCAACAGCATCCCAGCCTCCACAAAATGCACCATGGCGCCGGTTTCGTTGTAGGCCATGGATCCGTCCGCCAGGCCGCGTTGCACCCAGGCGATAAACCGTTTCGCCGCCTCCGGCGTCTGGCGTTCTGCCTGGCTCGGGGGGCGCGGGCTCATGGGCACCACTGCACCCCGGATGGGCTCGGGTGGTGGGGGCAAGGCCGGTACTTCGGCGCTCTGCGCTGTTTCCTCTTCGTCCAGATAATCGTTTTCGGGTAGAACCTCCGCTGCGACGGCGGCTCTGGGGTGAGGCTTAGGGGAATTGGTCTGCGCCGCTCCCTGCGGTGTCACCCTATCGCCCGGGGTGAGTTTCATCCGGGCCAGCGCTGGTTCAGGTTCGTGGGCTGCCGGTGGTTCAGGCTTTCTTGCACCTGCAGCAGCCAGATCTTCTGCGAGCACGGAACTGGGCGGGGCGTCTGTTCGACTTTCCTCCACCGTTCCGGCCACGGACTCCAGCGGTGTGATCCGTCCCGCCATGGGGGCGGGATACTCCTGTCGTCGGGCAAACAGGGTCGAGAGCGGGAACCGCAGCATGGTGAAGTCGTGGCGGTACCCCTCCCCGTCGACCCGCACTCGCCAGATTGCCCCACCCGTTGCCGGGTTGGGCACCAGAGCGTCGTGCTCCTGCCAGATATCGAACAGGCGGTCATTTTTATCGTCGCCGGGGATCCCCTGCCCTGACTCGTTGCGGCGCAGATAGTCCCGCACCTCGTCGGCCAGGCGCTTGGAGACGAACCAGAGATCGCCCTCGTAGACCCAGCCGGCTCCGCCACTCCGGTTAAGCGGCAATATGCCGCCTTCCTGCAGCATGCGCCTTAGCGCCTGCATCAGCCGTTCGATCACCGGGACGGCCCGGGCGGTGCGAAAGCGCGTGCGCGGGCCATTCTGGAGATTTTGTGCGACCGAGAGCCGGTCTGCCTCGCGCACCAGTGCGCCGACCGGCCCCTCATAATTTCCTGACAGGCAATTCATGATTTCCTGCACCAGATTCGCGTCTTCTGCCATCCAGGCCATGGTGCTCTGAGGAACAATGCGCTGCATCAATACGACCGGCAATTTTTGATGCGCCAGGTAGTCGCGCTCAGTCGACGGGGTGAAATCGACCTGATAGATCCTGGCGCCATACTCATTCAAGGAGCCGGCGAGAGGGGACCAGGTACGTGAACTTCCGTCGGTGCGATAAACAATGCGCAAATCGGCCATGGTTTTGCCGACATCGTGAGCGAGTGCGGCCAGAAATACTCCGAACGTCCAGCGATGCGCGAGCCTCGGAATGTCCTCGGCGGCGGCATCGGGGGGCAGAATATATTTGCGGCGCAAGGACAGGGCGATGTCAGCCGTCTCCAGGGCATGCACAATCATGCCCCCAGGGTGAGCGTGATGATGCGACTCGGACGCCGGCAACAGTTGCACATACTCGACGTAGTGGGCCAGCGTGGATTCACAGTCGCGTGCGTAATTGAGCGTGTTCAGCCCGATTTTGCTGCGCAGGGCGTTCAGGAGCCCGCCCACCCCGGTCTTGTGGACCAGCTCGTGCGCTTCGAGTACCGGCATCCAGCCAAGCGGGATGGCCTCGGGTAGCTCGTGGGGGTGCAGGGAGTCGCTAGACTTGCGGTGGCGCCTGATCAACCACACCCCCCCGACGATCAGCGCGACTCCGGAAGTCAACGCGATGGTCGATGCGGAATACATAATGCGAAATCCAGTTCAAGGGCACCTCGCGGCTGCCTTGACCGCTTCCAGTTGGCGGGCGAAATACGATTGAGTGACAGGGGGTTCGGGAATTTCCGTATCCCATTGCCAAGTGATCGGTACGCCATCCAAGATGAACGACTCATAGGTCTCTTCAAGGGGTTTCCAGCGTTCACCGTCTTCGTGACGAACGCGCCAAGTCAGAAAATCGAGCTGCGAGAGCGCGTCTCCCAACTCCGCGTCGCTCGCCGGGCGGGTGTTCGACGCCAGATAGGTGTCCAGACATTCAATGACCAGATACTCGGGCCAGTCTTCTTGGCAGTCGATGTGTTCTTCCAGTCCCCGGTATTGCCGTAGCCATTGATGCAGGACGGGTAGCCAGTGTGGCATTCCCAACTCGACCAGCCGATCGGAAATCATATCCATCCTGTATGGGGTGTCGGCATTCATCGAGGTGTATCTCCTCTTCTCGTTGGGTAACGATGAAAGCGATGCCAGCCCGCTCATTGACTCGCGGAAAGGAGCTTAGGGCTATGTGGTGATTGATCCAGTATTTAATTCAGAAAAAGTTTTCTGAATTTACCCGCGACGAAGAGCAGAGTTTCAAGGTAGGATGGCTACGGCCCCAGTGTAGCCGTGCGTTTCAGACCTGTTACGCTCCCTTTATACCTTCCCCTTTTCCCTTGATGTTCAAGGACTTCCCTTATCCGGTAAATCCTTTTTGTCATAGACCCTCCACGACTTTTTAGTGGAGGGTCGGCCCTTTCGGGTAGAGCCCTTACCGTTATTTTTTGCAGCCCTTTGGGGTGTTTTCCATGCAAGTAGCCTAAACACTCTGCTGACCCGCAAGTATGATAAGCAGTGAACCCGCATGGTTGATGTGGTAGACATGGTTGACATAGTTGACGCCGTTGCTATACTCGAAACGAATGGCTTAAGGAGTAAACCATGGCATCAACCCATACCGCAGACCCGCTTAAAGAACCGGCAAAAGCAACCCGATTCCTTGAAGCAACGATAGCCCATGAAAAGGACGTGGCGGCATTGGCCAGTCTGGATGACGCGCAACTGTCGGCCTTCGTCCGTAAGACGGTCAAAGCAGCGCGGCGCCCGCAGGCGGCAAAGCTGGCGCTCAACATGGCGGTTACGTTCAGGCGAATCGCGGCGATGCTCGCCACCCAGGACTCTGCCGACATGCTTACCCGTGCCAAAGAGCAGGCTACGAAAGCTCGCACCAAGGTGGTCGCCGAAGGGGCGGTAATCTCCTCGGGGGATATTGCCAAAGCCCTGGGGGTATCCAGGCAAGCGTTGAGTAAGGCGGTGCAGGACCGGCGACTGTTCTTTGTCGAAGTGGGCGGCGACCATTACTATCCTGCATTCTATGCCGACCCGGAATTCGAGCGCCGGCAGCTTGGAAACGTGTGCAAGGCGCTGGGTGATTTGAGCGGCTGGCAGAAGTGGCAGTTTTTCACGACCGCCAAAGCTTCTCTTGGCCGGCTCACTCCGCTGGAGGCGCTCAGGAAAGGGCGTTACGAACCGGTGCTTAAGGCTGCAGCAGGTTTTGCCGAGCGATAGCGAGATGCAAGCTTGGCGTTAAGCGCCCCACCCCGCAGCTTTTCCAAGCTCCCGCTCGTTCCCGTACCGCTTGACCCGGGTGCGCTCATTCGCGTGTCGCGCTTTTCAAGCGGAGAGCCTTATTTCGGGCGCAGCGGAGCCAACCGTTTTGACGACTACCGAAAGGCCAAGTCGAAGCGATTCGGGACATGCTACTTTGGCTTGTCCCTCCCGGTCGCGTTTGCAGAAGCGGTCTTGCACGATGAGATTCCCGTGAAGGGGAAGTTCAAGATTGCAGTGGAAGAACTGGAGAACCGGAACGTGGTCTGTTTTTCCGGCAGTCCCTTACAACTGGGCGATATGACAGGCGCATCGCTGAAACGGTTGGGCGCCGATGGCTCACTATCCACCGTGACACCCTATGATTTGCCACAACGATGGGCCGTGGCCTTGCACGATCATCCGGCGCAGGTCGATGGTTTTTTGTATGTGTCGCGGCACATGAACACCGGAACGGCGGTTGTCCTATTTGATCGTGCCAGGCCAAAGGTCCGGGCGCTTCGTTACGATCCGCTACCCGACTACCCCGGAGCACTGAGGGCCGCAATGGCATTTGGGCTTGAGTTCGGGTAGGCGGTAGTACGAAGCCATCTAGCCGTTGAAGCATCAGCGCGCGACTCGCGGCACCGACCCGCGTCTCGGCCAAGCCCTTTTGGCGTGAATCTACGCATCTCGGGCGACCATCCCCCAGCACTGAGTCAAGGCTGTTTGAACGGTTTGGCCGTCATGCTGAGATAGTGCTGTGTGGAAGCGACATCAACGTGCCCTAGATACGTCGCCAATTGCGGTAGCAGCCGTCGCACGTCGGCGCCGGCGCGATACCATGCAATGACCCGATGCACGGCCGCCGAATGGCGGATATCGTGGATACGCGGTTGATAACGGGCGGTGGCCTCGCGCCGAATTTCTGCGACCTTTCGAAGTCGGCCAAATAATTTGCTCACTCTTTTATAATCCAAACGAACGCCCGTACATGCAGCCAGGCAAGCCGAGGCTTCGCCGTCGGGTAACGGCAATCGACGACGGCACGACAGGTAATCGGCCATGACTATCGTTAGTCGTGGGCCAATGGGCACCAAGCGCGTCTTGTAGAACTTGGTATCACGGACTGTCAACAAATGTTCTTCCAAGTTGACGTCCTGCAAAGTAAGCGACAGAGCCTCCCCGATGCGCATCCCCGTGCCGTACAGAAGCAGCAATAGGCTGCGCATGGTCTTGGCCCGGAGCGGCGATAAGGGCGTTTGCAGCGTGTCTGTGGCTGCCAACAAGCGCTTTAGTTCATCGACGGAATATATGTACGGTGTCAATGGGGGCGGTAGCTTTGGAGTGTCAGCGGGCAGTGGCGACTTTGCAGCAAAGCCCCGTTCAATCGCAAAACGATAGAGCCCGCCAACGACTCTGTAGTATTCCATCCAACGAGCGGTTACCGGGCCGGTGCCAGCGATGAAAGCCAGGACGCATTCTGGCCTGACTTGCTCGACGGTGAGGTCTCCCATGGCGCGGCAATAGGCCCGGAGCGCAGCGGCTTGAGATCGATAGCGCATACCCAATGAATGCCTATAGTCGATATACGCTTCGACCAGATCGTAAAGTCTCATGACAGTTCTCCCAAATTGAAGGCTGCCACTTCCCGCAGGCCCGCGAGATCCACTTTTGCATAAACACGGGTAGCCGAGGTGCTGCGATGTCCGAGATGATCGCCGATCTCTTTGAACGACAATCCTTCAGCGACCAAACGCGCGGCACAAGCGTGACGCAGGCTGTGTGGTCCAAGATGAGCGCATTGCACATTAAGCGACTTCAATCTTGGTGCAACTATGTCGTAGAGCCCGCTTAGCGATAGCGGACGATAAGGCGATACGAGAGTTAGGAATACCTCGCCATGCGGAGAAGAGCGACGGACTGAGCGCAGATAATCAATGATGGCCTTGCCAACTGAGGGAAGAAGCGGGTAGACCTGTGCCTCACGCCGCTTGGCGCGCCGTATGCGCAGCTGGTCGTGCTCCCAATCAATATCATCAAGGCGAAGCTTCGCGACTTCGCTTTCGCGCAAACCGTAGATCGCGAACAACATCAGGATGGCACGGTCACGCACGTCTGCTGGGCGAGTCGGATCTAGTCCCGCAAAAAGCCGCTCCACATCTGCCCATGTGGGTCCTGCCGGCAATCCCTCCAGAGCATAAACCCTGGGTCCCCGAATGGCCGCTGCCAAATGTGGTGGGCCCCATCCTTGCTCGGCACCGAAGCGAAAGAAGGCACGCAGAGCGTACACAACGTTTCGAGTGGTGACGCGCGTCCATCCTTGGCCACTCCCAAAGGCAAGGTAGGCATCGATATCGTTCGCATGGATATCGGACAGGGGTCGTCCAAGCGGACCATACCATCGAAGAAGCAGCCGGATCGTGCGACGGAAACGATCAATGCTCGCGTCGCTTAGCCCGCGCTCCTGCTTTGCCCCGTCGCAGTATTCTGCTAAGCGTGATCCAAACGGAATCTGCTCAACGGGTTCGTGAAGCTGGCCAAGATACCGAAGCCATGCACACGCATTACCTATGAGTCGCTTACGCGTCGATAGTCGGCACAGTTTAGGACCACCGGTATTCTCTCTGTCGCTGCCATCGCCAATGACTCCCCGTATTTGGTCGATCGTGACTTTCAGTTCAGGATACTTACCCAGCTTACGAGCAATCCAGCGCAGGTCATAGGCCTTGCGTAATTGCGACACAAGCGAGTCACCTCGCTGTCTACAGTACTCCAAATATCGACTTCGCTCCTCAGCAAAGGGCGCCGTCGCATGACGGGCTCTCGTTGAGGCACGCTTAAAAAGTTGATCAAACATGGCCGACCCTCCATCAAAACATCAGGAGTCGTCCAGAAAACGCCAAAACTTATGTGTAGTCAATCTGCCGAAAACCCACATAAATATAGGGTTACGGCAGCCTCGCAACATAAGTTTGGCCGCAACATAAGGCGACAAATGTTTTACACAACATTTCCGCCCTTTGCCCTGATCGACTCGAAGCATCATCCGCTGGCTGTCGATGTCGGTCACCTTGAGGTGGGTCGCTTCGGAGACACGCAAGCCGGCTGCATAGGCCGTCATGAGGATCGCTCGGTGCTTGGTGCTGTCGACCGAGTCCAGGAAGTGCATGACCTCCTCACAACTGAGAATCACCGGCAGTCTGAAGGGCCGCTTGGGCATCGGAATGTCTTCCACACCCCAGCCGCGTTTGAGGGTTACGTTGTAGAGGAAACGCAGCGCGCCGGTCGCAACGCTGACACTGCTTGGGGAAAGCATTCGGGTCTGCGTCAAATGGATTTGATAGGCACGAACTGCTTCCGGACCGAGTTCTTCCGGCGGACGGTGAAAGTGCCGTGCATAGGCGATGACCTGTTGCAGATAGGCCGATTGGGTGTTCTCGGCGAGGTTGCGGACGGCCATATCTTCGAGCATCCGCTGGCGTAGTCGGGTCATGGTAGGACTCCTTATCGGGATTGAGTGAAGTGCTGCAAGCAGCGACTTCATCGTTCTCCGATGGGAGATTCCTGTAAATCTGATCCACCGAATCCGGCACCATGCCTACCACTACCGCGTCAGCGGTTTAGTACAAGGGTCGCTATGTAAAGCTCTACATAGCGACCCGTTGCTGCCCATTCATGCTTACAACATCGAAAGTCCAATCCGCAAACCCTAAGCAGTCGTCAGCGCTTATAAAATACTTTAAGCAATTGAACCCAATTACGCCAAACCTGTTGAATTCCACAATGTATCGATGCAGCAACCCACATAGGGAATCGCGCGAGCGTTTTTGCCCGGTGAGCATGATCTTCCTCAGGATGGCTTTCCTCCAGCACCGCCGACTGGCGCATTA
>JBAUMF010000098.1:0-5763 GCA_049578545.1 Thiobacillaceae bacterium
GATCTGAAGAATACCGCAATGCTCGACGAGGGTGGAATCACCCCCAAACTGCGTCTCCACTGCCGACCGGGCACCTTGTTCCGTGGCGTGAACCGTGAAGGCATCGTCAATGCCTACGCCATCACCCCTGAACTGATTTCAACCAGTGTGGGACAGGGATTGATGCTGATTCTACGTAGCAAGTCTTGCTAAGGAGTAACCATGTCATTCAGTATGGCGCGACGCTTTTCTGTCGTTACCTCAAGAAGTGCCAGGCAGGCAATCGGACCGCATTAATACGTCCAATTGCTCTGGCCACCGCGCAGCTGGGCCTATCGCTTGTTCTGGTCGGGAGTGTGACTTCGCTGTTTCGGATACGATCATTCAGCTTGAATTTCTATTGAATGACCGGTGTGCACCACATAGCAGACCTGATTTGCTCAGAACGCCAGGGCGGCTCTGGCCGACGACCTGCCCGAACAACCTCCAAATTTGCTGGCCGGTGCCCTACCGATAGCAGCCATGCATCGGCTTGAAGGCCGCTTAGCGCAATACACCTGCCCTTCATTTACATGGGGCGTAGGGCGAGTCCTCGGCCTGTATAGTCACTCCGTCATGTTTTCCCGTGATACTGGTCACAGCGGGCAGGTACTCGCTCGCCCGTTCCAGAACGTCGGATGCCCTGGTGGAAGATCCTTTGCAAATATTCCATCTTCGACGCGGGCGACTCGGGGTGGTCGTTGATCATTGGTTCGAGTTATATCGGCCCCTTCCTGGAAGGGGTGCTCAAGGATTCCGGGGCCGGCGGGGAACACGACGGCGACTTGTGTGCGGCAGCATACATACAGCCGCAATATGCAGGCGTATAAACGTCAGCATGAACTGAGCCCTGGTCATTTCTTTTAGAAACAAGATTCGTAGCCTCGCCTCTTCCTAATTGACCGTGGCAGCGTGCATTATCCGAACTCGAAGCCGGGCTACAAGGGCTCAGAAGGCGACTACGAATATGACAGATGGGCCTACAGGTATGAATTTCCCCAACTCGGGATATCTAACACCTAGCGCGACTGTAGTCTGCCATCGTCGTTGATATCGGCCGATTCTTGATACCATTCTCATGGAAGCCAGTGACCTGCTGCGACACCAGATAATCGAAAGCCTCATGGCACAGCCCACTGAACAGGTTGCGGATGCCGCGATTGAGTTATGGGAGAAGCTGGCGACCGAGATCATTTCGATCGTCGGTGAGGGTGGATTCACTTCACTTTACGCGAGAAGCGTATTCCTTGCCCAATCAACCTTTCCCTGGCTGGGGGCCAGTTTATTGGCACCACAGGCCGATGACCGGTTCGCGCAATTAAAGATCAGTCTGGCGAAGCAAACGCCTGCGCACGCCAGCGAGGCAAACCGCCTGCTGCTGATCACTTTTACCGACATCCTGGCTTCGTTAATCGGCGAGAGGTTAACGGCCAGCATTCTACGTTCGGCTTGGGGCAATGACGTTTCGGATAGCGCCGACAAGGAGTTCCGCAATGAGTAACATCGTCAAGATACGTCGTCTGCCAACTGGCGTCCCCGGTCTGGACAACCTATTGGGCGGAGGCCTGCCGGAATTCTCGTTTAACCTGATTGCGGGAACGCCGGGAAGCGGGAAAACGACGCTTGCTCACCAGATCATGTTCTCGCTGGCCAACCCGCAATACCGGGCGCTGTTCTTCACCGTACTTGGGGAACCCGCTTTGAAGATGCTGCGTTATCAACAGCAATTTACGTTTTTTGATCACGATAAAGTCAATCAGTCGATCCGCTTCGTCAACCTGTCTGCGGAACTCCAGGAGGGGGATTTTGACCGGGTCCTCGCACGCATCGCCGACGAAGTGAAAGCCTATGCACCCAGCCTGGTGTTTGTAGATTCGTTTCGGTCGGTCGTGCAGTCAGTCAGGCGCGAGGGCCAGAGTGTGTCCGATCTGCAGCGGTTCGTGCACCAACTGGGCATGCAAATGACGAGCTGGCAGGCCACCACATTTCTAATCGGTGAATATTTGACGGCAGAATCAGAGTCAAGCCCCATTTTCACGGTGGCGGATGGCATCTTGTGGCTTACGCAAAATTTGCACCGCAATTCAATGGCGCGCAAGGTGCAGGTGGTCAAAATCCGTGGTCAAGCCCAGGCACCCGGTTTGCATACTTTCCGCATTGGTGATGAAGGGATTCGGATTTTTCCCCGTGCGATTGTCAAAGAGGTCATCGCGGGTGAGCCAGGAGCCAAGGCATCCATTGAAGGAGCACGTGTGCCGATGGGTATACCGGGCCTGGACGACATGCTGGGCGGCGGCTTGCCAACTGGCTATTCGCTGCTTGTGGTCGGGCCATCGGGTTCCGGAAAAACCGTATTGACGACGCAATTTCTTGCCGAAGGTGCGCGCAGGGGTGAACCCGGCGTGATCGCGGCGTTTGAGAAGAGCCCCAGCCAACTGCTGGGCAATAGAGGACTGCATTCGCTGGTTCAATCCGGGCATGTGGGGATGATCAACACGCGTTCCCTGGATTTATCGATTGACGAAACCTTGCATAACTTGATCCGGATGATTACCCGAATGCAGGCAAAGCGTGTTGTCATTGATTCCCTGTCCGGATTTGAGCTGGCGCTGGCACCCGAGTTCAGCGAAGACTTCCGCGGATCGCTGTATAGGATGGTCGCCGAGCTGACCGGCCTGGGCGTGACGATATTGATGACCTCGGAGTTGGAAGACCGCTATACCGATTTACGCTTCAGTCCATTTGGAAGTGCTTTTCTCGCTGACTCAATTATCGTGCAGCGCTATATCGAAATCGCAGGCCAATTCAAACGCGCCATGTCGGTCGTCAAAGTTCGTGGCAGCGAGCACGCCAAAGATATTCGATTGTTTGACATTACCGACGACGGCATCGTTATTGGCGAGACCTTGTCCGGGTATTCCGGAATCATGACGGGGCGGCCCGTGATCGGCACGTAGGCAGAACGGCCCAATAGTGGAGGCTGGCAATGAATTGCATTGACAAGGACAGCGCTTCTGATACCGATGACCCAGGTCAATCGAGCGTGACGGGCCGGGACAAAGACAGGTTGCCAACTGGCCTCGAAAAAGAGAAGAGGTGCAGGGAAAGCGGTGTGATTGACGGTGAAGCGACCGTTCTAAGCCGCGAGAACTTGGCCTCTCCGCGAGAAAATGCTGCCCGACTGCGCGAGGACGCGGTGCAGGGACGTGAAGAGGCAGCCACCACCCGCGAGCTGGAAATTGGCGCGGCAGAAGCACTGCAGGTAACGTCCGACGATCAGATGGCCAAGTTACGGCAAGCGAACGCAAACCTGGTCGTCGCGACAATTGAAGCACACGCTCTGACCGAACAAGTTCAATCGCAGAAACGTGCGCTGGATCATTTGGCCCATCACGATGTTCTCACCGGTTTGCCTAACCGCAGCCTGCTGAAAGACCGACTTGTTCAGGCCATTGCACTGGCACACCGCCAAGGCAAGCAACTTGCGCTATTGTTCATGGACCTGGATCAATTCAAGCATATCAACGATTCGCTGGGGCATGCGGCTGGCGACCAGCTGCTGCAGTCGGTGGCACAACACCTGGTCGGGTGCGTGCGCCAGTCGGACACCGTCAGTCGCCAGGGAGGGGATGAATTTGTGTTGATGCTTCCCAATATTGAGCATGCAGAAGACGTGGCGTTGTCTGCGCAAAAGATGCTCGCGGCAATCGCACTGCCTCACAACATCGAAGGCCACGAGTTGCGTATCGGCGTGAGTATCGGTATCAGCATCTACCCCGACGATGGTCGGGATACGGCAACCCTGATCAAAAATGCGGACACCGCGATGTACCATGCCAAGGAGAGCGGACGCAACAATTACCAATTCTTCCAGCAGGAGATGAATGCCCGCGCCGTCGAGCGGCAATCCATCGAAGCCGGCCTGCACCACGCGCTGGAACGACAGGAATTTCTGCTGCATTACCAGCCAAAAGTAGATCTTCACAGAGGCACGATAGTCGGTATCGAGGCGCTGGTCCGCTGGCAGCATCCGCAACGCGGGCTGATCGTGCCTGCGCAATTTCTGCCCATCGCCGAAGACAGCGGCCTGATCCTGCCGATAGGCCGCTGGGTGCTGCGCGAAGCCTGTCGCCAGGCCTGGGCCTGGCAGGACGCAGGCTTGCCGCCGATCCCCGCCGCAGTCAACACCTCCGCGCTCGAGTTTCGCGCAAGGGATTTTCTCGAACATTTGCGCGCGACCGTTGAGGATACGCGTTTGGAGCCGCGCTATCTGGAACTTGAAGTGACAGAAAGCGTCCTCATGCGGGATGCCGAGTCTACCGATTCCGTGCTGCACGCGCTCGCAGACCTGGGCGTCAAGCTTGCAGTCGATGACTTCGGCACCGGCTATTCCAGCCTGAGTTATCTGCGGAAGTTTCCGATCAATACCCTGAAGATCGACCAGTCATTCGTGAACCAGATAACCAGCAACCCGGACGATGCCCTGATCGTCAGGGCCGTGATCAGCCTGGGCAAGAGCCTCAAGCTCCGCGTCATTGCGGAGGGCGTCGAAACAGCAGAGCAGGTGGCTTTTCTTATGGCCCAGCATTGCGACGAGGGCCAAGGCCATTTCTTCAGCCCCCCGGTGGCGGCAGAAACGCTCGCCATTTTGCAGCAGACGAGCGTAGACAATAACGCTCGGTAGTTACCGGTTACGCCGCTTCAGTGGAACTGGGAACGGCCGCTGTGTACGAAATAACGGACATACAATGATCGGGCTATGAATGGCGGCTTCGGTCGGACAGAGCCGGATGGGGTTCCTGGAAGCAGCCATTGGCCAAGTGCTGTAAATTTTTTCGACAGAATGTCGGCTTTGAAGGGGTTTGAGTCCTTCAGGTCTGCCCAGCAGCCGACGGCACCCGGCCATCAAGCGACGTTGACGTGGCAAGGAAGTTGCCGCACGGGCTGTCCGGTCCTCACTTGACAGCCGACGTTCAGGGTCTAGACAAACTTGGTATATCAGCAGTTCGACCGGCTCGTCTGCGAACCTCTTTCCGCTGCAGCGGCAGCGATTCCCGCCCAGGATGCCGAAATGTTTTCGTAGTTCGGGTGCACTCTAGCGGTACGCCGCGCCTCCTGATGAAGCACTAAGACGCGCCGTTTGGCTTATTGATTATTCTTTAATTTGCCAGAGAGCCAACAACCACAAGCCATGCGAGGTAAGGGCCGAAGTTGGCCTGTACCTTGCTTATGAAACATCCTCAATAACGAATGGCATCCCTGTCCGAGGAGTGATGTGTTCAAGCTGATCTTGCGGTGCCATGGCGAAAGTCTCTGGAACCGTGAAAACCGATTTACGGGCTGGACCGACGTGGATTTGTCCGAGAAAGATACGCCGAGGCCGAGGCCGCTGGTCGCATGATCCGGGACGCGGGCATCACCCTGTATCTGTCCTATACATCGGTCCTACGCCGGGCCATTCGCAGCTTGTGGGAAGTGCAGGAGGTCATGGAGACCGTACCCGCTGGCAACTCAAGCCCACCGAAAGTGCCCAATGCTCAGGCTTAAATTCTCGATTGAACTGAATTACCAAATCGATCAACCCGGCTGCGATTTTATTTTCAGCATCCATGCCGCGGAAACCCCGCATCAGATCGTGGTGAGCGAGTCTCTGGTTATCACCCAGAACTTGCTGTCCAACCCCTACACCGACCCAGTGACGCACACCCGCTTTCTACGGCTCAAGGCCTTTGCCGGGCCACTGAC
>JBAUMF010000099.1:0-9776 GCA_049578545.1 Thiobacillaceae bacterium
ACGCGTTGCGGCGCAGTCGCTCCGATAGGTGGATCGCGGGCGTGTGTGGCGGGATTGCGCGCGCCACTGGAGCGGAATCTTGGCTATGGCGGCTTCTGTTCTCCATTCTCTTCTTTTTTGGCGGCGCGGGCCTGCTGCTCTATGTCCTATTGTGGATATTCGTGCCGGTCGAGTGATGCGATGTACTTCCTTCGACGAATGGCTTGATTTCAACCACGTATGTCTGTCACGCAACTCCATGGGTACGTGAAGCTTGGCACCAGCGACTTGATAAATCTTGCCGAAGCGCGCAAGCAGGCAAAAATATTAAGGGCAGAAATCACGGCTGTTGGGGTGGATCCAAGGGCAGAGGAAAGGGCCAAGAAAGCAGTCCTCACTCTGGACGAATTCTTTACTGAGCATTACCTGCCGTATGCCACCCCCAGAAAGCGATCAATTAAGCGCGACGAACAGATATACAGGCTGCAAATTCAACCCACATTCGGCAAGACACGAATCAATCAGATCACCCGTCAACAGATTTTGGCTCTGGCTGCAATGCATCGCAATAACGGGCTGTCAGCAAGCTCGACCGACCATGTCTCTAAACTGCTACGCAGGCTGATGTCCTTGGCTGTCCAATGGGGTATGTTGGACAAGAATCCTGCTTCGCGTATTGATCTGTTCAACGAGGACAACCAGGTCGAGCATTACCTGAACGACGAGCAGTTGCAGCGCTTGGTCACGGTATTGAAGTCATACCCAAGCCGTACCGTGGCGCTGATCTGTACGTTCCTCCTAGCGACTGGCTGCCGTGTCAATGAGGCACTCACGGCGCAGTGGAGCTTGGTGGATCGGCAGAACCGTATCTGGAGGGTGTCCGCCATAAACAGCAAGAGCGGGAAATCCAGAGCTGTCCCACTGTCCGATGCTGCCTTGGATATCCTTGATCAAGCAGGCACTGAAGGCAAATACGATCACGTGTTCATCAACCCTAAAACTGAGCAGCCGTTCACCCATATCCGGCACACGTGGATTCGTATCAGGAACAAGGCTGGAATGCCGTGGTTGCGGTTGCACGACCTAAGACACACCTTTGCCAGTATGCTGGTTAACGCGGGTTGTAGTCTATTTGTTGTGCAGCAGGCCCTGGGCCATGCGGATTCACGCGTTACCCAGAGGTATTCCCACCTCTCATCCAAGACCCTTCAGGATGCCGCCAACAGTGCGTCGCTGAAGATCAAGGAGGCAATGAAGCAGGTGCCGTAGTCGGTTGGGGTAGAGGTTGCCGGGAGTACAGTCTGGCTCCCGGTGGCAAACTGCCTCGCCAATGCCACATGGAAGGGAGCTATCGAGTGATCCAGGGCTGGCCTGACAGGGGTTGTCACAGGCAAGGCCAAAGGAAGCTATCGCCTCAAATCCGGAGGACCGCTTTGAAGCGTGATCGGCAAGTGGTCAGCCTTTGCGGACCTTCAACGTACGATATGAACCGCATGACCCGGCCTCCCGGATCATGCCCGATCGATGGAGTGGTTAGGTACGCTGCGCCGCCGGAAGAAGGCCATAGCGCTCCATGACCGCGAGGAGCTGCGTGCGGTCTGGCGGCCCTCCAGCATTGACGACACTAGCGACGTCGCGGAAGTACTGCGCACCGATGTCAGGCGTCAGGGCTATAAGAGCGCGTGCCTTCCCTTCATGCGGATTGCTGAATCCGTGCACGGAACCTTTGGGCGTACGCATCCATTCTCCAGGATGCAGGTCGCGCGTAACGTCATCGACCGAATAGCGTAACGTTCCCTCAAGTACATAGACACACTCTTCATTGTGCGTATGGCTGTGTGGCGGTGGGACATTCGATCCTGAGGGAACAGTCAATTCGAATAGCCCCATACCATCGTGGGCAGCCCCATCGATCAGATACTTAACTTCCAGCTGTCCAATCCTCACTACCTCGGGTTGAGTCATTGTCGGCTCCTTCCATACCTATTGCAGGGCCCCATACCTGAGCAATTTAATTCAATTTAGCAGGCGTTGACGCATTGTCCATGGCGCATCTCTACGTAGTGCTGTATCTGTTTTACGGACGCGGCTCTTGGGACAAGGGATTGGTTGAGTTAGATGCAAACGGTCGATTTGGCCGAGGTACGGCCCCACGATGCGGCACGCTTGAGGGGCCGCTCCTGGTTCATTTCTGCCGTTGCCTCGTTGCAAGCCACCGGCCGAAATTGGCCGTGAGTGCCCTGTCATCAAGTTGACGCAAACCTGTCATTGGTCAAGGCACCTAATCTGCCACCGGTGGTATTGGAAATTGCGGTGACGTAGCGGTTAGTCCCGGTTCGAATCCAGGTTCTCGACCCGGATCGTCACACTGTGATTACGATGTCGACCGTTCTGAATAGTATTGCGCGATTGCCGGAAGCATGGCGATGCGGTTCATATAGTCCACGAGCTTGGGTGCCCCAGCTGCAACCAAACCTGTTGGAATCTGATCCAGCGTGCCCCCGCTAAGCCAGCGCAGGATCACGAAGGCCTTCAGGTCGGCGATGGTCAGACGATTGTCAGCGAAATACTCACCGCCATGGTTTTCGAGCTGATTCTGGAGCCAGCGCAAATATCTGGGCAAAGTGCCTGTTACCAGGGCCTCCCGGGCTGCCTTCAGAGCTTCTCCCTCCATGCCGAAAGTGGCCCCAATCTTGACATTCAGGTCTTCCAGCGCGCTCATGACCTCGTCGCATAACAAGGCCTGAAACTCACTACGGGATAGAGGCCGGCCAGTTTCCCGGCATAGCGTGTAATCGCGTCACTTTGGGTGACCTGCACAGCATTCACGTGCAGGGTCGGCACCTGATTCAGCGGGGTGGCCTTGCGGATTTCGGCGAAATCCCTGGATGCAAACCGATGGTCCTCAAACGGAATCCCGCCGATATGCAGGGCCAGTCTTGCAGGCTCAGCACGTCCGCCGGAGAAGTCGAAATAGGTTAGCTTAAGCTTGTTCATCAGTCATCCTTCCTGGGTATCGACGAGGCGTATGGAAATGTGATGCCGTTGGGGCAATGCCACCAGAATGCATCATACTATCCGTTTACTTAGCCGCCTTAGCCGATACACCCAGCCATCTTGCAGGTTTGGGTTGCGGAGAGCAGGATGCACAACAAGAGATCGCCACAAACTGAATCGAAGCATACAAGCGCTATGTTGGGCCGGTGCCTGATGAACGTAGAACTCACGGCAGCAGAGATTGAATGAGAGGAGCGGCGTCTTATAGCATCGCGCTGAGGACCAGGTAAACGTCATCTGCCCCGCTATGTTTTTATGCTTATTGAAACTTTTGGTTTGCGTCCCGTTCCCTGCCAACTCGATAAGAATCAACAATCCCAATTATCCAACAGATAATGATGCCGACCGTGGCAATATTGAGCAGCAGCTGAGAGTCAACGGCTGCTGACTGTTTCGTCACTAATTCTGCAATTGCCGTGACATCTGGTTGAGCACTGGCCCCTTGTATTTTTTCGGCTATTTCCCAGGCAGCCGTGACCGTCCCCGAAATCAGATAGTAAATCCCAACTAATGACGCACCAACCAGAGCGAGGCCTGGAATGTACCTCTTCAAGTAAATGTGTCCTACCCCAGGAAATACGAACGCTGATAACAGGGCTGCTTTCGTTGACTTTTTCACTTATCGGTTCCGTGTCAGCCCACGATCAGGGTTTCGAGTACGAGACAGACAGCACCAGCGCAGTGTCTTTGTCGCGATAGTCCGGCCACGTTTGCAGGTGGTAGAGCACATGACTGGTCTCGAGATCTTGCAGGGATGTCCCATCTCCGTAGGTCTGCAGGTCCGACGGCAAATGCAGGCAGTCCGCAATTCCTTGGCCCATCTCCCGGAAAAGAGCATCGACCCTGGCGGGCGGCCCCACCCAGCTGCAACTAAAGATAGCGGGGCTCTCCGCGCGATCGATGATGCAACCCCCGCGCTGCACCTGTACGGAGCTGGCATGGGCGCCCGCTGTTTCCCCTTTCATCTGGCCAAGATCGATCGAATGGAAGCCCTGCGGCGCCAGTGTTCTCAGCTGCAAGATCTGCTCGCAGAATGGCTTCTGCACCTGTGCGATTGAGGGCGGGCCAGCCTGCGCTTTTGTCGGCTGCGTCGGTGGTGGAACCTGGGCTGCGCCAGCGGGCGCGGAATTCGCATGGTTGGCAGGGCCCGATCCTTTCGAGTCGAGCGCGCCGCAGGCATCGAGCATGCTGATGACCTTGCTGCGCAGAACCGTATCCGGGATCTCGCTGGCGTTGGGTTTGCGCGGCCGGTCCGGATAATAGACGTCGCAATAATTGGACTCCGGCCGTGTCGGAATGGAACCCGGAATGTCGCTGTCAGCCCGACAGTGGCCGACCACCACGCGGTCGCCGTTGCAAATGTACTCGTAGTTGTAACGCAGTGTCTGCTGCGCCGGAGCGCCTCCCGGGATCGCCGCAAGCAGGACCAGAGCCGTACGGAACCCCATGTGCATGTCTAGCTCCTGCATTTGCGGTTAATACCATGGAAAATACCATGTTCAGAAATTTCTTAAAAATAATTTCGATTCTTGCCTGAATCAAAATCAAAGAGGCCAGGCTCAAATTAATTGAACGTTGGGCGTCACAAACGGAGCACTAGCGCATGACCGAGAAGGAGCAAATTGAAGCGCTGTTTCAGCGGCTGGAGAAGCAACCGAGAGTCGCATTCCCAGAGACACGGGCGAAGCTGCTCGCCCCGAAGACGCACCGTGTTTACGTCATCCGAAACAAGAAGCGGCGTGTGGTTCATGTCGGAAGAACCGTTCGAGGGAAGGCGGGCTTACATCAGCGGCTCAACAATCATCTCCAAGCAAACTCATCGTTCGTGATCGTTCATCTGAGTAGCGATGGAAAAGTGCTTCGTGAGGGCTATACGTTTCAGTATCTCGAAGTCCCGAATGAACGGAAGCGTGCGCTACTTGAACATTTTGCAACTGCATGGCATTGCCCGGCGCACCTCGGCCTGTGAATGGGAGAGGAGGCATAACAGTGATGCCCAACCCTGCGGTCAATCTGACCTTGCGCATTAAGCTGCGCAAGGCCTGTTACCTTGAACGTCGTCCGCGACCGACCGGTCAGAAGCATATAGCGGCTGTATTTTCGGTGCTAGGGAAAGGACTGCTTCGGCCGCGCAGCTGTCCCATGAGGGAGTGGGGGCGACGGTCCGCTTGTGTGCTTATTCAGGCCTGTTGAATCTGGCCTAGCGCAGGGTGGGGCGGACTCCCGGTGGCAAACTATCCCGCCTCGGCCCCTAGTGGTCCATCTCGGGGCAGTTTGGGCGTCGGCTACCCTTGCCCCCATACGCTGCCCCCGGCGGGCCGCTGTGGGCCGCCTGGAAGTGACATTTTCAAAACGCGCCTGGTACCCCTCCCCCTGGCGCATTGCCGTGTTGCCACGTTCGGCGCAAGCTCGGTCGAGACTTGGGGTAACCGGATGTTTTCCTTGGAAGTTCACAGACAAATATTCAATGTTCTTGAGAACAGGTTCGGGATAGGTTCGGTTGGGAGAACGTGACCGGACACCAAGCAGAAAATCCCTTCTGATTCTTCAACTTTCGAGCCATAAATTCTGGTCTCACTTGTACTGAAAATCCGCGTGTCGGCAGTTCGATTCTGCCCCTGCCACCACCCACACCGTGCACTTAGGCCACTCTTCGGGGTGGCCTTTTGCTTTTCCGGGTTCTGTATAGGCCGCTCATGGGCTCGGCATTGAGCGGCACTTCCTTCTGACGCGTTTCTCGATCTGGATTTCCTGCCCCCAAAGATCCTGTAGGAGTTGATCAGTACTAAGCATAACCCCCTCCCGCTTCCAGGGAGGTGATGAGCCGACCCCCATAACCCATTGGCTCGGACAAACGCTCTTTTCAAGATTTCCAATTCTCGATGAACGCTTGGCGAATATGCCGAACCGCGGCGTCTTTTCGGAGCTTGTATTGCGCAGCAAATTTGTCCCCGTCATAGAGAACATTGCTGCCTGTATCTTCGTCTACGGCAATTTCATTGTGATGAGGCAGAGCCCCACGCAGCGGGAAGTGATTGTCATGTGTCAACGATGCAGGGATAAACGTTATCACTTCTGCGATACTGTGCGAATCACTTTTCTGTGCATACCGGCCGGATATGAGTTTGTTTGCCAGAGAGCAGCTGCCGCCTGGGCGCTGCCCCGCCAAAGGACTTCATTGGTAGAAAACTTGCCGGAAGCAATATCGAACCCGGAGCCAGCCTCCATAGTCTGGAGGCCGTGGGAGAGATGAGGAAGGATTGTCGGGGTTGTACAAAGCCAGCATGCCGTTTTGGGCTGCCCCGAATTCCCCATAGCTACTATGGGCGTAGAAATCACCAATGCCGTGGGCAGCAAGGTGAAATGCATCCAGATTCTGAACGCTGCTGTCGCGGAATTGGCTCAGGCGATCAACTACTCGCGTCCAGCTTTCTTCTATGTAGCCGTTATCAAAGTGGTCGCGCGGATCATAGCTCCCAGGTAGATCCACATCATCCACCGTTAGACTCCTTTGCCACAGGACGCTAGTAAAGTGCTGGTTAAGCGCCTTCAAGACCCAATCTGGGCAAATATCCGGGGTAAGCGCTTCGTTCAGAATGGTTTTATGCACCCAGCCTGCGAATCTCGGATGGAGCGTCGACCAATCACGCTTTAGCTGGATCGCCTCCTTCCCTTCATAAAGAGTGGGATCCTGCATCGTCCACAAGTGCACATCATTGAATAGGAAGAAGGGACGATGGATTCGTGAATGATGCGTTCTCCATCCCAGTTCCAACGGCGTAATCTATGTATACGAGAATTTTCGAGGCACATGTCGGCTCCTCAATATTGAAATGATGCTATCCATAGATTACATCGTTAAGCCCATTCCTTTAGCTACTTCAGCAATCGTGAGCACGTAGGGGCTTTCTGTCTGCACATGCAATGATAATTCGGACCGAGTGCCCAATCCCCGTTTTTGCCTGCCATCCTGAACGCAATAAGGTTTCGTCCCGTCACCGTGAATTTGGATCATCATTAAGCTTTCTGCGGCGGCGCTCAGTATCTGCCTGTTCCTTGCCAGGCTCGGCTTGGGCTTTGTCTGTGGCACGTCTCCAGGCTTCCATGTTCTCCGTGAATCCGCGGTATCCTGCTTCGTATCCCTCGTAGCTTTCCTGATACTGCTGAAACTGGTGATCACGCGGCTTCTTGGCCTCCGTCAGCAGAAGACCGGTAATCACATCACCCAGCTCCGTATTGGGTTGGGTAGCAGCGTATTGAGCAATCATACTGATCAGGGCCTTTGCCTGATCCGTAGAAAGGTGTGGGGCAAGCTCGGACAAGATGTCCTGCACAAAGAGCATCTGCGCTGAGCCGGTTTCAACAGCGTAGTTCTTCTTGCATCTTTGCCTTTTTTCCCACCGAATGGCGGATTGGTGAGAATGACTTTGAAGGTCTTGGATGCACGGTCAAATAGTGCGCTATAGGTCGCCCGCATGGTCCACGTCGCGCCAAAAACTGGAACTTGATCGAGGCATCAGCCATACCGACGGGCCTTTTTGTGGTTTACTTCCCGATGCAGTTTGAGCCCTTTGTCTATTCGGTCACGTCAGAGTTGTCCAGCGACTACCACGGTGCCTACTGGCAGTTCTACATACTGAGCAATGGGGCCTTCTATATGGCGCCCGAACCGGAAAGACTTTACTTCGTGGCCTGCGAGAACGGCTACGAGGGGAACCTGTCAGCCGACGCCTTGGGCATTGCCGCTTGCCTGTATGCCTACAGCCACCGGTCATTCGCGGGTGACAACGCCTTGGCGGAGACGTGCGTTCAGCATTATCACTGGCTGAGGGGCTACGTGCTGGAGCATCCGGAGGCGCGGTACATCCTGAGGGCCATCGACTGACACGTCAGGGTGAGGGAGGGGGCTGGAAAACGGAAGCCCCTTCTTCCATTTCAGTTCCCATGAAGATTCCGTGGGTCCGGGGTAGCTTCCCCCTCATGCAGCCGCGCATCTTTAAGCCCTTGAATAAACTCGACTGTCCACTTGTCTGACGCTAACGTACTCCAAGCGTAGTCGTGAGCTTCTTTCTTCCAAGCATCTGCTACTTCTTGGAGGGAGGATTTTCCACCATTCATTCGTGTCCTGAGCTGCGTCATTATCATCTCCGTCTAAACAAAAGATCCATCTTCTTAATGGAGACCCAAAGCATATACCTAAACGATAAGTCAGGAACAACAACCGGCTGAGGCGACGTGCCCCCAGTCATCTGGCTGGTTGGGGGAGACCTGTCATTTCGCTACCCAAGGTCACGCCGTGGGAACCAAACCAACCCCTAGACACCTCCAGAGCATAGGTCACCGGCTGGGGCGCACAATGCATGCGCCGAGTCATAGGCTCCATGTCATCGATGCCGACAATTACGCCATCCCGACGAATGAAGGCAACGGAAAGGGGAACGAATGTGTTCCTCATCCACATGCAGACCTTGCGCGGACCGCGGAAGACAAACAACATCCCTTCTCCGTCGTTCAATGAGAGACGAAACATGAACCCCCACTCTTGGCTCAGTGGGGAATCAGCAACGACCACCCGAAGCGGCGTTGAGCCAATACTCAATTGCGTGTGCGGGAGCGAATGAAACCAGATCGACTCTCCCACCCAACCTGCTAGCAGACCTGCTACCAGGAAGGCAAGAGCGTATTTGCTGAAGCGGTAAAGGTGGCGCGTAAGTGAGTGGCGCAAATGTACAGACGGTCGAAACTCTGGCACGCCACATTTAAGGAATGCCGGGGCGGCGACTACTTGCGCTTTCGAACGGCCAACAGAATAGCCGCACCCAGCCCGAACAGGAAGAGGGTTTCAGGTTCAGGAATGGTTCCCACTTGAGCCCAAGCACTGACGGGAAGAAGGCTAAGCATAATGGTGGGCAGGTATCTCATGGTTTTCTCCTAGCTGTGTACGCACCGGTGCGCTCCAACACCCAAAGCATAATCCAGGCCCAAAATGAATATCTTTATGATTCAACGCATTGGCTCATCGCGGTCAAGCTATCGGTTTCTTTGTGTAATAAAAACCGACACTAAATTAATGATACGGCGCGTATATGACCGAAAACTCCTCTTGCTGTTATCGGCTTGGAACGGTCGTTCATGGGAATTGAGCGATGAAGAGCGACCGTGGCAAATTTTGCCTTTGCCAGCGATTATTAACGAGCGTTGGGGGGCACATTGTCCATACAAACAATAACTTGCAACAACATGAAATCCGCGTATCGGCAGTTCGATTCTGCTCTTGGCCACCAAACACCCATCCAAAGAACTCCAATAAAGTCTTAAACACCTTGTAAATACGGGCTTTTTTGTTGGTTTATTGTCCAGTATGGTCTAAGATAGTGTTATGGAAGTTACCCCATTTTTGGGGTAACAATCCGGGGTAACTTGGAGTAAGCGAAAAGCAGTTACCCCAAACTCGAAAGGACACAGACCATGCCGCTATCCGATACCGCTGTACGCAAGGCCAAGCCTGGGGAAAAGGCCCGCAAAATGATGGACGCAAAAGGCTTGTTTTTGATTGTTACCCCCGAAGGGGGTAAGTGGTGGCGCTTTCGGTATGCCTTCGGCGGCAAGGAAAAGAGATAAAGTCAAATCTGGTGTACGGCGATCCTGAAGCATCGTTTTTCAGGCGGCGAGTTTCTGTTGTTCAGGCGGATTGTCTTGCGCCTGCATTCCATCCTTGAACGGCACGCCGCTCAACAATA
>JBAUMF010000100.1:0-8159 GCA_049578545.1 Thiobacillaceae bacterium
ACGCGTTGCGGCGCAGTCGCTCCGATAGGTGGATCGCGGGCGTGTGTGGCGGGATTGCGCGCGCCACTGGAGCGGAATCTTGGCTATGGCGGCTTCTGTTCTCCATTCTCTTCTTTTTTGGCGGCGCAGGCCTGCTGCTTTATGTCCTATTGTGGATATTCGTGCCGGTCGAGTGATGCAATGAGCCAGATGTGAATTATGAACGCGGCCGTTGAAGGCTAAATAACCTTGGGGCGGCTATCATCACTCCCAGTCCGGCCATGAACCGTCACTGGCAGCAGTCGGCTTTGTGGCCGATTGTTCCCGGTCGGCGTGCATGCGCATACCACTGGTGCCGCGGCACCGAGAACACGTCAGTGCGGAAGCGAACAGACCGCGCACAGAAAGGCGCCTACAGTTCGCCAGTCGGTTCGACACGGGCACACCCCGCAGAAGGGTTCCCATAGCGAGACCGTTTCGCTGCCACCGCAGCTAGAGACCAGGTCAGGATTGTGATCATCACGCGCAGACAGTTCATATCTTCAGCACCCGCGATCTTGGGCGGATCGTCCGGGACAAAGGAACTTGAATGACGTGGCTGTTGTGGATCGGCCTGGTTCTAAGCTTGCTGGCGATTGCTGCTGTCGGCCTCTCTGCCTATGGGTCCAAACGGTGGACCGAATCAATGCGGATGCTGACCAGCAGGCTCGATGCGGCCCGAGCTAACGAGAAGGTGAGGCCGCCGTCTTCCCCCGCGAACATCGAATGGCGCGAACTCGAAGGCCTGCCTGCGCCAGTGCAGCGCTATTTCCGCGCGGCGCTGAAGGAAGGGCAGCCCATCATCGCCGCCGTCACGGTCGAACTCGTCGGCACCATTAACCTCTCCGCCACTGAAGAGCGGTGGAAGCCGTTCACGTCCAGGCAACGGATCGTCACCCGTCGCCCGGGATTCCTGTGGGACGCCCAAGTGTCGATGCTGCCGGGTGTGGTGGTGCGCGTGGTCGACAGCTACATCGCCGGCGAGGGCCTGCTGCGCGCGGCAATCCTGGGCATGTTCACGGTGGCTGACGTCCGTGGTGGCGGCGAGATTGCCCGCGGCGAATTCATGCGTTACTTTGCCGAAGCGGCGTGGTACCCGACTGCTCTGTTGCCCAGCCAGGGCGTGCGATGGGAGGCGGTCGACGACGCTTCAGCGAATGCCACCATCGTCGATGGCCCGCTCACGCTGACCCTGATGTTCAGGTTCAACGATGCCGGCCTGATCGACTCGTTCCGCGCCGAAGCGCGGGGCGCTGGGGTGGGCAAGGAAATGGTTATGGTCCCTTGGGAAGGCAACTGGTCCGACTACCGGCTGCACGACGGAATGACCGTACCGTTCACTGGCGAGGTGGCATGGATGCGGCCGGAAGGGCGCAAGCCGTACTTCCTCGGCGCCATCACGTCACTGACCTACGAGTACTCGCCGTGATGCCGCGCCATGCAGTTGCAGGTGCCCGTCGATACTGCCGCCAGTCGAGAATATGATGATGCACTTAATCGGCTCGGACTTCCGGTTCTGAGCTGCGCTAAGCGTGGTGCGAGATCAAGGTCGTGCTCGCTACGCACCCGGGTTGTTGGCTGACCCAAACCCGCATGAGCGGTGCGCGGGTGCTGGTCCAGTCCAACCTCTGCTGCGCGATGTGAGAGGCAGCTTCCTGGAAGCGCGATCGACTTTGCCGTTGCCCGCTTCGGGTCGGACTGAGTCGGATGGGTTTTCCGGAAGCCGTCATTCATCTGGATTTCTGATCAACGGCTGGTGTTTGGCACATTGCAGACCTGTTCTGCTCAGAGCGCCAGCGTCCGCAGTGGCCGACAAGCTGCCCGACGGGCTGGCTTTCGCGATCGTCCGCTCCAAGTGCGATGCTGACTCACAGCCCGGGCATTCAATTGGTCTCGTCTGAGATATTGAGTTTCACGATCCGTTGCTGCGCAGCGACCTGCGCTGTTTATAAAGCCGTGTCCTTCAGGTATCAGACTCCCGCAAATGGCAGCGTGGCAGGCTGTCAGGGTGCTCGAAATCGTTTGAGAAAACGGGTTTACCCTGCCCATTCTGCCCCGCAGGAAACATTTCAAAAACACCCTGCCACTCTGCCACCGTGCCGCAGCTACAGGCTGAAACCGGGCAGGCTCCGCTCGAACTCCGCGGCCCACTCCGTGTTGTCTGCCGAGCCCCAATGGTCGAAGTTGACCAGTGAGCACAGCTGCCTGCGACCCCGTTTTGTCACCACCCGACGCGACGCATAGTGATGGTGCCGCCGCAAAGCCCGTCAGACGGCTGTAGTCGTCGTTCTCGTTCGACGCTCACGGTTATAGGTCTCGGTGATTTCGTCCAGGCAGAAAACCTGCTTTCCAAAGACCGCACTCACGACGCAGCACTTCAGTGAAAGGCAATTGGAAGGCGAGAGACCATTTCCCTCGCCCCCTCACCCGCCCGCAGCCCACCCTCTACCGCTACGGGGCGGACGAAGAACTACCTGGTGCCGTGCTGAGAGTAGCTGCCGGATGGCTGCCGGAAACCGACGAAACCGATGAAACCGACACCACCTTCCACTGATCAACGTTTCTGCCAGCGGGCACCTTGTCAAACTTCAAGCCACCAACGATGCGCCCCGCATGTCTCGCAATCCAGCGTCCCAGACGCTTACGGTTGATCTGTCCGCGTTCATCGGCAATATCAGAAATGACCTCGTGGAGTTCAACCACGTCAAGACTTGGACTGGTACGACTGGCCTTCGCAACAACATCGCGAACCATGGTTGGTCTGTTGCCGAAGACGCTGTCCCAGGCGGCAAGCAGGCGACCAAGCGTTTCACGGTCAGGGTCTGCCGCCATCGAGTTGAACACCGATGTTGCCGGGTCAGAAAGACCAAGCCAGAGCAGGGGTTGTCGAATCCATTCGCTCCAAGTTTCATAGCTCGCCAGGGGCTTGCAGGGTGTAATCGGGCGACCGGCAATAATCCAGGCGCGGATGATTACCAGTGCCAGCGATACAAAGTAGCCGCGATTCCCCCGCACCTCCCCCACCGGGTTATTCCTGAACGTTCTTGCCGCTGGTGTTTCACACGCAGGATCGAGCCGGATGGTCACGCAGCGGCGCGCCATGTCCCGTACTGGATCGACATTGTTTCCAGAGGACAGGAACAGCGTGCGCGTGCCAACGGTCGCGGTCTTGCTGACCCCGAGAATGCGGCCGGTAATGAATTCATCGGTCAGGGCGCTGCACAAGGTCTTGTGCGGCAGCAAATCGCCCGTCAGGTTGTCGAAGCAGAGCACCGCCGGCGATGTCAGTAGCGCTGACAGGAGCAGCTTCAGACACTCCTCATCGGAGGGCGGAAAGTAGGTGGCCGATGGAATGGTCGGCGTGGCAAATGCCGAGATCAATGCCGTCAAATAGGTCTTCCCACTGGCAATCTGCGGGGCCTTGACGTGGAACATGGGTGCCTGCGGCAGCGACGGCCGGATCGCAGCCGTCAGCATTGCAGCCAAAGCCGCCGAGCGATCGGCGTCGTCTGCGAAGCTAAACTCGTCGAGCAACTGCAGGAGGGCGCGTAGGGCCGCCTGCGCATCCGCAGGCGTTGGATCGGGGGCGACATTGAACGCCGCGTCATCGAAGGTACCAAACAGTCCGGTCGGCTCGTCGTAGCCTGAACGTGTCATCAGGCTGCCATCCGGGCGCAAGTAAGGCTGCCGTGCGAGACCGTTCAGGACGGACAGATGCTTGTAGCCTTGTGCGCCGTAGAGAATGCCGACGTGGTTACTGGGTGGATCGGTCGGGATAAACCCGCCCGACCTGGCATCGTATTTCTCCCAGACCGCCACCTCCGCCAGGGCTTTGATGAGCGCCGGCTGGTTGAGCGTCGTGATCAGCTTATCCTTCGTGCTCGGATCGGTCATGATCGCGACCACCTGCCCGCCCCTCTGATAGTAACGACCGGCGTTCTTCAGTTCGAGTTCGGCGGCATCAAGGATACGGCCGAGTTCCCCGGGCGAAACGCGTATCGCGGCCTTATGCTTCGCAGCACTGATCGGAATTCCGAGATGGTTTATCAGGGCGCCAATCTTGCGATCGGCGCAGTGTCCATGATGGCACTTGAAACCGCCTACCGGATGATGCTCGGTCGGCTCGTAATAGACGGCACCATCATCGGCACCGCCCGTATGCTCGTCCGCCCAAGGACAGGAAATGTCGTGCTTGCCGTCGGCGAGCGGCTTCTTATAGAGCCCCCTTGCGAGCAAAGTTTCGATGAGGGGATTGACCGATGCGCGGGGCGCATAGACTTCGTCCTCACCGACACTGACTCTGGCAAGGCGCGATGATGCCTTCGGCTTCGAGACAGTCGGTTGCTGAAGGTCGAGTTTCAACCCATCAGCAATCTGCTCAGGCGTGTAACGGCGTGCAGGATGCCATTCCACAAGGCGACAGGCGAAGGCCGGCTCATGCTTGCCATTGACCGCTGCGGGAAGGCGCCCATAACGCGTCAGGGGTCCGCTCGCGCCCGGGTCGCACAGGCCGGCCGCGATGGTCGCTTTGATGAGGGCCTCGGCCAGCGCTCCATCCACAATGGGGGCGGCGAAGAGGTACCCCGCCTGGTAGTTTCCCGGACTGGTCTCAATCAACCAGGAAGGCGGCAAACCATTCAGATGGTTACGGTCGCTGGCCTTGGTTCCAATGTCGTCCAACATGATTCCATACAGAGCAGCGAATTGCTTCTTCTGACGCTTGTAGGTACCGGCGCCTTCGGGGCTGAATGTTGCCAGCGTGAAATACCAATTCTTATCTGGGCCATCTGCAGTGGTTACCCCCGCCTCCCAGGCACCGCCTGCCCATCTTGCGGGGAACACCGCCTTCGGGTCGCCCCTGAAGCCGCAGACAAAAGGACGGGTTCTGCCATCAAGTGTGCCGAAGATGGCGCTCAGAAAGTCCGAATTCGTGACCGTGCTAAAGTCGGTTTCATCGGTTTTGTCGGACGGTGCCGGCACCGTGACTGGAGCTATCAACGTGGCGACCACGGAAGGTAGCGCGGCCCCTACTGGCGGGCCGACGATGATGGCGTGCTCGCCTGCGTCAAGTTGCGGCCTGGGTTCGCAACCCGTATGATGAATACGCTTCACGTTGTTCTGGTTTGCCCCGACGCCCTGTTCCAGCAGGGCGTCGGCTTTTGTGTGACCGGATTCAGCGCCGGTCGTAGGAGCCATGGCGGAATGACTCTTCGTATCGGGGCCTAGAGTGCGCATCGGTGATGCCGCAGTCAAGGCGACGCGGTTTGCTTGAGGCCTGTCCCCGGGGGCAATGCTCGCTTCAACAGTGGATTGGTGATTCATTGCTGCACCTCCCCGCCGACCACGTTTCGTTCGATGAAGGCGTCAAGGTCGCTCTGGCGGTACATTGCTTTCCGGCCTACCCGGATGTATGGCAATCCATACCTGCCGGCCGTTGCCCATTGTGCGAGCGTTTTTTCTTTGACGCCGAGATACTCGGCGGCTTGGCGCCTGGTTAGCAAGGGCTTGAGCGGCTGGAATCGTGTTGCTTCCCGCCTGGTTGTTTCTGGTTGCATTTTCGTTCCTTTTTATATGGTTGATGATCATCATGTGCTCCATGATGTTGTCATCATCCCCGGAATGGAACGCAGCTGCAGGGCAGTTGAAATGCCATTGTGGCAATTCAACTGCCCTTTACCGTCAACGGAAAAAGGGAAATGCTAGGGCACGAGCTCTTCGAGCAGCCGATCGCTTTGCCGGACTTCTGCCAGCGAAAGGGCGGCATCGATGAATTCGCGTTTGTTGTCCCTGAGGATGCCCCGTGTGACGGCGTCCGAAGGGCTGGCATATGCTGAGTATTTGTCGAAGATTTCAACCAGGCGCGCCCCTACCATCCTCTGGGCATGCTTGGTCGCCCCGTGACGGCCGTCTTCTTTCTTCAGGTTGGCAACGGCGCTCAGGGAAATATCCTCAATTGCGGTCACTTGATATAGCAGGTCGTGAAACGTCAGCCCCCGTACTTGGCTCTCCAGGATTGACTTGGATATGTCGCTGAGATTGTCAAGCGCGGTGCCCAAATCTTCCGCAGCTTTGGCGACCGGCAGCAACTCAGCCCTGACGTTCGCGATTCTGGGACCTTTGTCGTGGACGTCTTCCAATCCAGGCAGCTCGGCTAAGGCCATTTCTATGTCGTGCTTAAGTGCCAGGGCAAGCGGTGAGTCTGACCGTTCCTTCTGTTGAAGCAGTTGCAAGAACTGGTTCAGTGACCTTGGGTCCACTTGGAACTGCGGCTCGTTGGGATCGAAAGAGTAAGCAGCCGGATAGTTGGGCATGCGCGGCGCCCGAACTCGCTTAGCAGGCTCCCGCTTTGGCCGGTTGCCGGCCGAATGCCTCTTTGAAGGGGAGCCTTCGTCTGCGGCCATCATGCCTCGCCTTCTTCACGATCAGATTCTGCTGGCAACACCTTGATACCCGCCGCCGACAACATTGCTGCATTGGCGTTGTTGACTGACTGTCGAACAGGATCGAGATCAAGACGCGAATAAATTGCCGTGGCAGTTGGGGATTTGTGGTTGAGCGATTTGCCGATTATCGCAAGGCTCGCTCCAGTCTTTGCCTGCCAGCTGCCGAGCGTGCGGCGCAAGTCATGAATTCTCAGGTCCGTGATGCCGGCACGCTCTAAGATACGCTCCCAGCCTTTTCTTGGCTCCACCAGGTGTCCTTGCACTCCCTCACCCGGGAAAACCCATTCGCTTGCTGCGTCGATCTGGCGGCGCTCAAGGACAGTTACAACCCCAGGCGATAAGGTTACAACCTGAGACGTGCCATTCTTTGTTTCGGGAATTCGCCATTCCTCACGTTCAAGATGGACCTGCTCCCATTTCATTGACAGGACATTGGACCGCCTCGCGCCCGTAAGCAGCGATACCAACACGTAATCGCGTATGGTGTCGTTCGGCTCTTCGGCTAATGCCTCGAAGAAGCGGGGAAGCTCGTCAGCCTGCATGAAACGGTCGCGGGACACCTCCTTGAACTTCTTGATTCCGGCAGCTGGGTTAGGCTTGTTCCAGAGGCCAAAATCGGTTGCTATGTTAAACACGCCGCTCAGTAGGGCCAGCAGCCGGTTGGCCGCGTAATGCCCCTTGGTGGTTCCGACCGAGTGGTGCAGTTTCTGAACGTCGGCCCGTGTTATCTGCGCGAGCTTCTTCTTGGCCCAAGATGACAAGTAGCGCTCGTATTGGCCTTGATCTTCTTTCCATGAGCGTTTGTGGATCTTGGCATGGCGTTCCATGTATTCGTTAAACAGCTCGCCGAACGTCAGCTCGGCTCGGGCCGCGCGTCGCTTGTCGTTTGGATTCTCCCCTCGGGCGATGGCAGCATTGGCCTCAGCCGCGAGACCTCGTGCCTGTTCGATGGTGAGATCAGGGTAACGACCAAGGGTAATGCGCTCCGGCTTCCCATTGACCCATCGGTAGACAATGAATGTCTTGGCCCCGCTGCCGGTGACTCGAATGCTGAGTCCACGCTGCTTTGTGTCATAGTGGTAAGAGCGCCCACCCTTGGGTGGAAGAGGCAGAGCATCGATTGCTGCCTTCGTGAAGTTGAGTTTGTTTTCGGTCACTGTGGGTCTGTCACGCTGGTGCTATGCTGGTGCTATGTTTTAGGGAGAAAGTGGGCGACATAGGTCGTCCTTGAGAGATATTATAGTGGCCGTAAGCTTATGTTTCATAGAACAATAGAGACTTACCCGGATCCTGGGAGAATCCTGGGCTGCGAGATTCGTAATCAGTAGGTCGCACGTTCGACTCGTGTCACCAGCACCAGTAAATACAATGGATCATGGGAAGTAGGCTTCCGTTAACATTTGCTCGTGTAGACGCAATGTAGACACATGAAACATACCTATTCGTCATAGCAACCACAGCAAAGGGAATTGTTGCATTTGTCCGGATTCCAAAACTGTCCGTACACTAGGGAAGGCAACTGAATTCGCAATGCGAAGGTCGGGAGTTCGATCCTCCTCCCCTCCACCAAGCGAGATAAAGTCAAATCTGGTGTACGGCGATCCTGAAGCATCGTTTTTCAGGCGGCGAGTTTCTGTTGTTCAGGCGGATTGTCTTGCGCCTGCATTCCATCCTTGAACGGCACGCCGCTCAACAATA
>JBAUMF010000101.1:0-4185 GCA_049578545.1 Thiobacillaceae bacterium
GGCCGGTACCGCCTCAGGCGTTGGTGCAGCTGCAGTAGCTGGTGCCGCTTCCGGGGCTGACGCCGGTGTGGTAGCGGGCGCAGCCTCGGGGACTGGCGCAGCTGTGGCCGATGGTGCTGCCTCAGGGGTTGGCACCGCTGTGGGTGGTGAAAGGGCTGGAGCTGCGAAGAAGAATGGCATATATGCCCTTTGGGGCGGAACTCCGGGCATTCCATATACTGGAGCACCATATCTCGGTGCTGGACCCTGCTGCGGCATGGGCATCCTGGTCATCGGATTCATCATGCCCATAGGCGGGTATATCATCGGTGGCATCATATTCACGGGAGCCACCATGCTTGACGGATTCATCATGCCCATAGGCGGGTACATCATCGGTGGCATCATATTCATGGGGGCGTACGTCATAGCGCCCGGATTCATATAGGGCATGGAGTTCATCATCGGTTCAAAACCATTCTGAGCCAGGACAGAACTGCTTGCCAGGACGACGGTGATGATGGGCAGGAAATGGACTTTCATGAAATCTCCTTAATGGGTGGCGCAATACGTACAGAGCCGAGACCCAGACATTTCTCGTGGGACCACGGTGCGGTGAGCAGACGCAGCGCACTTACGGCAAGCCACTGCAGCAAAGAATCCTGTCTTAATCCAGATTGCATTTTCTCTGCCTCCCAGACGGTACAACGAGCCGGTCTTGTCCGACGGGTATGCTCCGCATAGTGTACTTCTAATCTTTGACAATTTCAGCCACATCAATTCATATGTTTCAGCCCCCCCACACGAACGTCATCCAAGTGCCCAACCTGACATTCGGTGGCGATCGGATTACGACCAGGCAACCGTGCAACCTTGTTGGCGCAGCAATGAACATTTATTTGCGTTGTCCTCCCGAGTGGCGCAGACCCGCTCCCTATAATCATTTGCAGCAGGGGCTGTTCCCCTCGCCCAAACTTTCAAGGAGGAAGATTCGATGGCGACCATTTCAGCAAAGCGTATCACCGTAGCGGAGTACCTGACGCACCAGATAAACATCTGCGACAAGTCGCAGAAGGAAATAGCCGTCGAGGTGGGATACGACAAGGCCAACGTCATCACGATGTTCAAGCAGGGCTCGACGAAGCTACCCATCAACAAAGTGCCAATCTTTGCCAAAGCCCTTGGGGTTGACCCCGTTCACCTGCTTCGCATCGTGATGCAGGAATATGCGCCCGACGCCTGGCAGGTCTTCGAAGAATTGCTTGGCACGCGAATGACCAGCGAGGATGACCGCAGGATTCTGGGCATTGTCCATCAACACTCGAAGGGCTGGTCGGTCGCCCCACGAACGGAGACAGATGAGGCCGAACTCGCCAAACTCGTCACTTCGTGGGCAAAGCGTGAAGAGGCGATGGCAGACGCAGCGATGGAACGGGTTGCCCGCAGATAGCCTACTGGCCGCACCGCTTAATGGCTCAAGACGAAGCTCATCCCCCGAGCGTGGACGGCACGCTGGGATGGGGCCAGTCCGCCCCATGCCCCGCATACTTATTTGACGATTTCCCGAAGGAAGAACCAATGGCAAGAGATCAGACCGAGATTATTTACCTTATAGTTTGCACCCCAATTCAGGCGACCTACGTCGGTCGGGCCGCAAGCCTTACTCGCCTGCATCAGCATCGCACCCAGCTCATGAGGGGCGACCACCCTACCTGCCGCCTGCAATGGGATTGGGACACCCACGGCGCGGACCGCTTTGAATTTCTATATCGCCCTACCCCGCTCGCCCAGCAGGACATATGGGAACGGGCGTTAACCCTGTTGTTCGGGACATTGGAGCATCAAGGCGGGTACAACAAGAAACTAGGGTCGAGCGACTGGGGGCCGGTTGCATCGATTCGCGACACCGAACGCAAGCTGGGCAGGAAGGGCAAGTTCTGCCCCTTGCCGAACATGCACAGCGACCAGCCGATGCACCCGGACTACATGAACAGTTTCTGTCGGGACAGCATGCCATTGGTGCAGGTGCGCGGACTGGAAGAAACCGCTCATCATGCACAGACGCTCAATGAAATACGCAGGGCGCTGCGGCCGTGGGTGTTGTCCCAGTTCACCAAGCTGGAGGTTCCCCCCGTCCGGGATACCAAGGTGGTGAGTCCGTCGATTCATCCGTCCTCACTTCAAGGGGTATAAGGATTTGCGCCCAGAACCGGAAAAATACTTCGCACGCTGGACATCAAGGGCGGTTGCCATTTCTAAGACCGCCCATCATCAGATATGGCCTGATGCGGTCAACCACAGCGCCCCTGTAATGAAGCGGCCTGCCCCGCCAGAGTGTTTGGTGTTTTCAATCGGCCGGTATCGGCCCAGACTGTGTAAAGACTGCGCAAAAAGACAAATTAGCGATTTTTCAGGGGTCGCGTGACCCTTCCCTGGGTGGCGATCGTCGAATATGGAGCGTTTTGGAAGGCCGACTTTTTGCTCTCCAAAATTCTGATGCGTTTTTACATAGATGGTCGCCCCCGTTTTGCAAGACATTTCCTCGGTGACAGTTTGCTGGTAGAGATTGCAGCCACCCATTAGCCGGCCCGTGTCAAGCGAGCAAACCATTCCATGGCGGCGCAAGCCGCCGGTTTTCAATCCATTTTCATTTCGCCTGCAGTTGCCGACCGTGCCCGTTTCTTCAATATTCGGCTGCGACGAATCGCGCCAGCCACCCATCGGGATCAAGCGAGTAGCGATACTCTGCCTTTCGCCCCAGCGGCTTCGCCGCCCCAGAAGAACGTTGGTACCGCAGCGTGTCCAAGGGGCACATCACATAAATCGTGGCTGCCAATGATTTGGCGCCAAGCCGCTTCTGGCTCGCGTTGCGGACGATCCGTTGTACTGCAAATTGGTGACGGAGACACGGTATCCAATTCATACATAGTGGCTGTTGCTCCAGGCTGCAATCCTGGCTTACGGTGTCCCGTCATGACTCATGCGAAACAGCGCGTTACGTCAAAGGGTTTGCGCTCCTTGAGAATGTGGTAGGCCGCCCGTGCCAACTTGTGCGCTAGCGCCTTGATCGCCACTACGCTGTTCGTTTTTGCCTTCTTTCGCTCGTAGAATCGTTTTGCCTCAGCGCAATAGCGCAATGCACAGTTGGCCGCTTCCACAAAGGCCCATGACAGGTACTTGTTGCCATTCCTGGTATTTCCCGCACCCTTCTTTTTGCCGTTACTGGTTCGCTGACTATCGACGCAACGCGCATACGACGCAAAGTTCCCAACACTGGCGAAGCGATCAATCGGCCCCGTCTCCACCAAAATGGTCGTCGCCAACGCCTCACCAATACCCGGCACACTGGTGAGAAGTCCATACTCCACTCGTGGCTTTACCCTTTCCTGCAGGCGCTTTTCAAGAAGATCAATCTGCGCGGACAGCGTCGAGATCACGGCCACGTTCGCCTTGACCGCCAGCGCCACGTCGGCGGGCAGCGGCATTTGATCGACCGTCTCAGGAGTCAGACGCTTGACCTGATTGCTGCTGATCCGGGCACCATGCTGGCGGGCGGTGATGTTCTCGACGGCAAGGATGTGCGTGGTGCGGCTGCGCACCAGTTGCATGCGCTTCCTGGCCAGATCGCGCACGGCGCGTTGTTCCAGTGGCAGAATCGTGCCGCTCGGCAGTATCCCCAGTCGCAGCAAATGGGCCAGGTAACGCGCATCGGCTTCGTCGCCACTGTGCTTGAGCCCCTCGTACTTCTTGATCGCCGTGGTGTGGGCCAGATGCACCTTGAAGCCGGCCGCTTGCAGTCCATCCACCAGCCAGTACCAGTTGAAAGTCGATTCGACCACCACCCCAGCCAACTCCTCTCGCCAAGGCATGAGCAATTCAAGAATCTTCGCCAGGTCGTTGGGCAGCCGCTTCTCCGCCACGACCCGATCCTCCTCGTCGGTCACGGTGACCACGCTGTTGTTCGAATGCAGATCAATTCCACTGTATTTCATCTTCGGCCTCCAGTTGGTTAAAGCAGGTTCGCAAACTCACTTTAACCCCACCGCCTCACCGCGGTGGGAGGCCGGCTAGATGATTTTCATAGATCCGGACTTTCGATCGAGGCTACAGCCTCTCTGTCCCTGATGGAATGTGCTGGCCGGCTCCTCAACACAGTCGAGCGCTCATTTCGGCGCGGTGTAAAAAACAGGGTGTTCCGGCCACGGT
>JBAUMF010000102.1:0-26391 GCA_049578545.1 Thiobacillaceae bacterium
GTGGCTGTAGTAGTCAGCCAGTTGCTGGCGAAGCTCGCTCAGGTCGAGGCATTGGTCAATGCCGCGGAGGAGATGATTCTGGGGTATGTGGTCTTCAAGGTTGAAGGAGTAGAACAGTCGATCCTGACTACCTGCCTTCCTTCCCATCATCGCTAGGCTCTCCGCTTATCCATTGCAAAGAATCATAGCCAATATGGCAGCATTATCCAGGGGAGTATTTCAACAGAATAAATTGGTCAGCGGCCGTAGGCCAGGAAATTGGCCCGAATGACCGCTCCGCCCTTCAGGCTATAGCCGGATCCGACCCTGAGGCGACGGTCAGGGTTTTCGAAGCGGCCGGTCGTGGCTAAACCAGAGTAGCGAGAAGCAGTTGTTCACGAAGCGACCCTCGCATTCTTCTCGGAACGCCAGCTTCGAAGCTGGAGCGGTCAGTGGCTTTAGGATCCCGGTATTCGGCAGCCGGCCAGCAGCCGTCACAATCTGGTAGTAAAACTGGACTGCAAGGCGTCCGGTCTTCGCTGCTTACAAGACTGTGGCGCGGCCCACATCTTTAGCCTCAGCCTTGCCGGCATGCGCAAAACCTGCCACACCGGCGCCTGTATCAGCCCCTCCGCTGACCTTCAGAAAATCCCGACGGCTAATCGTCCTTTTCATATTTCTCCTCTTTGGTGATGGGGCATGTTTCGCCCCATCGGGGTCTACGGGTAGCAAATCTCCGACCATAAGCAAGACCATTTCCTCAGCCATGGGCTTGCAACAAAGTTGACAGAAATCAAAACAAAACAGTAAAGAGGGAAAATCAATTTAGACGTCCTCCTTATCAATGTTGGCATTAGGGTCTATCTTTAACAAAGTGCTCATTCCTGCAGAGAATATGGTGGCTGTTTTCAGTCATGTAATTCCCGGATGGATCGAACGTCGTTGCAACTTGAAGAGGGGACCGACAGATGAACATTACGCGTAGGGGTTTCATTAAGGGCATGGGCGCAGCGGCTGGCGCCACCGGCATAAGCTTCAACCTGCTCACCATCGCCCGCGCCGCTGACAAAGCGGAAGCGGCGGCTGCCGCG
The DNA here is from genome assembly GCA_049578545.1 of Thiobacillaceae bacterium. Classification (GTDB taxonomy): domain Bacteria; phylum Pseudomonadota; class Gammaproteobacteria; order Burkholderiales; family Thiobacillaceae; genus DASQBT01. Next base: position 1,071 of record JBAUMF010000102.1, read on the forward strand.
ACAGCCGCAGTTGGCTCCACTAAAATCAAGTCCACGTGCGTGCACTGCGTCAACTTCTGCGGCATCGAGGCGCAGATGGAAGGAGGCGTGATCCGCGCCATCTATCCCGACAAGGCGCGCGCCGCTTATTACAACTGGGGCATCTGCCCGAAGGGCGCCTCGGGGCTGTTCAACACCTACAACCCCTACCGGCTGAAGAAGCCGCTGAAGCGCACCAACCCCAACAAGGGCATGCACGAAGACCCGAAGTGGATGGAAATCTCCTGGGACGAGGCCTTCCAGACCCTTACCGACAAGCTCGCCAAGATCAAGGCCGACAACCCCAGCAAGCTGGTCTGGCACCATGGTCACGGCAAATACACCATTGGCGATGAGTTCCCCAAGGCCTTCTGTGCCGCTTTCGGCACGCCCAACCTGGTGCACCGCACCACGACCTGCGAAGCTGCCCGCCACGTGGCGGATGAAACGACTTGGGGCGGTCACGGCCACCTGCCGGACCTGGAGTACACCAACCTGTACCTCAACTTCGGCAGCAACCCCTTCGAAGGCGAGCAATGGTCGCGCTGGCTGGACCACGCCATCATCGATGGCAAGGAACGCGGCATGAAGATGATCGTCATCGAGCCACGCTTCTCCCACGCCGCCGCCAAGGCTGACGAGTGGATTCCCATGCGGCCTGGCAAGGATGCCGTATTCATTTTGGCGCTGTGCAAACAGCTCATCGACAACAACACCATCGACGCCGACTTCCTGGCCACCTACACCAACGCCACCCAACTGGTGGGCGAAGACGGCCGTCTGCTCAAGGGTGCCGATGGCAAGCCGCAGGTTTGGGACGAGACGAGCAAGTCTGCCAGGGCCTATGACGATGCCGCCGCCAAGGCCGCCCTCACGGGCAGCTTTGAGGTGAACGGCAAGGCCTATCGCACCGCCTTCCAGGTGCTGGCGGACAGCATGAAGGACATCACCCCGGAATACGCCGAGGAGGTCTCCGGCGTGCCCGCCGCACGCACTCGGAGCCTAGCCAAGGAGATCGCCACTGCCGCAAGGATCGGCTCCACCCTGATGATCGACGGCCACGCCCTCCGCTATCGTCCGGTGGTGTCCTACACCTTCCGCGGCCTCTCGGCCAAGGAATTCGGCGTGCAGAACAACCGCGCCAGCCTGATCCTCAACATGCTGGTCGGCAGTCCCGATGCGGTGGGTGGATTGTTGCTCGAACATGCCATGGGCCATCCGGAATTCCTGGAACCCTCCAAGTGCGAATATCCGCCCAAGCGCGCGGACCTGGCCAAGAGCGTGTATTACCCGCACGCCACCCAAGAGTGCTGCCAGCAAGTGCAATACTCGGTGAACGACCCCAAGGCTTATGGTCTGGGCTACCAGCCGGAGATGCAGATCTTCTTCGGCACCAACCGGCCTTTCTCCACGTCAGACGCCATCAAACAGCAGGATGGTCTGAAGAAGACCTTCAACGTGGTGATCGACATCGTCAACACCGAGACGGCTCAATTCGCCGATATCGTGCTGCCGGACCTGACTTATCTGGAAGCTTGGCATTTCTCCCCTACCCGTTCCACGCCCGGCACCAAGCACACGGCGATCCGCCAGCCGGTCGCCAACGTCTACAATCTCCCCTATGACGCCATGACCATTCTGTGGGAACTGAACAAACGCCTGGGGCTGCGCGATGCCTATGCGGATGAGTTGAACAAGAAATGGGGGCTGAAGGAGACCACCTTCCAGAAAGGCCGCGATTACACCGCACGGGAAATGGTCGAGGTCATCTGGACCGACAAGACCAAGAAGCCCTTTGCCTACGCCCTGGAGAACGCCTTCGTCGGCAAGACCGTATCGACCCATGACCGCTATCTTCACAGTGTCGAGGCGGAGTGCAAGGGACCAGGCAAGCCGCGCATCAAACTGTACGCTGACCAGTTGGTAGACAGTTTCGCCAAGGTGAAAAAGACGGTGGAAGACAACAAGATCACCAACATCAATCTGGACCAGTTCAAGGTGGCCTACTCGCCCATCCCGATCAAGGAGCATGCCTTCCCGACGCCGCACCGCGAGGCCAAGGACTATCCGCTTTATCTCATCACCCACAAGCGCATGTACCGCAACCAGTCCGGCAACACGGCGCAGAACCCCATCCTCAATTTCGCCATCGGCGCCGACGCGACGGAGAACTTCATCTCCGTCAATGCCGCCACCGGCAAAGAGTTGGGGATCAAGGACGGCGACATGGTGGTGGTGGAAAGCCGGGTGGGCAAGGCGAAAGGCAAGGTCAAGCTGACCCAGGGCATCCGCCCCGACACCATTGCCGTCTCCTATCACTATGGCCAGTGGAGCCTGGGCTTCCCGGACTATGCCAAGAAAGGCACCTGGATCAACCAGGTATTGGAACTGCATCCGGATCGCATTGCCGGCATGAATTCCTTCAACGACACCAAAGTCAAGCTCTACAAGGCCTGAGGAGACGACCATGGCAAAATTTGTTCGCGTCATCGACACCGAGCGCTGCATGGGCTGCCGCTCCTGCGTGGCCGCCTGCGCGGTGGAAAACCATTTCACGCCGGAATCCCCGTGGAACGTGATGATGGAATACGAAACCGGCAACTACCCGAACGTCGCCCGCAACTTCGTCACCATGAATTGCATGCATTGCGAGCACCCGTCGTGCAAAGCGGCGTGTGATGCCATCGGCGTACATGCCATCAGCAAGAACACGTTTGGCGTGGTGCTGGTGGACTACGACAAGTGTATAGGCTGCGGCTACTGCGCCACCACCTGCCCCTACGGGGTGCCGCAGTTGAACGGGGCCAAGCTGGAGCAGCTCTACCCGGGGGCGGAGAAGACGCCCTACGAGCAAATGGGCAACCTCTCGCCCCTGCACCGCAAGAAGGCCAAGACCGTGGAGAAATGCACCTTCTGCTGGCACAAGCTGGAGAAAGCCGTTGCCGCCGGCAAGACCGACCAGATCGGCAAGGCCCCGGAATATACGCCCACCTGCGACCTGGTCTGTCCGGTGCATGCGCGCCTGTTCGGCGACATCGATGATCCCAACAGCACGGTCTCGGCCTACATCGCCAAGAAGCACGCCACGCAACTAAAGAAGGAGTTCGGCACCCATCCGCAGGTCTACTACGTCTTGAACGGGGGAGATTACTGATGAAAAACTTGCTGCTCGTCGGCCTGTTGGCCGCCCTCGCCGGCGGGGCCTGGGCCGGAGACAAATCCATGACTTTGGGCAAGACCGCCGAGGCCATCCGCAAGGGCGAAGTCAACGTCGGTAAGGAATATTCCCTCGGCGACGAAGGCCGTTATCACAAGATCCATGTCGACAAGCTGGGCATAAAATGCAACGGTTGCCACACCGCCGAAGCCTATCCCGACAACTACCTCTTTCTGCGCAAGGCAGAGTTCCCGGAAATGGTGGATGGCGGAAGGGTGAAGGCGGTGGAACGCGCCAAGTGCATCGGCTGCCATTCCGAGGGCAACGTCGCCACGCCCTTTTATAACATGAAGAAATGAGCGATCTCGGCCGCCCAGGAGTGGGGCTTGTGCTTGCGCATCACGCATAACGGAAGCCCCATGAATCAGATCGACTGTACGGCTTCGGCAGAAGACCGAAGCCGTTTTTTTTGGTGGCTGGGCGAATGGTTCCTGCGTCCACCCAAACAGGAACAGCTTGCCAGCCTGTCGGTCGACTTGGAAAAGGTCAGGACGGCTGATGCCGCGGACGATCTGGAAGCGGCCTGGCTTGCCCTCAGCGCCCTTGCGCCTTCATCCGACGATGCCACCCGGGAACGGCTGGGGGCTGAATTCACCCGCCTCATCTCCGGCATACAAGAAGGCCTGGGGCCGCCTCCGCCGTTCGAATCGGTGTGGCGCGAAAACCGTCTAATCGGCGAAAGCACTGTCGCGGTGATACAGGCGTACGGTCAGGCGGGTTTCGCCGAAATCGACCTGGAGGCCGGGCCACAGGATCACCTCAGCGTGGAACTCAAGTTCATCGCCCTGCTGGCGCTGCGCGAAGCGCAAGCCTGGCAGGCCGATGACCCAAGCACCGCGCGACAACGCGCCACCCAGCAACTGGATTTCCTGCACGCGCACCTGGGGGCCTGGGTCCCGCGCTGGGCGGATGCGATCATCGAACAGGCGCGCGAGCCCCTGTACGCCGCGCTCGCCGGGCTGCTCAAGGCCGGCCTGCTACAAGCATCCGCAGAATTGCAGGACACCATGGGCGCGACGGCCCGCGCCCAGGTCTGACACGCATGCGCGTTACCTCCCTGCAGTCCGCCCGTGCCGCAGCCGAGCAGGTGCCGTCCCCGCCAACCGACTTCATCCGCTTCACACCCGGCGATTGCGCCTTGCTTATCGGACCGGCCGCGCTGCTGCTCAAACGCCTTGAAGCCGTGCGCATCGCGGGCCTGCGTCCGGCACTGCTGTGCACCGGCGTTAACGACGCGGCTAGCCTGCCGTCTGGATTGCGTGCGCTCACCGGGCAACTGGCCGACCTGTCCGGCTGGATGGGGGCTTTTCGCGCCCGCCTGCACACAGCGAATGGCCCTGCGGACCTGACGCCCCTGTCCTTCCATGCCGACGGCCATTTCGACTGGGTGCTGGATTTCACCGGCAGCAAGCCGCCCGGACTGGGGGTGGCACCGCTCGGCCACTACAGCCTGGTGCCGGACGATTACCCGGCCCTCAAGCAGGCCCTGCTGGAGATCGCCCAGCGCTTGCGCGATGGCTTTGAAAAACCGCGCTACTTTCATCTCAATGCGGACCTGTGCGCGCATCAACGCCAAAGCGTCGCCGGCTGCTCCGCTTGCCTTGCGGCCTGTGCGGCGGGGGCCATCAGCTTCGGCAAGCAAAGCGCGCAGATCGAAGCCCATCTGTGCCAAGGCTGCGGCGCCTGCGCACTGGTGTGCCCCTCGGGCGCAGTCCGGCATGCTTACCCCGGCACCTCCACCCAGCTTGCGCGCCTGCGCGCCGCTCTGGAGGCCTGGAGACAACTGGAAGGGGGCCCGGCAGGGCTATGGATCGTGGAAGATGAGACTGATCCGCCGTCGCCCGGCTGGCTGACCTGGCCGGTGCGCGAGGCCGCCAGCCTGGGCTTGGAATTCTGGCTCGCCGCCCTGGCGTTGGGCGCTCAGCGCGTCGCTCTCGCCGTGGGTCAGGGCCCTGAGATGAGCCGCGCCGCGCTGGCAAGCCAGGTCGAGTTAGGGCGCAGCCTGTTGACCGGCTTGGGCCTGCCCTCCGCCCTGGGACTGGCCGACACGCGTGCAGCATTGGCCGAGTTGCCTGGCCTGCCGCCGCTGCCGCCCTTCGATCTTCCCGGCAGCGACGACAAGCGCAGCCTGTTGTTTGCCGCCATCGATGCGCTGGCGGCGGGCGTGGCGACACTTCCGGCGAGCATTCCGCTTTCCGCCGGCCCACTCGGTGAAATCCGTGTCGACCCCGCCAAGTGCACGCTGTGCTCGGCCTGCGTGGGCATCTGCCCGGCCGAGGCGCTGAGCGTCATAGGACCGCTCACACAGTTGGCATTCACCGAAGAACGCTGCCTGCAATGCGGCTTATGCGTGAATACCTGCCCGGAAAAAGCCGTGAGCCTGTCCCCGCGCCTGCTCACGTCGCGCACCGCGCGCAAGCGCCCGCGCGTGCTGGTCGAAGCAGACATGTTTGCCTGCAGCGCCTGCGGCATGCCCTTTGCCACCCAGGCAATGATGCGAAGAAGCCGCGCCCTCATGGCCGATCACCCCATGTTCCAGGGCGAACAGGCTCGCCTGATGGACCTGTGCCCGGCCTGCCGCCAGAAGGCCATGGTCGGGATCGCGATTTGATACGGTCTGTCTTCAGCGCTCGTAACCCGAACAGGGAATGCACACCTGCTTGTCGCCCACCACGCGCAGATAGGCGCGCGCGGTGAGTTCGTGGCAAGCCGCGCACGGCACGAAGCCCATGATCTCGGGGAACCACTCGCGCTCGAACTGGAACACCTGGCCGATCGTGAGCACGTCCGATTCGGGCGCATTCCAGACCAGGTCCACCAGTTCCATCTGCTCGGCCTCGGGAATCTCGTCCGGCTCCATGCCCTCGCCGCGCTTGACCATGAAGGCCGAGGCGCCGATCTGCTTTTGCAGGGTGGGCTTGTAGCTCACCCGGATGGCCCGGTTGCTGGCGCGTTCGACCACGGTGACGGCGAGCTTGCCGTAATTCGTCTTCTCCATGTTGGCCTTGCCCAGGGTGCAGCCGGTGGCGTATTGCACGCCATCGCCGAAGCAGGTGCCGCCGTGGTCCTCGCCGATTTCGACGAAGGCGTGCAATTGCCGCCCGCCCGCGCGCTTGACGCCCAGTTCACGCAGCGCGGCCAATCCGGCGCGCACCCCGGCCACGCTGGCCCAGCAGCGGTGGCCGTGGAATTCGAGGGCTTTCAGTAGGGTTTCGCGATCGGACATGATGGGACTCCTTTACGGTTCGGGAAAAACGGGCTGGCTTACACCAGGCTCCAGGCGGTCTTGATGGCAACCGCGATCAGCACCAGGGCGATGACTCGTTTCAACTGCTCGCCGGCCAGCTTCTCGCTGGCCAGCCAGGCCCCGAGGCCGGCACCGGCCGCGCTCGCCAGCCCGGTCGTAACCAGCAGCGCCGAGTCGATCCGCGCCACACTGACATGGGCCAGGAAACCGGCCAGCGAAGCGAACAAGACCACGCACGCCGCGCTGGCCGAGGCGCGTTTCGGCTCCATGCCACTCGCCACCAGCGCGGGGACGATGATGTTGCCGCCCCCCACCCCCAGCAGGCCTCCGACGAACCCCGCCAGCGCGCCGATCGGCAGGCCCAGGGTCAGGGCCTCGCGGGTGGAGACGCGGGCGGCGCGTGTCCGCGGGCGGTAAAGCAGGATCATCAGAGCGGCAAACAGCAGGAAGGCGACGAACAATCCCAATAGCAAGCGCCGGTCCATGCCCTGGGCCAAATGGACCCCGAGCGGGGAGGCCAGCACCGCCAGGACCAGCATGGGCAGAACCAGACGCCACGCCACCAGCCCCTTGCGAATAAAGGTTGCGGAGGCGACGGCCATGGCGACGGCATTGAGCAGCAGTGCAGTAGCCATCGCCGTTTGCAGTTCGATGCCGAATGTCAGGAAGACCGGAATCAATACGAAGGCGGCCCCGACCCCGGCCATGGTGAACACCGTGGTCAATGCGAACGTGAGCAAGGCGGCCAGAACAAGGCTCATCCACACCACCCCCTTCCACCCTTCGTCCGCACAATCGGGAGCGACGCACAAGCCAGGACGATGGAAAGGATCACCTCGCGGGCTCCTTGGGCGTGCTGCGCCGCAGCATGCCGGAAAGCTGTGTTCCCGGCGCCACGGTGTTGAACACAGTGCCGAATTGCTTCACATTGTCGTGCAGCAATTCCAGGCGCCGGTCGGATTCGTCGGTATCGACAATGATTTCGTAAGTGATGGATTCCATCTTCGGCGGCACATCCTGGCGCACCCCGTCCACGCTCACTTCCACGCCGCGCAGCTCGAACTGCAGGATAGGCGTGATGCGCTCGATGCCCTTGATGATGCAGGCGGACAAAGCGGCGAGCAGCAGTTCGGCCGGGTTGAAGGCCTTGGGGTTGCCGGCCAGATCGGTATCCAGAAGAATTTCCGCCTGCTTGCAGCGCGCCAGGCTGCCATGGGCATCCAGCCGCATGGTCTGAACGTGAAAGCTCATCTTGGGACTGTTCATGGGGCGTGTTCCTTTGGGCGGTTCTCAGAACGCCAGGTCGGCCTCGATCGCGGCCAGACCCGCCTTGGCGCAAATGTCATCGTTGTCGCCGCCGGGCGCGCCCGACACGCCGATGGCGCCCACTTGTTGACCGCCCGCTTCGATGGGCAGCCCGCCGCCGATCATCACCACGCCGGGCAGGCTCATGATGGCCTTCTCGGCGGCATCGGGCCGGGTGACGCGGGCTGCGACGTGGGTGGTCGCCTCGCGCCAGCTTGCCGCGGTGCGTGCCTTGCCGGTGGCCGCTTCCACGGTGTGCCAGCCGGCATAGCGGTCGCGCAGCATCACCAGCGGCAGGCCGGCAGGATCGGTCACGCTCACCGCCACTTGCCAGCCACGTTTCTGACATTCGGCTCTCGCGGCCTGCGCGGCCTTGAGGGCGATTTCCGGGGTGATGACTTGTTGCGTCCAGGTTGCGGAATCGGCCAGCGCACTACTGGCTACAGCGCTTAGCAAGGCAGCGCCAAGGGCAAGGCATATCGATTTCATGACTGATCTATATGGACGCTTCCCGATTGCCAAGGGTTTTGATTGTGTTTTAGTAAACAAGCTAAGGCTGCAGTTCTATATCCGGCCTTGTTGCAGGCTATATCCCTGCGGGCCCCGATGGATTTCGCTGACTTGCGCCTCATTCTCCGAACGGACTTTGATGTCCAGTCAGTCATTCAGGTTTAGCAAGCCACGGTCTGACCTGTTTGCCATCACACAATTTTTACCTATCGCAATCTTTCAGCATTCATTCCTTTGTTTGGTTCATCGATCGATGGGTCCAGTGTCAGCCCTACGCAGGCTTGATGCTGACCCAATCCCCTTGGTACGCCCGGTCATGAGCCAGCATGGCCCAGATCGTTCGTGCGATCTTGTTGGCCAGCGCAACCACCACCACATTGGACGGCCTGCGCTTGCCTAATTCATCCACCCACGCCCCAGGTTGCCTGGCGTTCATCAGCACCGAGCGAGCACCGTGGATCAGCAGGGTTCGCAAGTAGGTATCACCACGTTTGCTGATGCCCAGCAACCTTGTCTTGCCACCTGTTCCGGTTTGTTTGGGAACCAAGCCCACCCAGGCGGCAAATTCACGCCCGGACTTGAAGGCGTTGGCATCCCCCATCGTGGCCACCGCTGCCGTGGCAGTCAGCAGACCCACCCCGGGGATGGCGGCAATGGCTTTGGCCGCCTTGTCTGTCTTCAGCCAGACTTGTAGCTTGCGTTCGATCTCAACGATCTGGTTGTCCAGTTCTGTAATGCGCTGCCATTGCTCGCGTAGGGCTTCAACCACGATGCTGGGCAACCGTCGCTCAACCCGTTCAAGCGCGGCAGCAATCCCTTTGCGCAAACCGGCTTTGCCCTGCGGCATCACCTCACCGTATTCCGTGAGCAAGCCCCGTAGCGCGTTGATCTGCATAGTGCGCATCTTGACCAGTCCCTGGCGCATGCGGTGTAGTGCAAGAATGGCCTGCTGCTGTTCGGTCTTGATCGCAATCGGCTTGATGCCCGGCTGCTGAACGGCGGTCCAGATCGCCTTGGCATCGGCCACATCGCCCTTGTTGCCCATGACGAAGGATTTAACCAGCTTGCCGGACAGCAATTTGACCTCGTGACCTTGCTTGATGAGTTCCCGCGCCCAGTGCTGGGCACCCCCGCATGCTTCCATGCCAATCAGGCACGCTTGCCGGTTGGCGAAATGCTCCAGAAACTTCTCCCGCTTGAGCTGCAAACTCACAATCTCTCCAGTTTCAGTGTCTATCCAATGCAGTTGGAATACCCGTTTTGCAATGTCAATGCCGACTACGGTATGCTTCATCATGGATCCTCTGGTTTGCCTGGAAGAACTCCATGTTCCTCCCAATTTGGCACTTCGATGCCGTCGGCCCATGAGGATCCACCTTACTCCCCACCCTAGGTCATCTCAGTAGCCCGTCGCCGGGGGGAAGCGTCCATTCCATTCTCCAAAGCGGCGTGTGGAAGCAGGCGCCAGTGTACTCACGCTTGAGCGATCCATTGCGCGATCTTGTCGCGGCTGGGCACGCCGCCGGCATGCACCACCTTGCCGTCGATCACCACCCCCGGGGTGGACATGACGCCATAAGCCATGATGGCGCGGATGTCCTCGACCTTGGCGAGTTCAACCGCCACGCCTCTTTCCGCCGCCACTTCCTCGATGAGTTTGAACGTGGTCTTGCAGTTGGCGCAGCCGCTGCCGAGTACCTTGATCTCCATGCTTCTTCCTTTCACAAAACAAAATTGAACACATAGCCCACCAGCAGGATGCCGGCGGCCACCACGCCCGCGAAGGTGGCGATCAGACGGGGCTTCAAGACCTTGCGCAGGATGATCATTTCCGGCGCCGACAGCGCGATCACGCTCATCATGAAGGCCAGCACCGTGCCCAGCGCCGCGCCCTTGCCGAGCAGCGCCTCGACGATGGGAATGATGCCTGCCGCGTTGGTGTACATGGGCACGCCGATTGCCACCGCGGCGGGAATCGACCACCACGGCGCATCCCGGCCCATGATGGAAGCCATGAAGTCCTCCGGCACATAGCCATGAATCGCCGCGCCCAGCGCGATTCCGGCGATGACGTAGGGCCACACCTTGCCGACGATCTCGCGCACGTGGACAACGGCGCGCTCGATGCGTTCGCCCCAGCGCATTACGGTGGTATCGATGGCGGCGCTCGGCTGAGTGTTCTGCATGGCGCGCACCCAGTCTTCCAGGTGATGCTCCATGCCCAGCTTGCCGATCACCAGGCCGGCCACGACCGCCACCGCCAATCCCAGCGCCAGATAAAGCCCCGCCACTTGCCAGCCGAACAGGCCGAACAGCAGCGCGAGCGCTACCTCGTTCACCATGGGCGCGGAAATCAGGAAGGAAAAGGTCACCCCCAACGGCACCCCGGCAGAAAGAAAACCGATGAACAGCGGTACCGCCGAGCACGAACAGAACGGTGTGACGATACCCAGTCCCGCCGCCATGACATTGCCCGCGCCCAGGCGCCGCCCCGACAGCAGCGCGCGGGTGCGCTCCGGCGACACGAAGGTGTGAATGAGCCCCATGACGAACACCACGCCGGTCAGCAGCAGCAGCACCTTGGGCGCGTCGTAGAAAAAGAATTGCAGCGCGCCGCCCAGACGACTGCCCTGCGCCACCGGAAGTTCGCCGACCAAGGCTTGGGATACCGGAATCAGGCTCTGATACAGGAAAAACCACAGCGCGCCGGCGAGCAGCAGGAAGAGCTGCGGCTGCTTTCCGGGCCAGCGTTTCAGTCTTATGGCGAGGGCTTGCACGTGGACGTCTCCGTTTGCTCTGCCGAGGCGAAATGCGCCTCTCAATCATGAAGACGAACGAAACCGCAAAAAGATGCAGACCTACTTGCTGCGCGGCACGAAGCAGCAGATCTTGCCGGCTTCGTCATAGCGGACCTGGCAGGCCTCGTTCAGATGCGCGCGCAGACGCTTGCGCGCCCGTTGCACGCGCGACTTGGCGCCCGCCAGGCTGATGCCCTTGAGGCGCGCATAGTCCTGCTGCTTGAGCCCTTGCAGATCGCACAGGTTGATGGCCTCGCGGTCTTCGTCGGATAATTCGGACAGCGCCCGCGGCAGGCACGCGGCCAGGCCATCCACGGCGGCGGGCTCGTCGGCGTCAACGGCCAGATCCTCCGGCAGTTCGACCTCGTTCTTATGCAGGCGCAGGCGGTCGGCCAGCGCATTTCTTGCCACTTCAAACAGCCAGGCGCGCGCATTGCCGATGTCGCAGAATTTCCTGCCCTGGCGCAGCGCCTTGAGGAACAGTTCCTGCAGCATGTCATCGGCATCGTGCGCGTTGCCCATGCGTGCCCGCAGCCAGACCCGCAGTTCCCCTTCGTGGCGGTTCCAGGCGGTCATCAGGCAATTCATCTGCGTCCAACTCCTGCTTGCGTGCTCATCGCCCGCTCGTGATTCCAATTATCGTGGGTGGCAGAAGCACCATCAAGGCGAACAGGAGAAACGTCCATTTCAAGGCATGGCCAGCGCTAGGCGCTCTTGCATGCACCGCTAGATGCAGACCGGCTCGATCCTGAGGGGTAGGAGGTTGGACTCGTTCACATTCGCGATCCAGGTGAACATGAAGTTCTCGAAGGCCACGAAGGGCGGAAAGCCATAGGTCATTTTTTCTATCTGGGCACAGGGCGTGGTGAAGGTCACGGTGGGCCTCTGATTTTCCAGCAGATAGATCACAAATGGCAGGGGCGCAAGGGAGATTTTCTTTCCCGGGAAAGACTGGGCCGCGCTCCGCCCTGATGCCACTGGCCCGGAAGCTGTCGACTCTGTCCCTGTCGGCTCTGACGCTGTTGGCGCTGTTGGCTCTGGCGCTGTTGGCGCTGTTGGCTCTGGCGCCATCAATCCCGCCGCTATCGGCTCCGGCAGAGTCTGTGCGTCTTCGGCATAGGCTGACCCGAAGAGTACTGAAAGTCCGATTAAAACGGCACAGCTAAGATAGTTTTGCTTCTCGTTCATGGTCGTCTCCATATATAAGTGGTTTTCCACCCCTTTTGAGCAAGGTTGCAGGGGGGCTACTTGGCGCGGGGTACGAAACAGCACACCTTCCCGGCCGCGTCGATGACAGGCGGCGAGGCTGGCCACGCCGGGAAGCTCGTCGGTTTTGGTGAACCAGATTTTTGGACAGACGGTCATGAGGCAGTTCATGGGCGCCCCGCAACGACTTTCTGGCTCCTCGTCCGCTCGTGATTCCAATTTTCCATGAAGCCCAGGACGTTTTCGCGATTCACCATGCCTGGGATGAACATGACGATCTCGCCAGCGGGATCGTAAAGGTAAGAGGTCGGGTAGAAGTCCACCGGACCGACTTGGCGGAATGCGCTGTCCGGATCGCGCCGCGCCCCGCCGGCGACAATAGCGGCGGCATCAAAATCGTGCAGCCTGGCCGTGTCGCGGACCACGTTTCGATCCGGGCCGTAGTCAAGACCGACACCGATTACCACGAAATCTTTGCGCCTGTTCAGGTCGTTGAGCAGCGGAACCTCGTTCCAGCACGTGGGACACCAGGGCGCCCAGAAGTTCACCAATACCCATTTGCCCCGGTAGTCGGACAGGCGCAGGTTTTTGCCCAGGATATCGGTGAACCTGAAGTCGATGGCCTTTTCCGCGAATGCTGGCAGCGGCGGGAATGCGAACAGGGCCGCCGCGACAAGCGCGCGTGTCATCAGGTTTCCAAGCTTCATCGCCCGACCCCTTGCTTCCATCAGGAAACAGGATAGTGCGAGATGAAACGGGTACGAGCATATGATTCAAATCACTCGTGTCCTTGCAAGAGGCGCAACTCACTGTCCGTGCGCAGGAGAAGCCCCTCAGTCTCCAGCCCGGCCAGGGTGCGGTAGAGCGTTTCGCGCTCCAGACCCAGTTCCGCAGCGAGTTCGGACAAATGCGCCGGCCAGCGCACCACACCTGCGGCGCCACCCTCACAGGCCAGAAAGTGCAATACCCGGTCGCGGGCACGCTTGAGCCGCAGACGCTCCTGCCGCGAGCATTGCTTGCGCCCCTGCCGCGCCAGCGCCACGCACAAGTCGTAAGCCAGGCTGCCTTCGCCGCCCAGCGCGGCGCGCAGCGCGTCAACCGGCAGCAGCACCAGGTTCGCCGCGCTGACAGCAACGCCATCGCAGCGGTATTGGCTGTCGGCGAGACTCGATTCGGCAAACATCTCCCCACCGCGCCCACGCACCATCACGCACTCCGAACCGTCCTGCAAATAGCGTGAGGCCTTCAGCTCGCCTTCCACAACGAAGACGATGAAGCGCACCGGGTCGCCTTGGCGGAACAGGTAGTCGCCCTTGGCGAGACTCAGCCTCCGTGCTTGCGCCAACAGCTCATCCGTCAGCTTGATCGGCAAACCCTGCGCCAGCGTTACAGACTGCAAGGGCATAGGTGCGCGCTCTGTGCCAGGTTTCATGCTCTCAGGCACGCTTGCCTCCGCCGCGGCGAGCACCGCCCGGGGGCGATTTGCCGCGCGCTGAGCAAACCAGCCGGTAGATGGCGCCGCGAAGCCCCAGGCGGTGCGTTCCTGCAATGGGCTTCGCAAGACGTTTCCACACTGAACTGAACATCCGCCAAGCGCGATCTGCAAGGCGGGTGGCGAGAAGGCGGGTGGTCGTCAGGGCATTCATTAAAATGGATTCTGGATGCTCGAAGATGCCTGACCAACAATCGACTCAGGGGGTGGCAAGGCCGCATCATGAGCAGCCACCGCGGCCTTCCGTCGCCCCGCCACCCACACGTAAAACATCGGCAGATAGAACAGCGTCAGCACCGTGCCCAGTAAAAGCCCGCCAATGGCGGTGTCGGCAAGCGGCGACAGGCGCTCCAGGCCGACGGCGTGCTCGAGGGCGACGGGCAGCAGGCCGGCGACGGTGCCGAACGCGGTCATGAGGATGGGGCGGTAGCGCAGGCGGATGGAATCCTGCGCCGCGGTCATCGGATCCTCGCCGGTCTTTTCGCGGCTGTGGATGAAGTCCACCATGAGGATGGAATTCTTCACGATGATGGAGAACAGGAGGATGATGCCCAGGATTGCCGGCAGGGCCATCGCCTTGTCGAACAGCAGCAGGCCCCAGGCCGCGCCTGTGGCCGCCAGTGGCAGGGTGATCATGGTGATGCCCGCGAGCGTAAGGCTGCCATAGGCGGGCGCCAGCACGACGAACAGCAGCAGCATGCCCAGCATCATCCCGGCCATCATGGCCTTGCTCGATTCGGTGCCCTGGCCATTGTCGCCGGTTTCCTTGAGATCAACGCCCGGCGGCAGCACGGCGCGGGCGGCAGCTTCGGCTTTTTCGGACAGCACGCTGGTGGGCGCCTTCTCCCGCCAGGCCAGCACGTCCAGGCTGTATTGCATGGCGTCGCGGGTGAGCAGCGAAACGGTGCTCGCTTCCCTGAGCGTAGCGATTTCGCCCAAAGGCACGTTGCCGCCGCCCGGAGTCTGGATGGGCAACAGGGTCAGCGCAGCCGGATTGCCGCGATAAGGCTCGGTGAAATAGCCTCGCACCGGAATGGCGGTGACGGTTGCAAGCTTGGATAGGCTGGCCATGGTTCCGCCCTTGAGCGGCAATTGGGCAGCGACTGCATCGGGACTCAGGTTGTAGGCGCGCAGCTTGTGTTCGTCGAGTTCCAGGATGGTCTCGCGGGCGTCCTCATCCCACGCCGTCGACACGGAAGTGAGCCCCGGTACTTTCGCCAAGGCGGTTCGCACCGCTGCTGCTGCCGCCGGCAATTCACGCCAATCTTCGGCATAGAGACGTATGTCCACGGGCGCCTTGATAGTGGACATCGGGGTGATGCCAAAACCAAAGGTGTCGGCGGAAACCACACCGGGCAAGGCTTGCAGGCGGCGGCGCAAATCGGCTTCGATGTCCCAGGTGGATGCGGTGCGTTCGAAGCGCGTGACGTAATGAATGGTGTAAGTAGCCTCGGCCGGCAGTTGGCCACTGCCCAGCGAGATCACGCCGGGTTCGGATCCGTACACCGCGCTCACGCGCTTGATGCGCTTGTCGGCCGACAAACCGGCCTCGAACTGTTGCAGCCGCGCTTCGGCGACCGTCACCGGTTCATTGGCGCTGAACTTGATGTGAGCCTTGATAATGCCGCTATCCATCGGCGGCAGCGCATCGCGCCCGACCAGCGGCATGACCAGCATGAAGCTGCCGATCAACAGCGCGTATGCCGGCACCACCAGGCCCACGCGCCGCCACACGCCGCCGGCAAAGGCCCAGGTCAAGATACGCTGATACAGCCCTGCGCCGGGGCCGAAGGTGCGCCGGTAGGCGCTTTCGAACAGGCGCTCGACGCGGGTCTTCTGGGGCAAGCCGTTGCGGTACCAGAAGAACGACAGTCGGGGGATGAAGGTGACGGCGACGAAATACGAGCCGAGAACGGCGATGATGAGCGGGTAAACAAGATGTTTGAACATCTGCTCGGTGAAGTCACCGACGAACATCAGGGGACCGATCACCACTACCGTGGCGATCGTGCCCACCAGTACTGGGAACAGCACTTCCTCGGTGCCGTGCTGGATGGCGGTGGCGACATCTTCGTGCAGGTCGCCCAGATGCCGCTCGATGTTTTCCAGCACCACGACGGCGTCGTCGACCAGCATCCCCAGGGCAAGGATGACGGCGGTGAGCACGATGGTGTTGATCTCCCAGCCAGTGAGCCACAGCACGGCCAGGGTGATGAGAAAGACCAGCGGAATGGAAATGAGCGCGGTGGCCACGGCACGCCAGTTGCCAAGGAAGAACAGGATGACCACGCTGGTGAACAGGATGGCGTCGCGCAGGGCTTCCATCATGTTGGTGTTGGACGTCTTGATGAGTTCGCCCTGGGTGTCGGCGACCTGAAACTCGATGGCGGGATAACGCGCTTTCAGGTCCGGCAGCTTGGCCTCGACATCGGCGATGGCCGGAGCCACCGCCCCACCCGGCGCGCGCTGGATCGCCACGGCGATAGCGTTCTTACCATTTCCGTGGAAGGCCGAATAGCGATCCGCCCCGGCGAATTCCACTTGCGCCACGTCGCCCAGCGTGAGTCCCGGAGCGATAGGCATGAGCCGCAGCCGCTCGGCCTCGGCGCGTTCGCCATAGACGGTGAGCGTGGTCGCCGCGCCCGCGCTCTGCATTCTGCCCAGCGGCCAGTCGCGATCCATCTTCGCCAGCAGGTCCTGGAACGCGGCCTGGGTGAGACCGTATCTTGCGAGCTTGAGCGGATCGAATTCGACCCTCACCGTGGGTTCATAGCCGCCGAACACTTCGACGTTGGCCACATGCGGCTGAGTCACAAGCGCGGCGCGAATGTCGTTTTCCGCCAGCA
Source organism: Thiobacillaceae bacterium (assembly GCA_049578545.1). Taxonomy (GTDB): domain Bacteria; phylum Pseudomonadota; class Gammaproteobacteria; order Burkholderiales; family Thiobacillaceae; genus DASQBT01. The sequence goes on from JBAUMF010000102.1 coordinate 17,710, forward strand.
GGCGCACCTGGGCCAGCGTGAGTCCGCTGCCTGGCTTGGGGGAGATCGCCAGTACCAGCACCGGATTGGAGAAGGAGCCGATCGGATAAATGGCCGAAGGCGGCACCTCCGGCGGCAACTTGGCGCGCACACGGGTCAGCGCGTTGGAAACGTCCACCAGCGCGGCATTCAGCCCCTTGGCGTACTCGAACTCGGCCTTGACTACCGATATTTCGTTGCGGCTGATGCTCTCCACATTGCGAATTCCGGACAGGGTGTAGAGTTCCTGCTCGATGGGACGGGAGAGTTTCTGCGCCACGGTCATGGACGCCGCGCCCGGCAACTGGGTAATGACCGTGACCTGCGGCCGTTCCATGTCCGGATACATGTTGCGCGGCAGCTTGATATAACCGATCACCCCGAGGAACGTCGCCAGCCCCAGCACTACGGCAAGCAACAAGGGACGTTGGTAAAAGAACTTGAACATGACCTCAGATCTGCGTCGACGGCTGGCCGGTCAGCGCCCCTGCGCGGCCAGACGGCTTGGGGATTTCCCGCCAGAGCACCGGTGCGCCCGCCTGTACGCGCGCCAGGATGTCGGGGCTTGCACACACAACATTGACACTCCCCAGGCTGTTGTCGGCCAGCGCCACGCCTTCCTCGCCCGCCGCGGCGATGACGGCACTCACGGCGCGCACCTTGCCGCCGTCCAGCCGGAGGAGTTGCGCATTATGGCCGTCGTCACCCAGGAGGCAGGCGCGTGGTACGACGATGCCGGACTCGCTGCGATAGACCTCCAGCGCGGCATCCACTTTGGTACCGGGCAGCAGGCTGGCGCGGCTGCGCGCCTCGAAGCGCGACATGCCCTGCCCCACCGCTTCGGGCCACGCGGTCAGCTTGAGCCGTTCGCCGTTGACTACGAGCGCACTGGGGTGGAGCGCCTGAGGCACGTTCACCAGCAGGCGGCTGCCGGCGGTGCTGTCGATGATCTTGAGCAACGGCTTGCCAGGGGCGGCCAGATCGCCAGGCTGCGCCAGGCGCTGGCTCACTACGCCGTCGAAGGGCGCGGTGATGACGCCGTAGCGCAGGTTTTCGTGCGCGGCGCGCGCTTGTGCCTCACTCGCCTTGTAGAGCGCGTGGTAGCTGCCGGCGCTGGCCTGTGCAGCGGACAGACGAGCACGCGCGGCAGCCAGACTCGATTCACCGGCCTGCACCTGCTCCAGCGATACGCCGCCAATCTTGTACAGCGCGTCAAGCCGCGCCAGCCGGTCTTCCTCGCTTTGCACCAGGCTCTTCGCGGCGGCCAGGTCGGCCGCCACGGTGCCCTCCTGCAAACGGCTTTGCGCGAGCTGCGCCTCGGCGCGGGTGAGATCGGCTTCGGCCTGGCTCATGTCCAGCCGAACCAGGACTTCGCCGCGTTTGAAATGGTCGCCTTCAAAGCGGGTCAGTTCAGTCACGTAGGCTGCGTAGCGGCTTGCCAGCACAGTGTCGCGCACGGCCTGGACATCAACCGAAACCGGCAGCGTGAGCACCACCGCACCCGCAACAAGTTGGCGCGCGTCCACGACCACCGGCGGAATTTGGGCCGCGGTTCTGGCGGCAACCGCTTCCCGCTTGTGCTTGACGGCCATCGCCAAGCCAACGACCAGCGCCGCGACGAGGACGGCGAGGAGAAGTTTCTTGTTCATTTGCGTTCCAGGGTCGCGATGTAATCGGTTTCGTTCATGCCTGCGACGACCTGGGCCGCCGACCAGGCGTTGGCGGCCTGGGCGCGGGTGGCAGCCAGACGGTATTCGGCGTCGAGCAGGTCTCGCTCGGTGCGCAACAGGTTTTCCAGGGTCTGCGAGCCGAGGCGGGTTTTTTCCTGCTCCACCGCGACCACTTCGCGGCGGTAGTCCACTTCGGCGGTTAACGCGGTCACGCCGGCCCGGGCGCTCTCATAGGCGGCCTTGAGCGAGGCGAGCTGTTTGGCCGTCTCGCGTTCGGTGCTCTGTAATTCATCCCTGGCGACCAAAGCGCGGCGCGCCTCGGCATCGGTCTGCCGCCAGCCGCTGGGGGTGATCGGCACCGCCAGTTGCACACCGGCTTCCCACACGGCGTTATACGGTCCGTTACCGTGATAATCCAGCCAACTGCCGTTGAGCGAGACTTGTGGGAGGTTGTTGCGCTGACTCTCATCCGCTCGTGCGCGTGCCACCTGGGTGCGGGTTACGGCCAGACGCACCGGCAAAGTCTCCGCCAGTACCGGGTCGCGCCATCGCGGCAGGGGAATGTCGCTATCGGCTGGGCGGCGCTGCTGCCCGGCCGCTTCCTCCAGTTCGGCCAGCGCAGTTTCAATCTGCGCGGACAACTGGGCTTCGTCCGCCAGCACGCGCTGGTATTCGCTCTCGGCCAGGCGCAGATCAACGCGGGCGCTCTTGCCCAGTTCCACCTCGCGGGCCAGTCGGGTGCGCGAAGCGGTGACGCTGGCTTTTAACTTGGCCAACGCTTCACTCTGTTTGATCAGCGCCTGCAGGCGGAACCAGGCCGAGGCGGCTTCGTGCATGCGTGCCAGGCTTTCCTGCGTGCGCAACAATTCAGTCGCCTGTAAATTGCCTTGCGCGCGTTCCCGGGCCTTGGCCACCACGCCAAACACGTCAATGGGTAGGCTGTAGATCACGCCGGCACGGGCGATATCGCGGTCAGTGTCGGCGGGCAAGGTGTCGATTCCCGGCGTGAAGACCATACCCACCACGCGCGGATGCTCGTAACGCGATAGCCCTGCCACCAGACTGCCCTGGCCCAGATAACGTGCCTTCGCCGCAGCCAGGTCCTCTTGCGCCGCAGCCACGTCGCCTGCTCGGGCGGCCGCGCGGGGATTGTCTAATGCAGCGCGCAGAAGATCGGCGAGATCGTCGGCATGGACGGCCGAAAACGCGATCAAGGTCGCAGCTAGAAAAATGCTGCGGGAAATGTGTCTCATGATTGCTTATGTCTAGAGACACCCAGCGCGGCAAGACAGAGTGGGAAGAGCTTGCGCCCGATTGCAGCGGGGTCCTCGATGATTCCCAGCACGCACGTCTGGAAGGCCAGCCCCTGAATGCAGGTGAGCAGCAGCTTGGCGGCGACGGGGGAAGAGACGGGTGAAATGTCGCCAGCCCGTTGGGCCTGTCGGATCCAGGTGGCCAGCCGTTCTTCGCAGCTTCGGACCATGGCTTGCAAGCGCGCGTGCAGGCGAGGATAGGGATGATGGAAGGTATCGGAGAAGAACAGCCGGGGCACGGCGGGATATCGGGCGAACAACGCCATGTAGGCTTCAAAGACCCGCTCCAGTGCAGCGAGAGGCGGCAGGCCCTCCGCAGCCCCAAACAGTTCTTCCATTTTTGCAACCAGCCAGTCAAGGACCGCTGACCAGATCGCTTCCTTGGTCGGGAAATGGCGAAACACAGCGCCCTGGGTCAGCCCGATGCGATCCGCGATGGCCTGGGTGGTGATAGCGTCCACGCCCTGTTCCGCTGCCAGAGCCAGCACGGTCAGCACGATTTGCTGCTGGCGGTCTTCGGTTGAGCGACGAATGGTGAGTGCGGTAGTGGTGGTGGGCATAAGTCGTGCATGGAAACGATAAACTTTATATGTTTGTAATTGATTACTTACTTAATGTCAAGAAGAAGGCCGAACATGGTTGACGGTTTTAAATGCCAGAAGGGCAATGAGAAGGACTTTGCTCCTTGCGCTGCAACAAGACGTCTAGACAGGCGGTTACACTTCCATGATAATGGAAATATGGAAATGTTATCCGCTGCCGACCTCCTTGCCGCCTTGGGCCACGAGTCGCGCCTTGCCATCTTTCGCCTGCTGGTCCAAGCCGGGCCGGCGGGCATGGTTGTCAGCGCCATCGGCGAACAGCTGGCGATGGCTCCTGCAACCCTTTCCTTTCATCTCTCGCATCTGACCCGGGTGGGCCTGATCAGCGGGGAGCGAGAAAGCAGGTTCATTCGCTATTTCGCTGACTACGCCGCGATGGATGACCTCATTGCCTTCCTTACCAGCAACTGCTGCCAGGGAAAAGCCTGCCTACCCAAGACGATGGAGGTCAATTCCACCTCAAAGCGCCGGCGACTCGTCAAGAACCAGACTTAAATCGGAGACCACCATGTCTGAGCGCGTCTACAACGTATTGTTTCTCTGCACCGGCAATTCGGCCCGCAGCATCATGGCCGAGGCGATTCTCAACCGTTTTGGGAAAGGGCATTTTCACGCTTTCAGTGCCGGCAGCCATCCGACCGGGCAGGTAAATCCGCTGGCGATTGAACAGCTACAGAAGGCACGCCTCCCTACCCATGACCTGCGCAGCAAGAATTGGGAGGAATTTGCGACCCCTGAAGCGCCGCAACTCGACTTCGTCTTCACGGTTTGCGACAAGGCTGCGGGAGAAGTGTGCCCGATCTGGCCAGGTCAACCGATGACCGCCCATTGGGGCATCGAGGACCCAGCCGGCGTGGACGGCAGCGAAGACGAAAAGCGTCGCGCGTTCGCACTGGCTTTCAATCAACTCAATCGACGCATTTCCATTTTCCTCAGTCTTCCCCTTGAGAAGCTCGACGCCATGGCTCTAAAGCGCGAGTTGGACAACATCGGGCACCTGCGCGAGCAGAATCAGTAAACCATCTTTCAATCAGGTAACGCCATGACTCAACTCAAGACAGTCCTTGTGCTCTGCACGGGAAACTCCTGCCGCTCCCAGATGGCCGAAGTCATTCTCAATCACGATCTCGGTGATCAGGTTCGCGCCCTGTCTGCCGGAACCCGTCCCCAACCCAAGGTCGCCGACGGTGCCATTGAAGCCCTGAAGCTGGCGGGACTGCCCACCGAGGGACTCTTCCCCAAGGATGTGGATGATGTGATGAACGAAGCCATCGATCTGGTGGTAACCGTGTGCGACAACGCGAAGGAAGTCTGCCCGGTGTTTCCCCGTCCGGTGCCAAGCATTCACCTGCCGTTCCACGACCCGCATGGTGAGCCGCTGGAGAGCTTCGTGGCCGTGCGCAACGACATCCGTGCCCGTCTGCTGCCCGCCGTGCGCGATGCCATGGGCATTTGAGGCGACGCGATGAGCGCCCAATGCGAAACCGCTCTGAAAGCTCAAGCGGGGGCACCGATGAGCCTGTTCGAGCGTTACCTGAGCGTCTGGGTGTTCCTCTGCATCGTCTCCGGCATTGCGCTGGGCCAGTTGGTGCCAGGAGCGTTCCAGGCCATCGGCCGAATGGAATCGCGCAGGTCAACCTGCCCGTCGGACTTCTAATCTGGGTAATGATCATTCCCATGCTGGTCAAGGTCGATTTCGGCGCCCTGCACGAGGTCAGGCGGCATGTGCGAGGCATCGGCGTAACCCTGGTCGTGAACTGGCTGGTCAAGCCGTTCACGATGGCGCTGCTGGGCTGAGTGTTCGTGCGCCATCTGTTCGCCCTTCGGCGCTGATCGGTGCATCAAACTTTTTCGAACTGGCGGTGGCCGCCGCCATCAGCCTGTTCGGATTCCAGTCCGGAGCCGCGCTGGCGACAGATCGAAGTGCCGGTGATGCTGCTCGTGGTGAAGGTGGTCAATGCCAGCAAGGGCTGGTATGAACGGGCATGAAGCCACCGATCCAACTTGACGCGGGCCGTTGCAATCCTGATTCCCAAGAGGTGAAACGATGAAGAAACTCGAAGTGTTCGATCCTGCCATGTGCTGTTCCACAGGCGTCTGCGGTGTGGACGTTGATCCCGTGCTGGCCCAGTTCGCCGTCGATCTGAAATGGGTCGAGGAGCAGGGCGTTTCCGTTCAGCGCCACAATCTGGGGCAGGAGCCGCAGGCGTTTGCGGCGAATCCAGGTATCGTGAAGGAAATGGAAGCCGGCATGGACCGGTTGCCGGTCCTTGTCGTCGATGGAAGCATCGTTTCCACCGGCAGGTATCCGTCGCGCGTGCAACTTGCGCAGGTGCTTGGTCTGCCTGGCGATGGCCCCGGCAAGAAGCTCATCGGCATCGCCGCTGCGCCGTGCTGCTCGCCAAAATCAGGCTGTTGCTAGGTAAGGCCATGGCATTACCGCTGGTCCAGACGCGCTATCTCTTCTTCACGGGCAAGGGCGGCGTCGGCAAGACTTCGTTATCCTGCGCCACGGGCCTCTCAATGACCGATGCCGGCAACCGAGTGCTGATCGTCAGCACCGATCCGGCTTCCAATCTCGACGAAGTGCTGGGGACACCGCTCGGGTCGGCTCCGACGCCAATCACCGGCGCGCCCGGACTCTTTGCGCTCAACATTGATCCCGAGGCGGCCGGTCGTGCGTATCGCGAACGGATGGTCGCTCCCTATCGCGGCATTCTGCCGGCCGCGGCCATTGCCAGCATGGAGGAGCAGTTCTCAGGCGCGTGCACAGTAGAAATCGCCGCGTTCGACGAGTTCTCCAAGCTGCTCGGCGACGCGAGCACCACCTCAGAATTCGATCACGTCATCTTTGACACGGCGCCGACCGGTCACACGCTGCGTCTGTTGACCTTGCCGTCGGCATGGAGCGGCTTCATCGCGTCCTCGACGGGGGGCGCTTCCTGCCTCGGCCCCTTGGCCGGATTGGAAAGGCAGAAGACACTCTATGCCGCCACCGTGTCGCATCTGTGCAATCCTGCTTTGACGAGCGTCATTCTGGTCAGTCGTGCCGAGGCCGCCGCACTGCGCGAGGCGGAACGCACGCGCGAAGAGTTGGCCGCCTTGGGGGTAAGGAATCTGCACCTTGCACTGAATGGGGTCTTCGCCGCGACCAATCCCGGTGATGCGGTGGCCGACGCCATGACTTCGCGCAGCCTCGCGGCACTTTCGGCGATGCCAGCCGGACTGACGGAACTTCCGGACAGCACCACACCTTTCGTGCCGCGTGGCACCGTAGGACTTGATGCGCTGCGCGAGCTGATCGCACCCAGGCTGGATGGGCAAGACTTACACGTGAAGCGATCTGCCGAGGGCGCGATAGAGTTGCCCCCTGGTCTGGCCAACCTGGTTGATCGAATCGCGGCGGGCGGTCGGGGTGTCATCATGACCATGGGCAAGGGCGGCGTAGGCAAAACTACTGTGGCCGCCGCCATCGCGCTGGCACTGGCGCGCCGCGGTCACGCCGTGCACCTGTCAACCACCGATCCTGCGGCCCATGTCGCAGAAGCGGTTGGCGAGAACGTCACCAATCTGACGGTGAGCCGCATCGACCCCGCCCGTGAGGTGGCGCGCTACACCGAAGAAGTGATGGCCCGCGCAGCACCCCAACTCGATGAAGCCGGCCGCGCTCTGCTTGAAGAGGATTTACGCTCCCCCTGCACTGAGGAAATTGCAGTGTTCCGGGCATTTGCACAAACCGTGGATGCGGGCCGCGAAGGCTTTGTGGTGCTGGACACTGCACCTACCGGACATACGCTGCTGCTGCTCGACGCCGCGGAGGCCTACCACCGGGAGGTGCTACGCACGCAGGGCGACATGCCACGAAGCGTCGTGGAATTATTACCGCGCCTGCGCGATCCGAACTACACGCATGTCCTGATTGTCACCTTGCCTGAAGCAACCCCCGTGCATGAGGCGCAGCGCTTGCAGGAGGACCTGGGTCGAGCGGGGATCCGTCCCCACGCGTGGATCATCAATCAGAGTCTGTTCGCCAGCGGCACGGGCGACCCGTCATTGCGCCTGCGCGGCCATTTCGAGGTTCCCTTCATTCGACGAGTGACCGATGAACTCTCCAAAAGCACGGCGCTGTTGCCCTGGTTCGCCAAGACGCCGGTTGGAGAGCAAGGACTGTCGCAGTTGGTGATGTAGCTGTCTGGAACTTGGCCCAGAGTTCACCTGGCCACGAGGCAATGAGAGTCTCAGCAAGTGACGTTTTATGGATGATTCTGTTGAAGAACTCCTGGGATTAGTGCTGGTACATCGGCTATGGTTTTGTGCAACGGTAATCAGGATCGGTTGTTCTACCCTTTCAATCTTGACGAACACATTCCTCAGAATCATCCTGCGTGGCATCGACCGCTGCCTCGGCCTGAGCGAGCTGCGCCGGCACGCTGACCGTCGGGTACTGTAAAACAGCCGGATCAACAAGAAAACCGGGCTTCTGCAGCCGGGTGCAGACGGGCAAGATTTCGTAAGCCACTCAAAGCGCGACCTGGACCCCGTTGCAGCAACGAGTTTTTCAGTGCAATCTGACGTTTAGCGGACAGCCAATTTGCGGACCTGGACGTCGCATTCGGGTCGGGTCCTGCTGCAGAGGAGGTTCAGTAAGCTGCCGTTCGGTGAGATTTCCTGGCGTACGTCCGGTAACCAATCCATAGCGGAAGTATTCGGCTCAAGTCTCCAGCGGCAGGTCAGGCCGATCAGGAGCCACCAGCTTTTTCATCCTGTAGGTCGGCAATGAGCTGGCGACCAGCCATTCATGAGCGCGATTTTCGGTTCGTCTCAGCGGCTGGTCATGGCCTGTGAATTGGCGGGCACATAGAGCCATTTCAGTTGCGGCCAGATGGAGCCACCCGATTTGCGGCCAGATGGAGCCGTCCATGGATGTCCTTAATGCGTTTCCTCATACCCTATCACCCATGTCACACTGAACCCAGCACGCCGGGTAAAATGCCGTCATGACCCGGTCCGAACTCATCGCCCGCCTGGCTTCATGCTATCCCAACTTGACTCCCGAAGACGTTCAGGCGGTGGTGTTCG
>JBAUMF010000103.1:0-9290 GCA_049578545.1 Thiobacillaceae bacterium
AACACCGCATGCATTACGTGCAAGACCCCGCGGTCAGGTCCATGGGCGCCGGGCTCAACCTGCAAGGCCAGCGCAAGAACGGCAGCACCTTCCCGATCGAAGTGAGCCTGGCGAGCTTCACCGAGGAGGGTCAGGTCTTTGCCCAGGCGTCAGTCGTGGATATGACCGGGTGGAAAATCCATTCTGGGTCAATCACCTCGCGAATCCCGTCTGTAGAATCACGCTCCCGGTGAGCGTGCATCCTTGTCGGCCAGCAGCGATTTCGGGGGGCGCTGCCGCGGGTTGCTGACCTTAGGGACGTGATTGAGCACCAAAGCCAATAAGTACTTATCCGTAAATAAGTAATAATAGCTTCCATGCGCGATGAGCGCGCGTGGAGGGGAGATGGGGAAAGTAAAGGCATGGGAAGCTGCGGATGATTTCTGGGAACGTGTGGAGCCGCTGATACCTGTACGTCAGCGGTCGCCAGAGCAAGCCTACACTCGGCGCGCGGGTGGTGGGCGCAAGCCCAAGAGTCCTCGGTTAGTGTTTGAAGGCATTGTCTACGTGTTGAGAACAGGCTGTCAGTGGAAAGCGTTACCTGCCGAACATTTTGGAAGCGCCAGTGCGATCCATGCGCGGTTCCTGGAATGGGAGAAAGCGGGCGTGTTTGAGGCCCTGTGGAAAGCAGGGCTTGCCGAATACGACGACCTTGAAGGCATCGCCTGGCGCTGGCAGAGTATTGACGGGGCGATGATGAAAGCGCCCTTGGCGCAAGAGAGCGTGGGTGCCAACCCGACGGATCGGGGGAAAAAATGGCAGCAAGCGGCATTTGTTTGTGGACGGTCCTGGCGTCCCGTTATCGCTCGTCGTGACCGGGGCGAACCGGCATGACGTCTCGCAACTGGAAGCGGTACTGGATGCCGTCATGGTCAAGCGTGCCACGCCGCCGCAGCGGCGAAGCAAGCATCTTTGCGCTGACGCGGGCTACGCTGGCGCACCGGCACTGGGGATCATTGAGAAGCACGGCAATATTCTGCACGTCAAAGGACGCGGGCAAGAAGCCGACGAACTCAAGCGAGATCCCAAGAAAAAGGCCAGACGCTGGATCGTTGAAGTGGCGCACAGCTGGTTCAACCGCTTTCGCAAACTGCTGGTGCGCTATGAGAAACTGGATCGTAGTTTCCTCGCACTAAACCATCTGGCCGCAGCAATCATGGCGTTCAGGAAGATAAAGCTGGATGTGAATATTATTTACGGAGAAGCTCTAAGTCAATGCCATGTCCCCCTGAGCCAGCACGTTAGAGGGCCCTACACAACCCATCATGCGCCTGTGTTCGCTGTAGATGTCTTGGCCGTTTCTTGGCGCTCTTGTTATTGGAGCCAGAAAATGAAATACGCAGTTGTTATAGTTGAGAAGCCTATGAGCCGCATAGGTCAAACGCAAGGCCCTTGGCCCGTATTCTTGAATGAAGCATCAGGGCTCGCGGACATCAACTCGAAGGCGCAGAGGGCCGCCGAAAATTGCTGGCTGTCGCAGCTTGAAAGCGACACGGGGCTGCTTGCAAATGTCATAGCACTTGCTCAAAAATTCGAACTTGCCGATCGGGTGCTTTATTTCCGAGACGTTCCGACAGAGTATTCGTTTCCAAACCAATCTTCTCAGTAGGTGCGCGCTAAAAGAAAACCCGTCACGAGGGCGGGTTGCTTCGAGTATCCTGTTCCTTCAAAGCTCGAACCGAACGCCTATGGTCGCCGCTCGGTTCATTTCCACATCACATCGCAGTTTTGCTTTGCGGGGCGGCAGCGAGGAATTCAATTAGAGGCAATGCCCGGTGCGCCAGACTTACCGGTTGCTGATTCGAATCGTCGTTCTGGATATCCTTGGACTCGCTCTGGGCGGCTGCCTTTGCCGATTCGATCACATGGACCGTGTCGGCCCGAAATCCAGACTCATCCCAGAAGAAGATTGCGGCTCCTTGCGCCTTCGCCTGGCGCGCAATCGCTGGGTAGGTTTCGCGCTGCCATTTCTCAATCGCCTCCGGGTCACGCTGGTAGGCGCGCTGCAACGGCTTCTGGGGTGTCAATCCGAGCTTGGCCAGCAATTCGCCAACGGCCGTCAGCCCAAGACGCACACCGAACTTCTTCTCGATCAGTTGCGCCACCACAGCCCATGTCCACAAACCAAAGTCCAGACCATACTGGCGCGGGTCACGGCCATTGACCCAGCGAAACACCTGCTTCTCCTGCACCGGCGTCAGGCTTCGCGGCCGTCCCGTCGCCGGTGTCGAGCGCAGCGCCTTGATGCCTACCCCGGGGCGAAACGTCGCTTTGATCCATTTGTAAATCGTCGTGCGGTTGAATCCGTAGGATGCGATTACTTTCGATGCCGGTTCACCCTCACGCACTCGTTCGATAGCCATCAGCCGGATCTCCTCCAGCGTCTGATGGTCAAATGTCCGTCCGTCTCGCTTCATGCACAATCTGATTATCATGGGCATGGAAAGTTCCAATATTGTCGCCTTAATTAGCGACTACTGAGTAATCGCGGCAAATGGGTACGGTGTCTTCTTCCACAGGAACCGCAATGAGTGTCTCGAAGCGAGCGGTCCCAAAGTGGCGTTTGTTGTGACATGCCCACATTGTAAGACGCCCACGCATCAGGATTTTGAGAGAGCCACACTATTTGATGTTTTCCAGAAGAGAGAAGTAAAGTTTTATTGCAACCACTGCGATTCGCACTGGTCGCCGACATCGGAAGAGGTGGGCGCTCTCGCGCAACTACTCGGCGCCAAAAGCCATGACACATAGAGTCCCAGCATTTCCTACGCTCCTCGCGCTAACCGGAATGCTGACCGTCAATTTTATTGCCCGAGCCAGACGAGCAGCCGCTTAATGTTGCCACTCCCTAAATGACGGTTTGCCGCTTTCTGCCGATTGAGCTTCCCGATACCGGGAATCCTCTCTGCCTAAAAGCGAATGTCGGGCATCGGGAATAGAGATTGAGAGGTGCCGACTCCACATAGTCACTCCGTCCTCTTCTCAGTGATACTGGTCACGGGGCATTCAAGGGCAGTTCCCTGCCGAATTGAGGCTGCGGTAATTGTAATAAAACCACTTAGTCATCCCATCTTATCCGAGGTGGACACAAGGCGTTCTCAAACGACCTGTCTTCCCAGGAGGGCCAAGGGGCAGGTTGCTTGTGAGCCGCATAGGTGGGTATTCTTTTATAATGAGCTAACAACATGATCCCTTCCCCAGCGAACCTTCGTCGCGCGCTGTTTTCGATCCTGCTGGTCGCGATCTGTACCAATTACCCAGTCTACGCAGCTGCAGGTGCGGCAAGCCTAATGCCTTGGTGGGGTTGGCCACTCTCGCTGTTCGTGGTGTGTTTTTTCCTTGGTATTGTCGCGGTGCCGGCGGGCGTCGGCGGCGGGGTGTTGTTTGTGCCGATCGTCGGCGGCTTCTTTCCTTTCCACCTGGATTTCGTCCGTGGCGGCGGCCTGATGGTTGCCCTGGCCAGCGCCCTTGCGGCCAGCCCCGGCTTGTTGCGAATGGGCCTGGCGAATCTCCGTTTGGCGTTGCCCTTATCTCTGCTCGTTGCAATCAGCCAGATTGCGGGCGCCATGATCGGCCTGATCTTGCCCGCTGCCATTGCGCAGACGTCCCTCGGTGTCATCATCCTGGGCATCGTCGTCCTCATGTGGACAGCCAAGAAGTCGGAATTCCCAGGAGTGGTGAAGGCAGACGCGCTTTCGGCGGCACTGCGGATCAACGGCATCTTCCACGATACGGCACACGGCAGGGACATCGAATGGCTGGTTCATCGAACTCCGATGGCGCTGGTGGCCTTTGTGTTCATCGGTGTGCTGGCTGGGATGTTTGGCCTCGGGGCGGGATGGGCCAACGTGCCAGCCCTGAACCTGCTTATGGGCGCGCCGCTCAAGGTTGCCGCCGGCACCAGTAGCCTGATCCTGTCGATGACCTCCTCAGCAGCCTGGGTCTATATCAACCAGGGCGCCATCTTGCCGATGGTGGTTGTACCGTCCATCATTGGCATGATGCTCGGCGCGATGATCGGCGTCCGGCTGTTGCGCATAGTGAAAGCCTCCGTCATCCGCCGGATGGTGATCGGCATGCTGTTATTTGCAGGTGCTCGGGCCCTCCTCAAGGGCCTCGGAATCTGGGTATGAAGCCATGGAGGGAACCAAGATGACCGATCCTCATAAGTACGCATCACCGGAACAACTTAGGTACGCGAAGGTGCTGGGCATAGGGGTCCAGGTCGGCTTTGCCCTGCTGGTCCTAAGCTTCCTGCTCTATCTGTTTGGCGTCTTGCCGCCGCTGGTGCCTGTCGATCAATTGCCGAAGTACTGGGGGTTGCCCGTCGCGGAATTCGTCAAGGCCACCAACACGCCTACGGGCTGGGGATGGGTGGCGCAGATCGGCAAAGGCGACATGCTGAACCTGGTCGGCATTGCGGTGTTGGCGGGAATTTCCGCCGTCAGTTCCCTGGCAGTGCTGCCGATCTTCGCCCGGCGCGGAGAGGTGGCGCATCTGCTGATCGCCGTGCTTCAGATCATTGTGCTGGCCGTTTCCGCATCCAACATCCTGGTGTTGTTGCGGTGATTTCCTGGGAAACATCCATGTCCTGCCCCTTCAAGCATATCCTGCTGGCGATCGAAGGCACGGAGTTCGACATCGGGGCCGAACGTGTCGGCATCGGTCTCGCCGCCAGTTGCGGCGTACCACTGCTAGCGGTGCTGCCCGTCGTCAGCAATCCCGAATTTGAAAGCATTGCCCCCTTGTTGGAGGAAAGAGCCGAAGCGGAGGCAGCAGCAAGATTGGAGCAGCTGCGCGAGGCGGCGCAATCCAGCGGGGTAGAGCTTCGCGGCAACATCCGCCTTGGCGAGGAGCCTTACCGCGAGATTGTGGACGAGGCCCGTGACCGGCAGGCCGACCTCATCGTCCTGCGCCGTCGTGGCAAACGGGGCTATCTCGCCAACCTGCTCGTCGGCGAAATGGTGCATACCGTGACTGGCCATGCCCCCTGCGATGTGTTGGTCGTGCCGCGCGCCGCGCAGCTGTGGTCCCACGCCATTGTCCTGGCCACCGACGGCTCGGCCCATAGCGACCGGGCCACGGTGGTCGCGGCTGCCATCGCCGTTCGATACGGCTTGCCGCTGTCCATTGTTTCAGTGGTAGAGGAAGAGAATGGGGACGAAAGCGCAGCGCAGGCCCATGTAGATCGGGCGCTGGCGGTAGTCCGGAAGGCAGGCGGTCAAGCGATCGGGCGTGTCCTAGTCGGTAAACCCTATGAAGCGATCTTAGGTATCGCCGAGGAAACCGGTGCCGATCTCACGGTCATCGGGCGCCGCGGCCTCAATCGGGTGAAACGCATCTTGATGGGCAGCACCTCAGAACGGGTGGCGGGCAAAGCCAATGGCCCCGTATTGATTGTCCAAGCCGCCGCATCGGCAGGTTGAGTCGCGCCTATCCCGCAGCGAAATCAGGATTTCTTGCCCGCTCCCTGCTTGAGGAGTTCGGTCGCCCCTTCGCTGTCTCCAGCCTCGGCCAAGGCTATAGCGGGAAAGGTATGGGCCTGGCGTCGCAAAAGGCTCACCAGCATGCGCGGCAGCGGACGGATCCGTTCAACGAAACGATGATGGCTATCCGCACCGAAGGCCACGGAAGCATTTGGCAGCGAAACTGTTTTCATGACAAGAGCCTCCGAAGAAAGAACAGAACCAAAGGACAGCACTAACTTAATGCCTCGTCGGGTTGTGCCGCCCCCACCGTTAAAATCCGGCGGAATTGAAGGCAGAATCACCTCCCGACTCACCACAAATCTACTGTAGTCATCGTTAGGACCACATAAATTTATCGTTAAGAAAGCGTTAAGGTGAACGTGGAGGCGAGCAGATTAGCCGGGCGGAGGTACCCTGACCGACGGTGCTCTTGATGACCGTTTCCCAGCCATAGCGGCTGCAAATACGCTTCACGAGCGACAAGCCAATGCCGGATCCCGCGCTGTTGGCACCCTTGAAATGACGTTGGAAGACCTTATCGATCTCATCTTCCGGAATTCCCTTGCCGGTATCCGCCACCGTGACGCCGTCACCATCGACGACGAGGGTGACGGTACCGGAATCAGTATGGACGAAGGCATTGCGGACGAGGTTGGCAACGACGATTTTCAGCAGGGTGCTCTCAACAGCGAGCTTGGGGTGATCGTTGCAGGTGAACCGCACCGACGTTTTTGCGCTGAGCAGATGGCGGTGGGTTTCCACGACCTCCCGAACTACCTCGCAGACATCGCAGGGCGCAGTCAACGGCTCGTGCAAGCTGTCCTCCCTGGCCATCACCAGCAGGGCGGTGGTGAGGTCGACCATGCTGTCGACCGAGCGGCGAATCCTGTCTATACGTTTGTGCTGCTGCTCGTCCAGGCGCCGGTCCTCTTCCATGAGTTCCACCACCCCTTGGACAACGGATAGTGGTGTCCTTAATTCGTGGCTGACGTCGGTCGTGAAGGCCTGTTCCCGGCTGATGAACGCGCGTATTCGCTTGACATATTCGCCAAACACCCCGCTCGCGAGTTTGCCGATCTCGTCGTTGGCAAACTCGACCGCCGGGCCAGCCATCGTTTGCTCGGGTCTGGCGGTACCGATGAGCCGCGCCAATTCCGCCAATGGCGCGACGACCCGGCCAGCCAGCCACCAGCCGATGGCGGCAGATAGCAGTGCCATGGCAAGCGTGCCAGCCACCAGATAGATGAGGAACTCCTCCTCACGCCGGCGCTGCCGAACTTCATTGAACATCATGACATACCGCTCAGAGCCCTGGTCGACGACACTAATTCGGTAGGGAATACCATCCATCATGAGTTGATGTTTGCCGACTGGAAGCTCAAGCACTGCACGCGGGATATCGGCTTGATACCGACCGGGAATATAGACGAACCCGCGGATGCTGATCGTTGCAGGTGGCAGGGAAGCGGGATTGCGCGCACGGCGGGCCAGGTAATCATCCAATTCAGCGCGCAAGGTTTCATCCATCAGGCGCTCGCTGGTGTGTTGCGCGGTAAGGAACACGCCGACCGACAGCAGCAGGCTTACCAGCGCTCCGAAGAGGGCAAAGGTGGCCGCCAGCCGGAGATGGAGGCTCTTGCCAATGTCACCCGGCGCCGCACTATTCATCGCTAATTTGATAGCCTATCCCTCGATGGGTCTTGATCAGCGGTTTCTCCTCCGGCGTTTCGACGGCATTCCGCAGGAGATGCACATGCGCCCGCAGTATGGCATCACTATCGGGAACCGACTCGCCCCAAATCTCGCGCTCCAGCTCCCCGCGGCGCAGGACCCGGGGCGAACAGCGCATCAGCGCTTCGAGTATCTTGAGCGAGATCGGCGGCAGCTTGATGGTGCGCTTGCCGCGGGTGACTTGTAGGGTGTTGGGATTGAACACCAGGTCGCCGACCTGGAGCACTGACGTCCCGCTGAGAACCTGCGCCCTGCGAGCCAATGCCAGCAGCCGCGCCTCCAATTCCCGCATCGCGAAAGGCTTGACGACATAGTCGTCGGCACCCGCATTCAACCCGAGGATCTTATCGTTCAGCGAATCGCGTGCCGTGAGCATCAGAATGGGCGTGTGCTTCCCGGCTTCTCGCAGCCGGCGGCACACGGTCACACCGTCGAGGCCCGGCAGCATCCAGTCGAGGATCAGAACATCGTAGGGGTTCGATGCAGCCAGGTGCAGGCCAGAGATTCCGTCCCAGGCCATGTCCATAGCATGGCCCTTCGCCTGGAAGAACTCGTAAACGTTACTAGCGAGATCGCGGTTATCCTCGATGAGCAGAATATTCATATAGGGTTGCCGAAGGCAACCGTGGCCTGCATCCCCCGAATGCGGCGGGGAAGAAACGGACCAAGGCTGGGCCGGTGTGTCGGTTACGCGTCCCGCGTGATGCGGGTGCCCGCTGCATCGCCGCACGTGGGCAAATGAAGCTTACACAAGGGCGTCGGCTATCGCAAGGAATGCCGGGGCGCCAAGCAGGCTTCGCCGCCCTGGGCCTCAACTCATTGAGGCTAGCTTGTGAGTACCATTTTGAGCGTGCGCACGACCTCGTCTATACACCTCCAAGACTGCATTCGATTCTGCGCGCCTCACGAACACCTTGACGTGAACCATAGAATCTTTCCAAGACCGCGAATGCGAACTCCCCGACCTATTCCGTTGAAAAACTCTTTGGAGGTGATCTCAGGCAGCGCTTTGGGGGTCTTCAACCCATTAACTCATCATTGATCGTTGAATGTGGGCAATTCTTAAGAGGTCGGATTTCCAACTCGGCCTTCCGTCAGCAGTGCGGAAAGAGTTTTTCAACAGAATAGACCCAATTCAGCCGGTCATTGGATGCACGTCGAACGCCCGTTTAACGACAGAAAGCGTCAATATCCGCGGGTGCTAGGGCTAGCTAACGAGCTTCGCTTAAGGCGGTTGGGCGAAACAGGTGCATAATCAGAAACCTCTTCCCATGACCTAAGTGCCACTAGTGTACTCGAGAGGACTTCGCAGAGATTATCATTAACCAATTTCCCTGCAAAACCGTGTATTGCTCTTTGTCTGTCATCTTCATTCGCTGCACGGGAAGAGAAACGCCCCCAGCAAACCGGGGGCGTTTCTTATTGCTTCGACGGCCGGCACTGCTCCCCTCGACCGGACTTACTTGTGCACGCCCAGTCTTTCACGCCAGCCGGGGTATAGCTTGTCGGCGTCTTTCGGAAAGGATTCGAAGGCACGGGCGAATTCCCTGTGCTCCTTGGCGAACTCGATGGGGTCGGCGCCGGCCTTCCAGCACTCGTAGGACTGGCGCAGGGAGATGGCACCAGCCGCCGGGCTGTCAATGTGGCCGTAAGATCCGCCGCCAGCGGTGTTGATCACGTTGCCGTGGCCCAGGTTCTCGAAGAAACCGGGCAAACGTAGCGCGTTCATGCCGCCGGAGATGATCGGGGTGGTGGGCTTCATGCCGTACCACTTTTGGAAGTAGACCGGGCCTTGGCACTCGTCGCGCTCGATCATGTAGGCGATGATCTTGTCGCCGCCTTCGCCTTCCATCTTGCCATAGCCCATGGTGCCGACGTGGATGCCGGAGGCGCCCTGCAGACGGGAGATCTTGGCCAGCACGAAGGCGGTGTAGCCGCGCTTCGCGGATGGGGAAGTGATCATACCGTGGCCGGCGCGGTGGTAGTGCAGGTACTGATTGGGATACTGACGACGGGCGGTGGTGATCATGCCGGGGCCGCCGACGAAACCGT
>JBAUMF010000104.1:0-2501 GCA_049578545.1 Thiobacillaceae bacterium
AACACCGCATGCATTACGTGCAAGACCCCGCGGTCAGGTCCATGGGCGCCGGGCTCAACCTGCAAGGCCAGCGCAAGAACGGCAGCACCTTCCCGATCGAAGTGAGCCTGGCGAGCTTCACCGAGGAAGGCCAGGTCTATGCCCAGGCAACAGTCGTGGATATGACCGGATGGAAATTTCATTCCGGGTCAGTGACGTCACATCCCCAGTCCATCGATTAGAGGTCACACGATGCACTTCCAACCTTCCTTCCGCATACACCGCGCCTATGCAGTTGGGTTTCCTGATATTCCTTTTATCATTACCACGGCATATACGAACGACTTGGGGTATCCGACTGGCGAGTGGTTTCTCGTTGTGCCTGAGGGCGAGGGCGTTCTCTTTGCCCAAAGAACAAAGCTCGAACACAAGGCCTTCCCCTATGGCCCGGTGTCGTTCGATGAGGAGTTCTTGTTGAACGAGGTGCTCGATCAAGCAAGGTTACGCCTCGGTCGCTACATTTTCGAGACCAAAGGGGATGGTGCACTTTTCTGGTTGTCGAAACGCGTTCACCTGCTGCCCTCCAATCAAAATCACCTGGTCAGTCTCTGGATGAGAGATAGCTACTGCGGCTGTCTGAGCGAAATTCGGGCAAGGACGGACTGCATCCCGCTCGCCGAAACACTTGGGTGGATACACAGTCTTCCCAAGCTCACCATCGACGAGCTTAACGCTGCACCCCTGAACTTGGTCATTCAAGCGGAATGAAGATCTCACTTTTCAGACAAGTGGGTGAATCGAAATAATGGCGTGGCTTCTTGCCCATCGAATGGGCGCTGACAACGGGCGCGCTGATTAGGAACACTTTGAGTGATCTCTATGGCCAACCTCCTGCCCCACATTCGACTTCAGCATCCGGCTGCTCAGGACCACAGACCAGCCTAGGCAATCACATGCAAACTCATCTCGGTGCCAACGTGGGTGATTTTTTTCATCAGGAAGTGGGCCGAGCCCATCCAGAATTTCAGTGTCCCAAAGACATACTCAACCGTGCAGCGCCGTTGCTTCATCTTCCCGGGAGACCGGTCCAGGCGAGCCTGCATGGCATCCAGCACCCCCTCGTGTTCCCAACGCCTGACCCGTCGCTCCTTGCCTGACGTACATTGCTCCTTGAGGCCACAGTGCCGGCACGTTGTCACTGAAGCGTAGTAACAGTCGATCTTCATGCCATGCTCTATCGAAGAATGTCGATAAACCAGCCGTTCCCCGGCAGGGCAACGATACTCGTTAGCCTGCTCGATATAGACAAAGTCACGTTTGTCGCAGAGTCCGTGAGCCTTGTTGTCGGATGTCATCGTCCTGGGCACGAAGGTCGTGATGCCCGCCTTCTCGCACGCCAGTATTTCCGGCCCCTTGAAATAACCCCTGTCCGCAATCACCTCCAACGCATTGCTGCCGATCGCATCGCGTGACTGGAACGCCATGTTGGCCAGCTGCGATCGATCATGCCCTACATTGGTCATTTCGTGGGCAACGATCAGATGATGTTTCGCGTCCACCGCCACCTGGACGTTGTAGCCCACCACCCCCGTACCCCGGCCGCTGGTGGCCATGGAGCGCGCGTCAGGATCGGTCAGGGAGAGCTGCTCATCCGGTTGCTGCTTCAGGCGACGCTCAATTTCCCGCAGCGATTGCATCTGCTGCCTGAGCTTGACCAGTTTCTTCTGCAGGTGTTCCGTCTTTGCTTCGGCCTCAACCGGCTGCGTCCGGTCAGCCGTATCCAGGGCATTCAGATAGCGCTCGATACTCTCATCGATCTGCTTCATCCGCTGCTCAAGCTTGTGGGGGGTGAAATTCTTGTCGCGATTGTTGACCGCCTTGAACTTGCTGCCATCCACGGCGATGATGGCCTGGGTGAACAGATTGAGCTGGCGGCACATCTCGACGAAGCGTTTGCAGACATTGCGGATACCCTTGCCGTTGTCGCGACGAAAGTCCGCAATCGTCTTGAAGTCCGGAGCGAGCCGCCCTGTGAGCCACATCAGTTCGACATTGCGCTGTGCCTCCCGCTCCAGCCGTCGGCTGGATTGAATCCGATTCAGATAACCGTAGAGGTAGATCTTCAGCAGTAGCGAAGGATGGTAAGCAGGTCGCCCGGTTGCAGCAGCCACACTCCCTTCATAGCAAAGATCGGTCAGGTCAAGCTCATCAACAAACAGATCAATCACCCGAACTGGATTGTCGTCACCGATGTAGTCGTCCAGGCACTCAGGCAGCATCGTCACCTGGTCACGGCTTTCCCCTTCAATGAATCGCTTCATTCGCTCACCTCAGCCAATGAACTCATCATTGAATAAAGCACAAAAATCCGTCATGCGGGCAGCATGAATACAACGTTTTCACATAGATGGTCGCCCCCGTTTTGCAAGACATTTCCTCGGTGACAGTTTGCTGGTAGAGATTGCAGCCATAGATCCGGACTTTCGATCGAGGCTACAGCCTCTCTGTCCCTGATGGAATGT
>JBAUMF010000105.1:0-2213 GCA_049578545.1 Thiobacillaceae bacterium
AAAAATGGCTGGGCCAGACGGCCCTGGGCCTGGGCGACATCGCGGTTGTGCAGCCGAGGTAGGAGCTCTTACGAGCCGCACAATAACACGCTAGTCATTGACATATGGCTGTCACTACACGGGTGGCACGCCCTGAGGTACTCCGAAACGGTTCACGCGGTGGCGCGAGGCAACGGGAAGGAACGTGAGCGAAGAGGTTTCACCGCGGTTTCTGATTGGGTATACTGAGATAGGGGCCGCAGGTCGAGGTGGCCGACCGTTCCTTGGTGTTTTTTACCCGATCCGAAGCCTGGTCCCGGGCGCTGCGATGGCATCATTGGTGGCGATCCTTGCCTGGCGTTTCCCCGCGAGGGGCGAAGCCGAGCGAGGGGGTGTCCCCGTTTGGGAGTCTGCGACTCATTCCGCGCGTCCGCGCCTGCGGCCCTTTTCCATTTCCGTTCCTCATAATGGAGAAGACCATGACTCCTCGCAAGGGCAAAGCGTTCCAACAGGCCGTGAAGGCGGCGGCGTTGGCCAAGACCCTGACCGATCCGCTGCAGATGCTTCACGCGCACGCCGCCGGTATCGACGTGCATGCGGCGGTTCACTACGTCGCGGTGCCACCTGGGTCGGTGGCCCAGCCGGCGCCCGGCGACGCGCCGGCTGGGGCGGCCCAGGCCGAGGGCGAATTGCCCCATGTTCGCGCCTTCGGCGCCTGCACCGCCGATCTGGAGGCGCTCGCCGACTGGTTGCGCCAATGCGGTGTCACAACCATCGCCATGGAATCGACCGGCGTCTACTGGATCCCGCTGTTCGAGTTGCTCGAACAGCGTGGTTTCGAAGTTTTCCTCGTCGATCCACGTCAAACCCGGCATGCGCCAGGCCGGCCGAAGTCGGACGTGCTCGACTGTCAATGGATCCAACGTTTGCACAGCTATGGTCTGTTGTCGGCGTCGTTTCGCCCCACCGACCAGGTGGTGGTCTTGCGCGGTTACTTGCGGCAGCGCCAGATGTTGATCAGTCACGCCAGCCAACACGTGCAGCACATGCAGAAAGCCCTCGAACTAATGAACGTCAAGCTGCCCGAAGTAGTCAACGACATCACGGGGGTCACGGGCATGGCCATCATCAAAGCCATCCTGGGTGGCCAACGCGATCCGCTCACGCTCGCCAAGTACCGCAACGACCGCTGCCAGCGCACCGAGGCAGAGATCGCGCGTGCCTTGTACGGCAATTGGCGTGACGAGCACCTCTTCGCTCTCAAGCAGGCGGTCGCGTTGTACGAGTTTTGCCGAGCGCGGCTGACGGAATGCGACCAGGAGTTGGAAAAGCACTTGCGCACCTTCACCGACCTGAGCGGCGGCGAAATATTGACCCCGAAAGCCAAGTCCCGCAAGCGCAAGCCCAACTCGAATGAGCCGAACTTCGACGCCCGCAACTTGATGCTGCGCATGAGCGGCGTCGATCTGACGGTGATCGAGGGCATCGAAGAATCGACGGCGCTGACGATCCTCAGCGAAATCGGCCGCGACCTGGACAAGTTTGCCACCGAGAAGCATTTTTGCAGTTGGCTGGGGCTGTGTCCCAACCACCAGGGCTCGGCGGGCAAGATCCGCAGTCGGCGTATCCGCCGAGGCAGCAATCGCGCCGCCCGCGCCTTGCGGCTGGCGGCCCAGGGCTGTCACCACGCCAAGAATGCCATGGGCGCCTTTTATCGCCGCATCCAGGCCCGTTGTGGCGGCCAGAAGGCCGTGATCGCGACTGCCCACAAACTCGCCGCACGTGTTTATCGCCTGCTCAAATACGGCAAGGAGTATGTCCGCCAGGAAATGCACGCCTACGAGGAGAACTACCGGCTGCGTCAGGTCAAGGGCCTGGCCCGCAAAGCCGCCGAATTAGGCTACAAGTTGCAGCCGGCAACTCCCGCGCCAGAGGCAGAGTTGCTCCCCTCTTCGCTTTGATCTTTCCCCTGCGCGGCCGCAGCCCAGCGGCATGGCGACCAGACAATACATAACGCCGAACCGAAAACACCCGCGACCGACTTCATCGTGGGGAGGGGGATTGACTGCCCAACGTCGCCGAATGAGAATGTCTCTCTCTCCCAATTCGCTGCCCATCGGGGGGACAGTTCCTTGGGAGGTTTCAGTTATGATCACTATTCGTTCTCCGGGAGGCTTCCATAGATGTTTCCAAGCATCACCACGTTGCCGCCTGATTTCTCTGCTGGCCATTAG
>JBAUMF010000106.1:0-28832 GCA_049578545.1 Thiobacillaceae bacterium
TACCCATGGTGGAGGTTGCCTTTCGTTGGTCTTTCGATCTCGACAATCAAATTGTCCAACAAAAATCTCCACCGCCTCAACCACTCACTTCCAAGTCAGCCTGTACACCACTTTCGACCATAGCTCCGGCAGATGATGTCCACGTTATACCAATCATCCTTGAAAAGAGCGATCACTTTGCGCATAGCGTCCTGGCGCGTTTCAACGCATTGCCACGTAAGGGAAAGCCTGTTAGGGATACCAGCCCTCAGAGGAATGCTTTCTATGAGATCGAGGTGGAACTCGGGACGATCTTTGCGAACTTGAAGTCAAATAGAGATTTGAGACAGAAGCAGGTGTTATTCAACTTGGGCAAACGCCGTCGTCTTGAGGGGGAATAGGTTCGGACTCTCGTTTAATTTTAATTTAGTCAAACGTCACACGGACAGGTGTGCCATGCTTTATTGCTGGAAACCGATGACCATATCCACAAACGGGTATCGCTTGACATGATCGTACGGGGATCGGCATGCCTTAGGAGCAAGCTATGAAAGTATTTGTCAGCTGGTCGGGTGACGCCAGCCACGATGTCGCCAAGGCGCTGAAGGACTGGCTGCCCAACGTGATCCAGGCCGTGGATGTCTTCCTGTCGTCTGAAGATATCGCCAAGGGCAGCGTGTGGTTCAACGAGCTGGGCAACGTGCTGGACGAATCGGCGTTCGGCATCGTGTGCCTGACCCGGGACAATCTGTCCGCGCCATGGATCCTGTACGAGGCGGGCGCGCTCGGCAAGCGGTTCGAGCACTCGCGTGTCGTGCCGCTGCTGATCGGGCTCAAGGTGCCTGATCTTTCCGGTCCGCTCTCTCATTTCAATGCGGCCCTGCTCGACAAGGACGAAATCGCCAGGCTGGTCGCAGCGATCAATGCCCAGCTGGGCGCCGCGAAGTTGGGCGACAAGCAGCTCGACACGGCGTTTGCGACCTGGTGGCCCAGCCTGGAAGAGTCGCTGCAAGCGGCGGCGAAGAAGGCGGCGGCGGGCGCGCAGAGCTTTGCCTACGACGTGTTTCTGTCCACGCCCATGGCGGCCTTCGCCACGGACGAGGAATACAAGGCGGGCTGGACGCAATTCAAAAAGGTGTTCGATGCTTTGAAAGGCGAGGGGCTCAAGGTCTACTGGGCGGCCGAACAGATCGATTCAATGGTCAAGTTTGACTCGCTCGATGTGTCGGTGCTCGATGACCTGAAGGCGTTGCAGCAGAGCCGCTGCTTTGCGCTGCTCTATCCGCAGAAGCTTGCCAGCAGCGCGTTGTTCGAGGCCGGCTATGCCTTGGCGCTCAAGCGCTTCTCGCACTACTTCATGCGCGACCGCAAAGACCTGCCGTTTCTGATGCGCGAGATTGCCGGACCGAATTCAAACGTGCGCATCCACACCGACCAGGACTGGAAGGACTACGACGATCTGGCGGCAAAGGTTCACAACTACAAGGACAAGTGGTTTGGCGCCTGACGCGGGCGAGCCATTCTGGCCCGAGACGTTCGGAAAGCCAATCATCCCCTGACCCAGCGACTGGGAAGGCAATTCAAGGAGGCAAAGCTCATGACCATCGACCCCACCACCCACGATCAACAGGAGCACCGCCTCAAGGATATCGACTGGACCGCCCTGCGCCGGCCCGCTTACACGCCGTCTCCTGCGGCCTGGGAGGACCAGGTGCTGTATTTCCTCATGCTGGACCGCTTTTCGGACGGTGCGGAGCAGGGCTATAGGGACAATCACGGCAACCTGGTGGCTAGCGGGACGACGGCGATGTTCCGCTTCCCGGATGATGCCTACACCGCAGATCGGGCCGCCTGGTCTGCCGTGGGCGCCGACTGGCTGGGCGGCAGCCTCAAGGGCCTGCAGAGCAAGATTGGCTACCTGCAGCGCATGGGCGTTACCGCCCTGTGGGTCAGCCCGGTGTTCAAGCAGGTGGCTGCCGACCTGCACTCCTACCACGGCTACGGCATCCAGAATTTCCTCGACGTGGACCCCCACTTCGGCAGCCGCCAGGACCTGATCGACCTGGTGAACACGGCGCACGCCGCGGGCATCCGTGTGATTCTCGATATCATCCTCAACCATTCGGGCGACGTGTTCGGCTACGAGTTCAACCCGGAGCGCTATCCGGACGGCCAGGGCCGCATGGATCCGCGCTGGGACGGCGCGCCCTATCCGGTGGCTGGCTACCGCAACGCCTTCGGCGCGGCCACCATTCCGTTCGCGAGCGTCGACCCGGTGACTCACCCCAATGCCTGGCCCAACGATGCGGTGTGGCCTGTCGAGTTGCAGACCGCCGCCACCTTCACTGCCAAGGGCCGCATCAGCAACTGGGACTACGACCCGGAGTACTACGATGGCGACTTTGTCAGCCTCAAGGACATCCACCACGGCGAGCACGACCGCGATGCCGCGGGTCAGCGCATTCTGGATGTCTTCCACACCGCCCCGGCACTCAATGCCCTGTGCGAGGTGTACAAGTTCTGGATCGCCCTGGCCGACATCGACGGCTTCCGCATCGATACCGTCAAGCACATGGAGCCGGGGGCGACCCGCTACTTCGTCTCGGTGATCAAGGAGTTTGCCCAGACCCTGGGCAAGGAAAACTTCTTCCTGGTGGGCGAGATCACCGGCGGGCGCGTCAACGCCTACAACACCCTGGAGCTGACCGGCCTGGACGCGGCCCTGGGCATCGACGACATCCCCGACAAGCTGGAGTACCTGGCCAAGGGCTGGCGCGAGCCGGCGGACTACTTCGACCTGTTCCGCAACTCGGAACTGGTCAACAAGTCCTCGCACGTCTGGTTTGGCAAGCACGTGGTCACCCTGTTCGACGACCATGACCAGGTTCGCAAGGGCAACAACAAGGCGCGCTTCTGCGGCGACAAGGTGAATGACGGCTACCGGCATCTCAAGGCCGTGCTGGGCCTCAACCTCACCTCCATGGGTATCCCATGCGTCTACTACGGCACCGAGCAGGGCTTCGATGGCGCTGGCGACAACGACCGCTACCTGCGCGAATGCATGTTCGGCGGCCGCTTCGGCTCGCTGCAGAGCGCCGGCCGGCACTTCTTCAACGAGGCGCACGAGATCTACCAGTTCATTGCCGAGGTCTCGGCACTTCGGGACAAGTATCTGGCCCTGCGCCGCGGGCGCCAGTACCTGCGGGAGATCTCGGAAGCCGGCACGACCGGCAGCTTCGGCCTGCCATGCATGATTGGCGGGCAGATCCGCTCGCTGGTGCCCTGGTCGCGCCTGTTCGATAACCAGGAAATCCTGCTGGCCATCAACACAGATGCAGACAACCAGCATGCGGCCTGGGTGACCATCGACGCCACCCTGCACGACGATGCGGGAACGCTGACCTGTTTGTACTCCACCAACGCGGGACAGATTGGCACCACTTCGGCTATCGAACCGCGCAATGGTCGAGCGGTGTGGATCGGCGTGCCGGCAGGGGGATTCGTGGTCTATGGTCAGAACACAAGCCCATGAACAATCAAAGCGGCGCCATTTTCACTGCACTGATCTTGGGTGTCCTGATCGCCTCGGCTCTGGCGTGGGTGGTGGCATGGCTATATCAGCGCCGCATGCTCGGCCTGATGCGCGGCGGCTCGCCGGCCGGTTCCGGTGCCACGGCGGGGCAGGCGGCGTTGCCCGATGTCGCCGGCCCGGGCCCATGGGCGACATCGGTGGACCTGCAGGCCAACCGTCGAGCCCATGTCAGGCTAATGCTGGTCATCGGCGGCCTGGCCTTGCTGATCGGACTGACCCAATCGGTGCTGGCCCTGAAGTTCATCTACACCAACAAGGAGTTTTCGCTCAATCGCATCCTGGTGCTGGGCGCGGTGTACGGCTGGCCCATGGTGCTGGGGTGGGGAATGGCGCGGCGCTGGTCCTGGCTGCGCACGCTGACCGGCGTGGCGCTGTACATGGTGGCGATGGCCTTGCTCGTGATGTGGCGGTCCAACGGTGCGCAGACCCTGGCCTCGGTGGGCGGCTGGCTTGCCGGCCAGGTGGCCATCCCGATGATCGTGGTGTTGCTGGTGGGGGCCAGCGGCCGCATCCGCGCGGTGGCGCCCTACCTGTTGCCAGCCTCGATGCTGCTGACGGGTTCTTCGGTATTCGCGCTGCAGGTAATGGCGAACACGGTGCAATATCCTCCGGCGTGGCTGGTCAGCGTGGTCGAATCGATCGGCGCCTATCCGGCCATCATCCTCATCGTGTTGTTGCCCTGGCTGCTGGTCGCCTGGCCGGTCTACCTGCTGGCCCGCAAGCTGGCGGACGCCTACCGTGCCAAGCGCTTCTCCGACCTGAGCTACCTCATCGGCGCCTACTGGTTCGTGATCCTGTTCGCCAGTTCGCTGCCCGCGATGGGCGACGTGGGCGTGGTGGCGTATGTCGAACTGCTGGCGTGGCTGTGGATACCGCTGGCATTCGGCCTGTTGCGCCACAGCATGGCGCCGCCTGCCGATCCGCCCACGCTGCTGGTATTGCGCGTGTTCCAGTGTAATGCCCAGGTGGAGAAGCTGTTCGACCAGGTGGTCGAGCGCTGGCGCCTTACCGGCAACACTGTGCTGATCGCCGGAACCGATCTCGTCAGCCGCACGCTCGATCCGGATGACCTGTTCTCCTACTTCAACGGGCATCTGGCTGACCGCTTTGTCACCGATACGGGGAGGCTGTCCCGCACCCTGGTGGAACTGGATATGCGCCCGGACCCGGACGGCCGCTACCGAGTCAACGAGCTGTACTGCTTTGACACCACGTGGCAGGCGGCGCTCGCCGCACTGGTGCAGCGCGCCCATGTGGTGCTCATGGACCTGCGCGGCTTCCAGCCCAGCAATCTGGGCTGCCGCCATGAGCTTGGTGTGCTCGCGCACGCGGCCAAGGTAAGACGCGTGGTGGTGCTGCACGACGCCGCCACTGCGCGTGAGGTCGCCGAGTCCGACCTCGCCCGGGCGCCTGCCGGGCGATTTGTCTGGCTCAATGCAGATCGCCTTGGCCAGCGCAAGGCGGATGAAATCCTTGCAGCATTGCTGGAGCCGGCTGCCAAGCCTGGGTGAGTTAATTCAACCTGGGAGAGATGCAGGCGGAGCTGAATTCCACGGAAGAAAGAAGTGCACGCTGCGGATGCCAGGCTTTTCCTGATCGCGGCGCTGCTATGCTGGGGATGTACAGGCGGGTTGGGCAGGTTCCTAAGACAGGGAGACGAGTATGCAGGGCATCTTCATCAGCTACCGGCGCCAGGACAGCCAGAGCGCGGCGGGTCGTCTGGCAGACCACATCAAGGAACAGATGCCGGGGGTACCGGTATTCCGCGACGTGGAAACGATTGAACCCGGGGTGGATTTCGTTGAAGTCATCACCCGGGCAGTCCTGTGGCGTGCTGCTGGCGGTGATCGGTCCGCACTGGGCGTCGGTCACCGATACGGCAGGAAGGCGCCGCCTGGACAGCGCCCATGACTATACGCGCCTGGAGATCGTCACTGCCTTGCAGCGGCCCAATGTGCGGGTCATCCCGGTGCTGGTGGATGGGGCTCAGATGCCGGACGCCAATGATCTGCCGGAGGATGTGCAACCGCTGTGCCGGCGCAATGCCATCGATCTGACCGACAAGCGCTGGAACTTCGACGTTTCGCAACTGATCGAGACATTGAGAAAAGCGCTTGGCGTGGAGCCGCCCAAACCCGTGCCGCGGCCAGAACCTGCGCCGGAGCCGTCGCCGCTGGTCCAGCCTTGGTATCGCCGCGTTACCAAGAAGCAGTGGGGAATCGTCGCAGCCGTTGTGGCGGTGCTGGGCGTCCTGGGTGAACAGGGACAGAACGGCACGGATACAACCCAGTCGCTTCCACCCGTGATGTCCTACCCCACAGTTCAGACGGCGCCATTGATCCAAAGCAATGAGGCAAACAACTACCAGGCACCGGCGGACCGTCTGCCGCTGACCGGCGCCTGGCAGGATGCCGAAGGCGGCCGCTACCGCTTCACTAAACAGGGCGGCCAGGTGAAATTTGAAGGCATGAGTCCCCATGGCCAGGTGTATGGACTAGGCGAGATGGTCAACAACATGCTGACCTTGAACTACGCGCTTAATGGTGCCAGCGCCTATACGGCCCAACTGGAGCTTAGTCAGGATGGCAGCTGGCTCAGGGGTCGCTACGGCAGTGCGATCACTGGCGAGAGCGGCATGGTCGTGTTGCAGCGCACGCCATGAATGCTTCAAACCCCATCAAGGTGGCCCTCTCGATGAGATCGAACCCTCTCACCCCCAACCCCTCTCCCAACAAGCGGGGTGAGGGGTGGTACATGGCTCCCTCGCCCTCTGAAGGGGGGAGAGGGCTGGGGTAAGAGGCGCCAAGAAATAAATGAGCGCGATCTTCCTCTCCTATCGGCGCGACGACAGTGCCGGATTTGCCGGCCGGCTGGCCGATGAGCTCGAAGCCCAGCTTGGTGCCGGCAGCGTGTTCCGCGACGTGGACGACATCCGCCCGGGGGAGAATTTCGTCGCCGCCATCAACAGCCAGCTCAATGAAGTGCAAGCTGTGTTGATCATGATCGGGCCGCACTGGCTGACGGCCGCCTCAAATGGCCAGCGTCGGCTGGACAAGGCGGATGATTTCGTCCGTCAGGAGATTCAGGCTGCGCTGGCTTTCGGCAAGCCGGTCATCCCGCTGCTGGTGGGCGGTGCAGCCATGCCCGCCGAAGCGGATCTGCCGCCGGAGATCGCGGGGCTGGCCCGCCGCCAGGCTGTGGTGCTGTCTGACGTGGACTGGAAAGCCGACGTCGAGCGGCTGGTGCACAGCCTGCGTCCCGAACTGGGCAGTGTGGCGGGGGCCGGCAGACCCTGGCGGCGAATACTGCTCGGATTGAGCGGGACGGGGCTGGTCCTGTTTCTGGCTGTGTTACTGCTGCGCCATAAAATACATGTACCAGCGCCGGCGGACGTCAGCGGCCGTTGGACAGCGCAGGTGAAATACGACTGGGGTGATGAATACACGGAGCGCTTCGAATTCAAATATCTGGGCAAAGCGCTGCACGGCACCGCCACCTATCAGCAAGCTCCGCTTGCGATCGAGCATGCCAAACTGGAAGGCGAGTGGCTGAGCTTCGTCACTCGCAGCCAGGAGATGCTGGGCAGCGACACTCCCTGGAAGGGGTCACCCAGAGCTACACTGGTCAGGTCACGCCAGAAGGCATTCACTTCACCCTTGAAATCGGCGGGGGCTATTCCGTCCATCCGCCGATCGAATTTGTGGCGCGCCGCGCAGCCAGGTGAGCGCAACGGCGCGGACTCGAATGGCTATGCTGGTATTAGCCCCCCAATAGCAGCCCCGATGGTGGGGAGCAACACATAAGACTAGGAGAAGAGAAATGCAGGGCATCTTCATCAGCTACCGCAGGCAGGACAGCCAGAGCGCTGCCGGGCGACTGGCGGACAGCCTCAAGGAACACCTTGCCGAGGCGGCCGTGTTCCGTGACGTGGAGACCATCGAAGCGGGCGTGGATTTTGTCGATGCGATCAACGCCGCCCTGGAATCCTGTGGCGTCCTGCTGGCAGTGATCGGTCCGCGCTGGATTTCGATTCAGAATGACGCCGGCCAGCGCCGCCTGGACGACCCCAACGATTACACCCGCCTGGAGCTCGCCACTGCCCTTGGACGCTCCGACGTGAGAGTCATTCCGGTGTTGGTGGATGGCGCGGCCATGCCCGCGGTGGAAACCTTGCCGGAAGATCTGAAGGGACTTGCCCGGCGCAATGCCCTGGAGCTGACCGACAAGCGCTGGGACTATGATGTGTCCCAACTGGTGGCGACCCTGCGCCACGCGCTGGGTCTGGCACCGCAGACTTCCACCCCCCGCTCCTGGCGTTGGCCGGGCGCCGTCGCGTTGGCGTTACTTCTGGTGGCCGCGGCCGGCTTTCTGCTTTGGCATGGCAGGAAACCAGACGCTCCACCGGCCACTTTGCCGGCCGCCGCGCCAGCCCCGGCGGGGCAGACCACCGGTGAGCCCGTCCTCTCTGCCACGGTGGCGCCAGCGCAGCCGCCAGCGCAGCCGCCAGCGCAGCCGCGCGTCCTGGCGCAGCCTGCCATGAAGGGCACCGAGGCGGAGCCCTGCCCGATCCGGCTGAGCATCAACCGCGATCTGCCCACGCCCTTCACCTGCACCTGCAATGCCGAGGCCATACAACAGGGCGCGGTTTGGGGCACGGATTCCTACACCGACGACTCCGGCGTGTGCCGCGCGGCGGTGCATGCCGGTGTCATTCCGGCTGCGGGCGGTGCGGTGACGGTGCTGCGAAGCGCGGGACGCCCCCTGTATATCGGCACCCGCCGCAACGGCATCGAAAGCAACGACTATGGCGCCTACAGCGACAGCATCCGCTTCGTCGGCGCGGCTCAGCCCGCGCCGGGGCCGGAACCCTGTCCGATCCGGCTGAGTGTCAACCGCGAACTGCCCACGCCCTTTACCTGCACCTGCAATGCCGAGGCCATACAACGCGGCGCGGTTTGGGGCACCGATACCTATACGGACGACTCCGGCGTGTGCCGCGCGGCGGTCCATGCCGGCGCCATTCCGGGCGCTGGTGGCGCGGTGACCGTGGTGCGGGCGGCGGGGCGCCCCCTTTATGTCGGCAGCAGCCGCAACGGCATCCGCAGCAGCGACTATGGCGCCTACAGCGACAGCATCCGTTTTCAGGCGAGGTAGTATGCCGTGCGGCGGATGGCCGTCCCCTGCGCACGCTTAATCGGTTTGTAGAGATGAGGGGGGCGGCATTGGGGCCAATGCAGATTTGGCCGGGGTGTGCATGGCGGGGTAAGAAGTGACATGCTGTCTCGCCATGCCCGACCAGGGCTTGGTATCCCGCACCAACAGCCTCATACGGCCGACGATACCGCCGCAGGCAAGTTGGAGGGTGCCTTCACGTTCGGCGCCCAGATCAAGAAACGGCGCCGGATGAGATTTTGCTGATCTTTCCGCCGGGCAACGGCATGCAAGAATTTTCCGAACTTCGTTCCTGCAAATTAATGAGCCCACGTGGGGCATGCCACTTGCTGTACCGACTTTGGCTGCTCTCAAGTTATGTCGCGTCGTTTACACTGAATTTGCGCAAGCCTGCACGGGCAAGGGCGTGATGCCGGCTGTCCGCGTGCTAAAGTCTCCGGTAGCCGTCAGACTAAGGCGGCAGCAGGAAGTAAATTTGTGGGCATGTTGTAAGGTTATTTGATTCAGCCTGACTATCCAGGCAGGTGGATATGCCACCGATTGCACCTTAACCCGTTTAACCATCAAAGGAGAGATTTATGAATAAACGCGATTTCCTCATTAATTCCGCGGTCGCCGGCGTGCTGGCACTCGGAGGTACGCTTGCCAGCACTCCCGTTCTGGCCGCACATGCTGACATGGAGAAATGCTCCGGCATCGCCAAGGCGGGCAAGAACGACTGCGCCTCGGCCACCAACTCATGCGCGGGCACAGCCAGTCAGGACAGGGATCCGGGGGCGTGGATTTTCGTTCCCAAAGGCACCTGCGACAAGATCGCCGGAGGCAAGGTGGTGAGCAAGTGAATGCGGTGGGCGTGAATTTCGCGCCCATTCCGATCCCGGCGCAGGCCGGGATCGGCCTGCGCACTCCGCATTACCGGGATTTGCTGGAACGCCTGCCGGAGGTTGGTTTCCTGGAAGTCCACAGTGAAAACTATTTCGGCGCGGGCGGGCAGCCGCATTATTTTCTTCAGCGCCTGCGCGACCACTACCCTCTTTCCCTGCATGGCGTGGGCTTGTCGCTGGGCTCGGCCGAACCGATCGACATGAAGCATCTGCGCAAGCTCAAAGCGCTGATTGAGCGCTACCAGCCCGGCCTGGTTTCCGAGCACCTGTGCTGGAGCAGTGTGGGCGGCCGGCATCTGAATGACCTGTTGCCCCTGCCCTATACCGAAGAAGCGCTGGCCATCGTTGCGGGTAATGTGGGGCAGGTGCAGGACCACCTGGGCAGGCAAATCATTCTGGAAAACATTTCCAGCTACCTGGAGTTCAGCACGTCGGAAATGCCGGAATGGCAGTTCCTGACCGAGTTGGTGAAGCTGAGCGGCTGCGGCATTCTGTTGGACGTCAACAATATTTATGTCAATGCGATGAACCATGGCCATGATGCCATCCAATTCATCATGAGCATGCCGCGTGAAGCGGTGCAGGAAATTCATCTTGCCGGCTTTGATCAGAGCGCAGGGCTGCTCATCGATACCCACGGCAAGCCGGTGCATGATGACGTATGGAAGCTGTACCGGTTGGTGCTGCAACGATTCGGTCGCATTCCGACGCTGATCGAATGGGACACGGACATCCCGCCTCTCGATGTGCTGCTCGCCGAGGCCGACAAGGCCCGGACCTTGTTGCAGAACGAGGACTGTCATGCGGACGCTGCTTGAACTGCAGAAGGAATTTGCCCAGGCCGTGTTGGCTGATCCGGCTGCGGGTTTCAGCCGTCTGCTCCGCGCCCATGAACTCGCCGGAGAAGACCAGCTTGCGGTCTATCGCAACAATGTCCTGCACAACCTGACAGAAGCCCTGCGCGACCTCTACCCGGTGGTGCTGAAGCTCACCGGCGAAGACTGGTTCAGGCAGGCCGCCCACGCCTTTATCCACAGTCATGCTTCGCACAGTGGCGACCTGAACGATTATGGCCGCGAGTTTGCTGATTATCTGGCCGGATTGCAGGCGGTCACCGATGACCTGCCTTATCTGCCCGACACCGCGCGCCTGGAGTGGCAGGTGCATGAAGCGTTCCATGCCGCCGATGCAGGAGCGCTGGAGCTGCAGCGCCTGGCTGGCGTGCCACCACATGCATACAGCCAACTGTGCTTCCATCTGCACCCGGCCTGCCGACTGCTGCAGTCGGCCTATCCGGTGCAGCGGATCTGGCAGGTGAACCAGCCCGGATATACGGGTCAGGACAGGGTTAACCTGGAGGAGGGCGGTGCCGCCCTGCTGGTGTTCCGCGCAGCAGACTACACGATAGGCGTGGAGGCTCTCGACGCAATGGCGTTCAGTTTCATCACCGACTTGCAGCGGGGGCTATCCCTCTCGGCCATTGCCGACACCCTGCCGGAAGGAGTGGACATTGGCGCGCTGCTGCAAAGCCTGGTGGCGCGGGGCATCGTGGTGGACTTCAGCGAAGAAGCCGGCGCATGCTGAAAAAGCTGCTTTCAGCGTATGCGAACTTCGTCAGGGGCCTGAATTTTCTCGCGCCGCTGGTGGACCTGCTGATTCGTCTCTATGTGGCGAATGTTTTCTGGAAGTCGGGGCTCACCAAGATCGCTTCCTGGCCAAGTACCCTGGCCCTGTTCGCGTATGAATACTCGGTGCCCTTCCTGCCGCCGGAGGTGGCCGCAGTGATCGGCACCGGCATCGAGCTGGCCATGCCAGTGCTGCTGGTGCTGGGCCTGGCCGGCCGGGTGTCGGCGCTGGTGCTGTTCCTGTTCAATATCATGGCCGTGGTGTCGTACCCGGAGCTTACCGACCTGGCGCGGCAGCATCACTATTACTGGGGAATGCTGCTGGCTTTCCTGGTGGTGCATGGCTGCGGTCGCCTGGCAGTCGATCACTTTCTGTGCAGAAAGGCGCCCTGGTCGTTTCAAACGCGTTGACCCTGACCCCAGTGTAAAATGGGTGGAGTTAAAACGCGCTGATTCATTTCAAGGATAGCTGGCATCATGATTGCTCTGTTATCTGCATTCCGTCCCATGATTGCCATACATGTCCATCCAGGTTGCCATCCGCCATACCACCATCTATCGTTTTGACCGTCTGGTCACGCTGAGCCCGCACGTGGTGCGCTTGCGCCCGGCGCCGCATTCGCGCACGCCCATCCTCGCGTACACGATGAAGATTACGCCGGAGAAGCACTTCATCAACTGGCAGCAGGACCCGTTCGGCAACTGGCTTGCACGTCTGGTGTTCCCGGAGTTGACCCGTGAGCTCTCGGTGGATGTAGAGGTGATCGCCGACATGACGGTGATCAACCCCTTTGATTACTTTGTCGAGCAAAGCGCCGAACACTGGCCGTTCGAGTATGACGCCGCGCTGAAACGAGAATTGACCCCCTATCTGGAGGTCGATCCGCCGGGGCCGCTGCTGCAGGCCTGGCTGGCCGAGGTCTCACGCAAGCGTGTGCAGACCAATGATTTTCTCGTCGCGCTTAACCAGCGCCTGCAGCGCGACATTGCCTATACCGTGCGGATGGAAACGGGTATTCAAACGCCCGAGGAAACACTGGAAAAGGCGCTTGGCTCGTGCCGCGATACAGCCTGGCTAATGGTGCAGATCCTGCGCAACATCGGGCTGGCCGCGCGCTTCGTCTCGGGCTACTTGGTGCAGCTGACTCCTGATCAGAAATCGCTCGATGGTCCCTCCGGTCCCGAGCATGACTTCACCGACCTGCACGCCTGGGCCGAGGTGTATGTGCCGGGTGCGGGATGGATCGGTCTTGATCCGACGTCAGGCCTGTTTGCCGATGAAGGCCACATTCCGCTTGCCTGCACGCCAAATCCGTCATCCGCGGCGCCGATCCACGGTTTCTCCAGCAAATGCGAAGTCGAGTTCAGCTTCAGCAACACAGTAACCCGCATCAAGGAAGACCCGCGCGTCACCAAGCCCTATTCCGATGAGCAGTGGGCCTCCATTCAGGCACTTGGAAGACTGGTGGACGATCGTCTGCAACGCGATGACGTGCGCCTGACCATGGGGGGTGAGCCCACCTTCGTTTCCATTGACGACATGGATGCACCGGAATGGAACATCGATGCCCTGGGATTGCACAAACGCGAACGCGCCGAAGTGCTGGTGCGACGGCTCAAGGATCGTTTCACCCAGGGCGCCCTGTTGCATACCGCCCAGGGCAAATGGTACCCGGGCGAGCCGCTGCCACGCTGGGCACTGGGTTTGCACTGGCGCAAGGATGGCCAGCCGATCTGGCGTGATCCCGAACTGCTGGCAGAGGCCCATCGCGACTATGGGCACACGAGCGAGGATGCGCGGCGCTTTGCCGATCAACTGGCGCAAAGCCTGGGCTTGTCCAGGCGCTATGTGTTGCCTGCCTATGAAGATGCCTTGTTTCTTCTGCAGAAGGAGGCCGAGGTCCCGGTCAACCTCGATGTAGCGCATGCAAATTTGAAAGACGCTGTGGAACGGCAGTCTCTTGCCGACAAACTGTCCAGGGGTCTGGATGTCCCAAGGGGTTATGTCCTGCCGCTGGGCTGGAACTGGACAGTGGGCTGCTGGTATTCGGCACCGTGGACATTTCGCAGGGAACGACTGTATCTGACCGAAGGCGACTCGCCCATGGGGCTGCGCCTGCCCCTGCAGTCCCTGCCCTGGGTGAATGAAGACAAGGTGGAATACGTCGGAGAAACCGACCCGTTCGAAGTCCAGCCACCCCTGGCCGATTTCCACGGTGAAGTGGCGGCGCGTTACTCGCACTTCGAACCGGTGTTGGAGCGGCATCCCGAAGTGCAGCAACAGTTGGCAGCAGATCGGCCAAACATCAAGGTGGACGTGCCGCATACGGCAGTCTGCGTCGAAGCACGAGGCGGGTGCCTGCATGTGTTTCTCCCACCGCAGCATCGTCTGGAACACGCGCTTGAACTGATCGCCGCTATTGAACATACCGCCGCGGCACTCAACATGCCGGTGGTGGTGGAGGGCTATGCGCCGCCCAATGACGGACGGCTGGAGAAGCTGCTGGTCACGCCGGATCCCGGTGTGATCGAGGTCAATATTCATCCCGCCAGCACGTGGGACGAACTGGTTGAGCGGACGACCACGCTGTATGAGGAAGCCCGGTTGTCGCGCCTGTCTACCGAAAAATTCATGCTCGATGGCCGTCATACCGGCACGGGTGGCGGCAATCACGTCACCCTGGGTGGCGCCACGCCTGCCAACAGTCCGTTTCTGCGTCGGCCCGATCTGCTGCGCAGTCTCCTGACCTACTGGCAGCATCATCCTTCGCTGTCCTACCTGTTCAGCGGACTGTTTGTCGGCCCCACCAGCCAGGCGCCACGGGTGGATGAAGGCAAGCCGGAATTGCTCTACGAACTGGAAATCGCCTTCCAGCAGATGCCGCGCGGATATACGCCGCAACCCTGGCTGGTGGACCGGCTGCTGCGCAACCTGCTGACCGATTTGACCGGCAATACCCATCGCGCCGAGTTCTGCATCGACAAGCTGTATTCGCCCGACAGCGCAACGGGACGCCTGGGGCTGGTTGAATTCCGCGCCTTCGAGATGCCGCCGCACAGCCGCATGTCGCTTGCCCAGATGCTATTGTTGCGTGCCCTGGTGGCGCGTTTCTGGGAGATGCCCTATGAAAAGCCGCTGGTGCGCTGGGGCACGGAATTGCATGACCGCTGGATGCTGCCGCATCATCTTTGGGCGGATCTCAAGGACGTAGTGAACGAATTGAATGGCACTGGATTCCCGTTCCAGATCGAATGGTTCGAACCTTTTCTCGAATTCCGCTTCCCGCGCTATGGTGGCATGCAATACGGCGACATTGCCCTGGAATTGCGCGCCGCGATCGAACCTTGGAATGTGCTGGGCGAGGAGACCACCCATCTGGGTACGGCCCGTTTCGTCGATTCCTCGGTCGAACGCCTGCAGGTGCAAATGCGCGGCCTCACTGACAGCCGCTACGTGCTCGCGTGCAATGGCCGCCGCGTGCCGCTGTCGCCGACCGGTGTGCACGGTGAATATGTCGCCGGTGTGCGCTACCGCGCCTGGCAACCGCCCTCGGCCCTGCACCCGACCATCGGCATCCATTCACCCCTGGTCTTTGATCTGATCGATACCTGGAACGGTCGCGCCATTGGTGGCTGTACCTATCGAGTCGTTCATCCTGGCGGGCGCAGTTACGAAACCTTTCCGGTCAATGCGATGGAGGCCGAGTCGCGCCGCCACACCCGTTTCCAGGACTGGGGACACACTGCCGGCAGCTTCACTCCGCCGCCGTGGATCGCACCGCTCGCCCGCTTCTTCCCCGGCGGCACGCCGCCCGGGCCGATGGCGCCGCCTGCCGAGGAACCCGCAGGCGAATTCCCGCATACGCTCGACTTGCGTCGGCGCTGACAGTTCCATCCCCAAGGAAAACTCATGACTCACATTCATTTCATCGGCGGCGAAAAAGGCGGAGTTGGCAAATCGCTGGTCGCGCGCATCCTGGCGCAATATCTGATTGACCACGACCGTCCGTTTCTCGGTTTCGACACCGACAAGTCCCACGGCGCGCTCATGCGCTTCTATGCCGGTTACGCCTCGCCCATCGTCGTGGATCGGTATGAAAGCATCGATTCCATTGTCGAAGCTGCGGCTGCCGATCCCGATCGCAGTATCCTGGTCGACCTGGCTGCGCAAACACAGGATGCGCTGACACAATGGATGGACGACTCCGGTCTGCTGGAATTGTCGACCGACATGGGACTGGCGCTGACTTACTGGCATGTAATGGATTCAGGGCGCGACTCGGTTGACCTGCTGAAGAAACTGCTGGATCGGTTCGGTTCGCGCCTGAATTATGTGCTGGTGCAAAATCATATCCGCGGCGACAACTTCGATCTGCTTGACGCATCGGGCGAGAAGCAGCGCGCGCTTGAATTGCACGCTCGCATCATCAACATCAAGCGGTTGCATGAGGCCGCCATGAGCAAGATCGACAGCCACAGCAGCAGTTTCTGGTCTGCTACGCAGAACACTGATGCGCATGCGCTCGGCATACTTGAACGGCAGCGCGTCAAGATGTGGCTGAAGAACACGTACGGTGAGATCGACACCCTGAATCTATAATCAGCCAGCCAATTCGATATGCAGCGATTGGCTCCATCACGATGCCACACCCTGATTTGGGAAGCAGGCTGTTCCAATGGCGTTGATGTCAGCGTGCCGCTTTGGACCCGCTACACAGGCTCGGCGCCACCGCGGCTGGCAGGCAGGATAAACCATGCAGCGCTATAAGATCCTTCATCGCACCTACTACAATTTCTCAGCTGCCGTGCGATTCGAACCACACGCTTTGCGCCTGCGTCCGCGAGAAGGTCATGAACTGCACATCGAATCCGCAACCCTGGAGATCACTCCTGCAGCCACCCTGCGCTGGCACCGTGATGTGGAAGACAATTCAGTTGCGATCGCGACCTTCGATACGCCAGCCAGCCAGCTTGCGATTGAGAGCGAAGTCATCATTAAGCAATACAACCAGGCTCCCCTCGATTTTCTGGTGGCCGATTATGCGACCGACTACCCGTTTGCCTATGGACCGGAGGACAGCGTTGTGCTGTCGCCCTACATGGATGTCGTCAGGCAGACAGCCAGCGACCAGCTGACTGGGTGGATCGCGAGCTTATGGCAGCCAGGCGAACGCATTCAGACATACGCCGTGCTGCTGCGACTTTGCGTCCACATCCATCAGACCCTGTCGTATCAACTGCGCGAGGAGCCCGGGGTTCAAGCCGCAGCAGAAACACTGTCGCGCGGCACCGGTTCCTGCCGTGACTTTGCCAATCTGTTCATGCAGGCGGCGCGGCGCCTGGGCCTCGCCTCGCGTTTTGTAAGCGGGTACCTACACACTCCACCCTCAACAGTTAGTTTCGGCGCGACCCATGCCTGGGCGGAAGTGTTTCTTCCTGGCGCTGGCTGGAAGGGGTTTGATCCCACCATCGGCGAAATTGCGGGAACCAGTCACATTGCTGTCGCGGTAGCCCGGTCGCCCGAATCCGTACCACCCGTGGCCGGCTCGTTCGTTGGCCCTCCAGGTGGAACAAGCCTCAATGTGGGCGTATGGGTGACCAAGCTGGACTAGAGTGACCTTGAGCAGGCAGAACAGTGTCTCACTTGCCTTTTATGATGCCGGTGAAATGGAGCCGCATGGCTGTATCGGGCGGCAATGGCGGTCACCAGACTGCAATTGGCTGGATGATGTTTGCGGGATCACGGGGCTTGCTGGAGCCTTCCACCGAAAATGCCATCCAGCCAAAGCCGTCGTCCTGGGCGGTCTGCGCGATAAAGTGGATATGCCGCGCATAAATAACT
Source organism: Thiobacillaceae bacterium (assembly GCA_049578545.1). GTDB lineage: Bacteria > Pseudomonadota > Gammaproteobacteria > Burkholderiales > Thiobacillaceae > DASQBT01. The sequence continues at coordinate 17,095 of JBAUMF010000106.1, forward strand.
GGTGCATAGTGGCTTGATTGCGAAGCGAGAGGGAATAGTGATTACAGGCACGTTGTTGATACGCTTGGGAGCCTTTTTGTTTGCGCTGCTGTTTGTGACAGCCTGTGGCGGGGGAGGGGGAGGGAATGGAGCCAGCAGCGTGATACCGCCATTCTGGAGTGAAGACGGGATCGGTGTTGCCGACCTGAATGGCGACGGCCTGTCGGACGTGATTGTGGCAAAGACTTATGTGTCCGGCCCCCCGCCGCACCCCGGAACTGTCGATGTATATCTGCAGACTGCAAGTCACACATTCGCGACGCCGGTGAGCTATGCGGTCGGCAATGATCCCTGGAACCTGGCCATCGGCGATGTCAACAAGGATGGCAAGCCAGATATCGTCGTGGCAAACAGCAACTCCGGCTCGGTTTCGTTCCTGCTCCAGGATGCGAATCACCTTGGCAGCTTTCAGCCAACACAAAACGTATCTACCGGCGGCACCCCCTATGCCGTTGCCATCAGCGACATAAACGGGGACGGCTTCGCTGACCTTGCGGTGGCACTCAATATGACCGGAGGCGGAGCCGTGTTGCTGCTGCAGAATTCCGCCGTGCCGCTCTCCTTTTTGCCTCCTGTTCCCTTGTCAAATGGCGCGGGCGCGGGATCGGTTGCAGTCGGGGACCTCAATCATGACGGCCGGCCGGATGTTGTGCTGAGCAGCAACGGGGTAGTGGTCTTTTTTCAAGGCGCAGGGGGCAGCTTTGGCCCGGCAGTCCCGCTTGCCGCAGGCAATCGTCCCGTCTTTGTCGCCATTGCGGACCTCAATGCCGATGGATTCAATGATCTCGTGGTATCCAATGTCGGCAGTTCAAGTGACGGCAGCGGCGCCTCGGTTTCCGTGCTGATGCAGAATTCCGCCAGTCCAGGCAATTTCCTCGCTGCGGTGAACTACCCTGTAGCAAACGAAGCCTGGCATTTGGCAGTCGGGCAACTGACGGGAAGCCCGGCGCCTGACATAGCGGTGATATCCCTTGTTTTCCAGCATATTGGCGAGCCATCAAAGGTGAGCATCCTGCAGAATCAGGGCGATGGCAGCTTTGTGGCCGGACAGGTCTTTGCCGGTCCGCCTATCGGCAATTTCATTGCGATCGGCAATATCAATGCGGATGGTTTTCCTGACCTCGTCGTCAACGATGGGCCCCAGGTGTTCCTGCAGGACACGTCCTACCCAGGGAGCTTCAATGTGGGGATACCGCTGCCCTGAATTGTCCAACCACATTGACGGGCCCTGCATTTACCGGGCGCAACCGGCCAGCCGCGGCGAGTATTACTCAAGACGGGACGGAGTGGCGATATTGGCTCGGGGTCAGGCTGTCAGCGGACCAATTTGATGACCCATGCAATCATCCCAAGCCGGGGGTTTGCCCCACTGAACTATGGGTCTAGAGTGAGCCGTGGGGCTCTTCCTCTGCAAAGGAGAAACCAGCCATGAACAAGTGGATCTATATGGGAGTGTTGTTGATGAGCGTGACAGGTACCCCCTTGGCACAGGAAGCCAATGTCATCAAACTGCTGCCACCCGGGGTGGAAGGCGGCAAGACCTTGATGCAGGCGCTGAAGGAGCGGCACTCAACGCGCGAATTCAGTACCAGAGCGCTGCCGCCTCAGCTGCTGTCAGACCTGTTGTGGGCGGCGAGCGGCGTCAACCGGCCTGATTCGGGCAAGCGCACGGCCCCTTCGGCGCGCGACTGGCGCGAGATTGACGTATATGTGGTCATGGCAGAGGGTGCCTATCGCTATGATTCCCCGACCCATACGCTCAAGCGCGTGGTGAGCGGCGACCTGCGCAAACTCACGGGCGTGCAGGATTTTGTCGCAACGGCGCCGTTGAACCTTGTGTATGTGGCAGACCGCGACAGGATGAGCGACGCCGGGGCTGAACAGAAAGTCCTCTACAGCGCAGCCGACACCGGTTTCATTGCCCAGAATGTGTACCTGTTTTGCGCCTCGGAGGGTCTGGCTACGGTGGTGCGCGGCTCGGTTGATCGCGATGCCCTGAGCGCCGCCTTGGGGCTGGGCAGCCATCAGCAGATCATCCTTGCGCAAACCGTTGGCTATCCAGCATCCCGTGAACCATAACAGCAGAGGCTCGATCGGGGTCGTTCCGAGGCAGATGCGGCCTGCGAGATCCGACTTGCAACCTCAGGTGCGCATCGATGTCGACGAATGAGGAATTCGACGCGGCCGTGCGTCGTCACGATGCCCAGATTGCTGCCTTGGGCCTTGACATCTGGGTGGGCTCCGAGCCCACTTTCACCGATCGCATCGCCCAGTCGCCGGAGTGGCTGAGCCAGGCTCTGGGCGGCGACAAGGAGCAACGTGCCAAGGCCTTGCTGGGCGGGCTCTGCCAGCGCTTCCCTGGCGCCCTGGTGTTGCGCAGCGTGGGGCGGCAATACCCCGGCGAGGAGCAGCCACGCTGGAACCTGGGCCTTTACCGCCGTCGCGACGGAGCGCCCATCTGGCATGGACCGCCCGACCCGGTCCTGGCAGACTCGGAGATCGAAACCGCATTCGACCTGGATGCCTGGGCCGCCGCACTCTCAGCAGGATTAGAGGCGCAAGGCTTTCCGGTCTCGCCGGTGTCGGTAGAGGACGCGCTGGAGCGGCGCCTGATGATGCGCGCCGACGCAGATGTCCCTTCCCCGGATGCTGCCGATCCTTGCCTGACCCGCCTCTCGGTCCATGTGCGCGCCATCCCCGCAAGCGGCCTGCGTGACGAACTGGCGGAAGCTGGCGCCTACCTGTTCGTGCTTCGCACGCATGAACTGGACGGGCGGCTGACGGCGCGCATCGAGTTGCCGATGTTTAGCGGGGTGGCGATGTTCCTTACCGTGTTGGAAAGCGTGGCGCAGGCGTCCCGCGCATGCGATCTGCCTTCCCTGATCCTCGCCGGTTACCCGCCGCCTGTGGATGCCACGCTGGAGTGGACCACCGTGACGCCTGACCCGGCGGTGATCGAAATCAACACCGCGCCAAGCGTCGATGCCGGGAGTTTCCTGGGGCGAAGTCGCCACATCTATGGCGCCGCCGCAGAACAGGACCTCGCCCCCTACCGGCTCTATTTCAACGGGGCGGTGGCGGATTCAGGCGGCGGCGGGCAGATCACCGTGGGTGGCCCGTCGCCGGAGGCCAGCCCCTTCCTGCGAGAGCCTTGGCTGCTGCCGCGCCTTGTACGGTTCCTCAACCGTCATCCTGCCCTGTCCTATCTCTATTCCCATGACTTCGTCGGCAGCAGCGGGCAATCGGTGCGACCCGACGAGCGCGGGACAGATGCCTTCGACGAACTGGGCCTTGCCCTGAACCTGCTGGAGCGGGCGGAGGACCTGACGCCCGAGCTGCTCTGGCACAGCCTGGCACCGTTTCTCTGCGATGCCGCTGGCAACAGTCATCGGGCCGAAATCAACATCGAGAAGCTGTGGAATCCCTTCCTGGCGGGGCGGGGCAAGCTGGGCCTGGTGGAATTCCGCGCCCTGCGCATGCAGCATACGCCGGAGCGGGCCACCGTCCTGGCCTGCCTGTTGCGCGCAGTGGTGGCGTTGCTGGCACGCGGACATTACACCCTGCCTCTCCTCGACTGGGGCCGCGAACTGCATGAACGGTTTGCCCTGCCTTTTTACCTGGAGCAGGATCTCGACGCCGTGCTGAAAACCCTCGCCCTGGCGGGTCTGGGTCTGGACGAACCGATCCGGGCGGTATTGCTGCGCGACGAGTTCCGCCGCTGGGGGCAGGTGGCGTTGCCCGGCTGCACCGTGGAAGTGAGGCGCGCCCTGGAGTTCTGGCCGCTGCTGGGTGATGCCGCCAGCCCGGAGCAGGGTGGCAGTTCCCGACTTGTGGACGCCAGCACGGCGCGGGTGGAATTGCGGCTGCGGCCAGGGGAGGGCAGCGAATCGGACTGGCACGACTGGAAGGTCTACGCTGCGGGCGTGATACTGCCCATGCGGCTGGAGCGGGACGCTCGGGGCCCGCTCAAGGTTTTTGGTCTGCGCTACCGCAGCTTCGTCCCCGGCTGGGGCCTGCACCCGGCTCTGGGTGCCCAGGGGCCAGTCCGGTTGCTGCTGCGCCATCCCGGCCATGCGGAGGACTATGTCATCACCCTGCATGAATGGCGTCCCGATGGCGGCGCCTATGCGGGCCTGCCCGATGATCTGGAGGAGGCCAGCAAGCGCCGTGCCGAGCGGGTCACCCTGGACGTTCTGCCTGGCGTCCCGGCCCTTGCCGTGCGACCTGCGCCTGCATGGAGTCTCAGCCCGTTCTGCCTGGATTTGCGCCGCCTGACCTGCTGAGGAAAGCAGCCAGAAGTTTCTCGTTCGCCATTCCCGCTGTGCCAATGCGAATAGCTCAGCATGCGGCGCGGCCATTGCCTCTTGTGCGTTGCCAGGCAGCGTCACGCAACACTTGTCCGCTGTTGCATCACTCCCATGAGCGGCGACAATCGGTCACCCGCAGTGCAGCTACATTGTACTGACGACCCCCGATCGGCGGCCTTTCCGGTGAGTTAACCCCTGCTGATGCACGTCAACCGATGTTCTCCGAGCTTCGATCCCCTTTTTTTCTCTCCTGCTTGGGTGACCGGTTGGGGCGAATCCGTCGGCCTATTGTGGGGTCGGTCCCTGACTCACGCGCACCAGATCATCCGGCCGCAGCCACTTCTTGAAGGCCGCCTGCACGTCGCGTGCGTCCAGCGCCAGATAGCGTCGCGCGGCAACGGCGGGCTCGTCGAGCGGGAGGTCAAGATCCCAGCGCTGGATGATGCCATGCGCGATGTCGTCAACATCCGCCTCGCCGAGCGGAATTTGACGCAGCATGAGCGCTTTCGCGTTCTGCAGTTCATCCGGCGTGACCGGTGATTTCTGCATCTGCCGGACCTCGCCCATTACCATGTCGTGCACCTTCGCAACATTCTGCGGGTCACACGCGTATTGGACGAGGTAGATGCCACGCGTATGGCTGAACTCAAATTGAGACTGCACGTCATAGACCAGCCCGGCGTCCTTGCGGATGTCGCGTGACAGACGCGAGGAATAGAATGCGCCACCGAGTACATTGTTGCCAAGCTCAAGGGCGTAGTAATCGGGACCCGAACGCGTGAGTCCGAGCGTCTCGGCCAGCGTCACGCTGTCCTGCAAGCGGCTCGCGTCGGGCACTGAGCTTACGGCGGGAGCGTTCAGCGGCACCGCCGGCAGTACGGTGGTGGGCGCCGCCCCGGAAGCGGACCAGCCCGCAAAATATTTTTCGATGACCGTCTTCGCCTGCTTCGGCGTGACGTTGCCGACGACGACGATGGTGGTCAGATCCGGCCGGAACGCGGCCTGGTAGTAATCCATTACATCCTTTAATTCGATCGCATTGACGGTTTCAGGCAGCGCTTTGCGCAACGTCGGGTCGTTCCGCGGAAACAGCGCTGCGTGCAGAGCCCGGCCATAAAGATAGCTCGGACTCGTGAGCTGCCCCGCGACGGTTTGAGCGACCTGGCGCCTGACGACATTGAAGGCCTGCTCGGGTAAAGCCGGGTGAAGGACGTTGTCGGCGAGAAGCTCGACACCACGATCGAACGTTTCCGAAAGCGTCTGCAGCGAGAAATCGGTGCCAGCGTGCTCGTCTGCACCAATCGCATCGAGCGCCTTTTGAAAGGCGATATGATCAAGCTGCGTTGAACCGTAAGGGAAAAGCTGCTCCAGCACCACCGACAATCCCTCCTTGCCCTTGGGGACCTGCAACTCGGGCCGGTTCCTGATGTGGCCGTAGACGCTGACCGTGGCGCTCACGCTCTCTGGTTGCACCATCAGGGTGATGCCGTTGGAAAGCGTGCTGACGACCGGATGCACGGTTGACTCGGGCACGGCGAGATGCCCCATTGCGGCCGCGGCCCACTCCGGCAGTGGCATCGGTCTGGCTTCGCCCAGCGCAATGCTCTCCTGGCCGCCAAATCCCCGCGAGGCAACCGGCTTGCCGGATCCCCGAGGCTCAAGCACCGCGCTTACGGCGTGGTCCAGATCGAGATACGTGCGGGCGACGCGGTTCACGTCATCGACCGTGACCTTGTCGATGCGCACGAGATCGTCGTCCGGGGACTGAAGCCCATCGACAGCGACAGCTTCCGACCATGCCATCGCCAGACCGCCGATTGAGTTCTTTTGAAATTCGAGGTTGCGCCGTTCCTGAAGCTTGGCCGCAGCGACGAGCTCTGGCGGCACGCCTTGTGTCGCGATCCTTTTGAGGATGGTGCGCATCTTCAACTCGAGCGCATGCGCATCTCCGCCAGCGGGAAATGCAGCCACGGCGTAGGCAAGCCCCGCCTTCGGCCACGCGCTAAAGGAAAGATCCGTACTCAGTGCGTCGCCTTGCGGCACCAGCGCGTAAAGATCGGCGCGCTGGCTGTTCAACACATCAACGAGCACTTCGGCGGCTGGATAATCCGGGCTCTCGAGGCCCGGCAGGCGCAGCGCGACCACCTGCAAACCATAGGGCAGATCGCTGTCGAGCTGCAGCGCCTGCGGCGCAACCGGATCGAGCCTGATGTCGGGACGGACTGGCAGTGTCTGGGCGGGAATCGGCCCGAACAACTGCTGCACTTTCGCGAGTGTTGCCTGCGGATCAATGTCCCCGACGATGACCAGAATCGCGTTGTTGGGAGCATACCAGCGGTTGTGAAACTCCTTGAGCATCGCAGCAGTCGTTGCATCGAAGGACGCACGCGTGCCCAGCGCATCATGCGCGTAGGTTGATCCGCCGAAGAGCGCGGCGCGCAGCCTGGTGGACAGCACGTATTCCGGACTCGATAGGTCTTGCGCGACCTCCTGCTCGATGGCGCCGCGCTCGCGCTGCCAATCCTCCTCTGAATCAAGCACATCCCTCATTCGGAGTGATTCAATATGCAGTGCGACATCGAGATCCGTGGCCGGAACCGTGTAGGAATATTGAGTGACCGTTTGCCGAGTATCCGCGTTGAAATCGCCGCCCATGACGCTGCCGATATCAGCGAGCTGGTCGGAAGTAAGACCTGGGCTGCCGCGGAACATCATGTGCTCCTGGGCATGCGCCGTGCCGGGAAAGCCTGGCGGCGTTTCGTCTGCGCCGACGAGATAATTGACGTTGGTTGCGACCACCGGCGCCAGCGTGTTGCGAACGATGACCACGCGGAGGCCGTTCCCGAGCGTTGCGCGCACGACCACCGATTGGTCTGCAAGGGCCTTCGTGTCGAGCGCGCCTGATCCCAGAAATGCGAGGCTGATTACGATGAGCGCTGCGCTGGCGCTAGAGATTACCTTGGCGCTCCGGCCTAGAATATTTCTTATAACCTTATCCCTTGCATATGACGTTTGTAATCCAGAGACTGTAGTGTTGCATAGGGTGTCAAGTTCCCCTGGCCCAGTGCCTGGCAGCATGCACAGGTTTGCGGGGGAAGCCAAGCCAATTTTCGATCACGCTCTCGTGAGCCAAGCATTCTGACCGAGATTGGGACCATTAGGTTCAACCAAGGGAGGCAGCGCTGCCGGGACGGGACTCTATTTGCGTTTCCCAAGGTGACCATCTGCTAACAGTTCAGAGCGAGATAGTCGGGGAATTATCCTGGATTTCCGAGCGGGCAAAAGTGTCTGCTGCGCCGGTGCCAGGAGCACCAGCTAACCTTCCAGTCCAAGCCGGTCGCGGCTAACCAGGCTCACTTGCTCTCGGCAATCCATGCGCCATCCCAGCCCGCGGCCGGTGGCACCCGCCTGAACTCCTCTATTCTCTCCAGAAAAACCTGGCTTGGGCCGTCTGCCGGCATGGTCTTCAGGCAGTCATGGAATCGAGCCTGCGCTGCGTTCCAGTCACATTTGCGATAGGCCGCCAACCCGCGCTCGAACTCCACTATCAGTTTGCCCTGGGCATCGGACAAGTTCCGTTCGTAGCCCAGCAACTCGAACACCCGCACCGGCATACTCTTGCCAGCTACCCGCAGGCTGTCAATCTCGCGAAAGGCCAGCTCGCTCGTCACCCGCCGCCGAGTCTCCTCGGTTGCCAGGATACGGGTGCCATAGAACTTGTTGGCCTGCTCCAGGCGAGACGCCAGATTGACCGTGTTTCCGATCACCGTGTAGCCACGGACCGTCTCTGAGCCGATATTGCCTACTGTCACCTCCCCGGTCGCGATGCCCATGCGAGCGCTCACATTGGGCAGTCCTTGCCGAACGCGCAGCAGGTCCCACAACGCAGCGCGGAAATTGTCCAGGCGTGCCATCTGGTCGAGGGCGGCGCGGCAACAAAGCTCGGCGTGCTCGGTCTCGCTGGTGAAGGGCGGTCCCCAGAAAGCCATCACCGAGTCGCCGATGTACTTATCTATGATCCCGTGCTCTTCACCGATCACCGATGACATCAGGGAGAAATACCGGTTCAGGAATCGCACCACGGTATCCGGTGTCAGCTCCTCGCACATCTCGGTGAAGCCGGCCAGGTCGGAGAAGAACACGGTCATCACCCGCCGCTCGCCGCCCTCGGCCGGTATGCGATTCTCCAGCAGGTCGCGCACGATGCGGGGATCCACATACTTGCCGAAGGTCTCCTTGATGTGTTCCTTTTCTCTCAGGCCAGCCACCATGCGGTTAAACGATTCCGCCAGGCTGGCGAGTTCGTCAGAAGTCTTGAAGTGAATCTCCACCGCGAGATCACCCTGCTCGACCGCACGGGTACCTCCAATCAGACGCCGGATTGGTGCCACCAGCTGTATTGCGGCGAGCTCGCGCTCCGCCATTGACGCAAGGTCATTGAATGCTTCAAGTTCCTCGTGATCAAGGTTTCTTGGCTTCTGGTCAATGATGCAAAGTGTCCCCAGCTTCTGCCCATTCCACGCTCTAAGTGGACGTCCGGCATAGAACACAACGTGAGGTTCACCCAATACCAGAGGGTTGTCAGCAAAGCGCTCATCCTCCTTGGGATTGGGAATAATGAACACGTCTTCGCCCAGAATCGCGTGGCCACAGAATGAAACGTCGCGCGAAGTTTCGCCCACGCCAGGGCCTATACACGACTTGAACCATTGACGGTTCTCGTCGACAAGGCTAACCAGCGCGATAGGCACACCGAACATCCTTTTTGCCATGCGCGTCAGGCGATCAAAACGCTCCTCCGGTGAGGTATCCAGAATGTCAAGCGAGCGGAGTGTCTCCAGTCGGCACGGCTCGTCTTGTGGAATATCAGGTATCTTCAATGGCAGTTCCTGCAGTCGAAAACATTGTCGCGGAGCACACTCGGGTTGTCCGACGGCCAGTATTCTCGTGTCCCATGGAGCGGGGAATTCCTTGACAGGCGCACTGAGTCAATGCTGGCCCAGCCAATTGTCTCGCCGTGACTTACAGGCCGTCTTACTAACTCATTATTGTTCAAAAATGCGGGCGCAGGATTAATAATCTCGGCCTGATTGTAAAGGATGGTTACATCATGAACGACGTCTTTGGCCGGATGCTGCAGAAGGACTCACATGCATCGATTCCCGCCAGCGTTTCTTTTGGCCTTCTTAACGATGATTGAGTGTGGGCAATTCCGAGAGGTCGGGTTCTCAGCGCAGGCTCCCGACACCAGCGGGGAAGAAGTTTCTTAACATCAGCCAGGTGAGTGGGGGCTCAGGGGGCCGGTTTCTGTCCTGAAGATTTCGTCGTAAGCTGAAAGCCGGAACTAAGGCACGCGGCACGAGTGAGGTCCCTGTGGCAAAAGCAAAAGACCGGCTGGACCAGACAGTTCCTGCGGCCCGATGCAACGGCGAGCAACCGTCGGCGGGATCAATGGCTTCTTCATCGGACTCGTCAGATCACATGGTGACTCGTTATGAGAATGTTTAGTTCGATTCGTGCGGTGTCAGTGGTTGAAGCAGCCAAGGGTGCCGTAGTTCTATTGGCTGGTTTTGGCGCGCTATCTCTAACCCATCATGATGTTCAGAGGGTCGCGGAAAAGTTGATCGGCCATTTGCACCTGAACCCTGCAAAACACTATCCGCGTATATTCCTGGATGCCGCAGCGCACCTAACGGATGCTCGATTGTGGCTATTGGCCACCCTCGCATTGGCATATGCAGTGGCACGATTTGTGGAGGCATATGGTTTGTGGCGCGGAAGGCGCTGGGCCGAATGGTTTGCAGCTGTGAGCGGAGGTATCTACATCCCCTTTGAAATTTACGGGTTGTCTAAAGGCGTGACTGTCCTGGCGCTATCAGCGCTTGTGACCAACCTGCTGATCGTTGTCTTAATGATCAATGCGTTACTTCGTGTGCATTCAATCGAAGCCACGCGAGGTAACCCACATGCGCGATAAGATGCGGGCTGGTGCAGCATTTAGCTTGTCGCTTCATGATGCCCGCCGAAGCGAGCCCCTGGCAGGCGGTAGCTTAGCCATCCCGGCGGGATTGAAGATTTCCTTGAAAAGTTCCAACCTACTTGCGCGCGCGAGCGCATCGGCTGAAGCGCTGAAGGGGCACGCATGGGGCACCAGAAAATGTGTAACTCGGACTGCAGAGGCTAGGTCATTGTTAATCTGGCGCGCCAGCAAGGAAATCAAAGGCGCCAACGGCAAATTCTGCGTGGGCGATTTCAATACACCTCTGGGTGAATTCAAGGTCAAGGAGCCGATTCTTGACCAGTTCGAGCAGGTCGCTACGAAGGCGAGTTCCTCATCGAGCGTTTTTACCTGGGCTCGTATCTTTGGCGCGGCAGATCGACCACCGACATCCGCGCGAGAGTCACGGAAATCTTCCTCGACACAGTAGACGAGGGCAAGGTTGAGGAGACTCAGTCCGAGCCTGATCCAATCGCAACCGAGCCATCTGCAGCCACAACCCACGCGGCGTCACCTGACGCTCCAGTGCCCGCAGTGACGGTATTTGAAAATAACAACCAGGATCCGGCCTACCAGGCGCTGCTTGCATTGTTTGGCACCGAACTGGTCGACCTCGTTTGGGATGGCAACGAAGTCAAGCTCGATCCCACCGTTGATCGCGCGCTTTTCCGTAACCAGCGTGACCGCCTTAAGGAACTTGGCTATGTATTCGATGCGAAATCACAGGCCTGGCTCAAGCAAGGAGGGTAGGGCATGGCAAGCGAGTTGAAATACGCCTACGCTTTGCCCGTCAGGAAGTGGATGTGCGCTTCACGGCAACGACGGTAGAGATCTTCCATCGCGGCAGCCGCATTGCCGCCCATGCCAGAAGTCTGCTCAAAGGGCGGCACACCACCATTGATGCGCACATGACACCGGCGCATCAACAGGTGGTGGGCTGGAATGCCAAACGTTTGCTCGACTGGGCACAGAAGGTGGGGCCAGACACACACGCCACCGTGGAGCGCATGCTGGGGCAGCGCAAGCATCCGCAACAAAGTTACCGCGCCTGCCTGGGCGTGCTGCGCATGGGGCGCGATTACGGCAATGCGAGACTGGAAGCCGCCTGTTCCCGCGCGCTGGCACTGAACGCGGCCAATTACCGCAGCGTCAGTTCCATCCTCAAGAATGGGCTGGATAAACTCACCCAGACTGACGCTGCGCAAACCACCTTGCCGCTCACGCACAGTACCGTGCGTGGTCCCGAGTATTACCACTAACCCGTCTTCCGCCATCCAGATGGTGGACGTGCATCTGCCAACCACCGATGGCCGGCAACTCCTGCTCAGCCGCCATACCGAGCCGAACGCCGACCAGCGCTTGCTCCTCGCACAACTGAAGCTCCACCTGCCCCA
>JBAUMF010000107.1:0-32744 GCA_049578545.1 Thiobacillaceae bacterium
GAAAAAGGGCGAGAAGCTGCGCGACAAAATCGAGGAGCAACTCTCGAAACTCCAGCAATTGCCGCACCTCGTGCGCTCATTCTTCCAAGCCCCTTCTGTCGCCTATATTGGCGACTGCTGAGTAATAATTTGACGGATCATTCCGGAGGTTATAAATCTCGTACCCAATCTTTTCACCTCCGTGTCCGGCATGGAGAAGAGTAGATTGGGGGTCTTAATTTCTGCAGGAAGCTGGCTAAGTTGTATGCGTTGCCAGTCCTTGCCGTTGTATTCGAAGATCACATAAGGTGGGTTGGCTCGGCCCCATTTGTTGTATGACAAGCAGCCCATGGTATCTGCTACCAGATAGGCTCTGCCCCTGAAAATATCAAAGGCCAGCGGCAGAAAATTTGCGCTGCCAACATTCTCGCTGTAATGATCTTCCCATCGAATAGTTTGATTTGTGCCGGGCATGGTGAAGGTGAGGCTCTGTTCCTTGTAGGTTGGCTCTTGCCCAATCTCATGACGGCCACCATGCTCAACCAAGCGTGTCACGATAACCTTGCTGCCATCATGCAGCAGCACTTCTTCTTTCCAGCTCTTTGACTCAGAACACGCACTCATACTCACTCCCAAGGCCACTACCAGGCCGATTGTATTGACGGCGTTCATCAACCTATTTCCATTGGGAGTCAAAGAGGAGTCAAAGGGGCCAGAAGGGAGTCAAAGGAGTCAAAGAAGAGTCAAAGGGGCCAGGGTCGATTTATTCATGGCATTCCGTGTCATTTTCTGAAGAATTTGGCAAGTACTTCCTCTACTGACGTCGCGGCAACGACCGACCGCGTCTCTTCATCTGTGAGCGGCTCTTGTTTCTTCAATTGCTGCTCAAGGACCGCAAGGTCTGCTTCCGAGGCATCCGTGCCTGCCGCGCTTCGCCCCTGCACCCGCTGCCGCAGCTCTTCATCCGGAGCGGAAAAAGCCAGAATATGGAAAGGCACGCGGCAGGCACCCGCCACATCGTGCAACAACTTGCGTTGCCAGCGGGCGATGAATGTGGCATCGACCAGGACCGTCCAGCCCGCGTTGAGGAGTCGCTCCGCGAGAAAGGCCAAGTGGCCGTAAGTGCGTCGGGAGAAATCGCGGCTGTAGATCCCTTCTTCCACGCCGGCGCCGGTGTGGGAAAGGGCATCCAGCCCGGCCAGACGTTTGCGTTCGACGTCCGAGCGGAGCCGGATGGCGCCAAGCTTCGTCAGCAACTCATTTGTGAAAGTCGTCTTGCCGGAGCCAGACAAACCATGGGTAATGATAAGTCTGACCTGGTGAATTCGGGTCAGCTCGTGCGCAAGGCGAAGGTACGCCAGTCCCGCCTGCTTCTCCGCGCCGGCTTCAGCCACTTCCAAACCGGGCTGATGCGCCCGAATATAGGCCACCTTGGCCCTTACCATCGCCCGGTACACAGCATAAAAACGCAGCAGCGCTATTCCTTCATAGTCGCCGGTATGCTCCAGATACCGGTTGAGAAAGCGGGTCGTATACTCCCGATGGCCACGCTGCAACAGGTCCATATAGCAAAAAGCCACTTCCGACATGACGTCGATCCAGCGCAAATCCGGGTTGAATTCGATGCAATCGAAAACCAGCAGCTCGCCTCCTCTCCACGCCATGTTGCCCAGATGCAGATCGCCGTGGCATTCCCTGACGTAACCATGGCTTCTGCGAAACCCGAACTCGCTTAGCAGCCGCCCCTGCTCCATTTCGCTCCACTGGTGCAACATTTGAAGCAGAGACTTCGCCTCCTCGCCCTCAATGCGAGGGGCCAGCTGGGTGAAATTCTGCTCTACGGGTGCCCACACGGCCTGAGCCGTTCCCCAGTTTGAGTCTGCTGGCGCAATCTTGGCGCCAGCATGAAAATCGGCCAGCGCGTCGGCAATTGCATCGACATGGTGGACGGTCAGCTGGCTTCGATCATCGAGCCGATCAAGGGTCGACGCTGAATCAAACTGGCGCATCTTCACCGCATAGTCCAGCACAGGACCTTGGCCCTCGATCCGTGGTTGTTCAGGGCTGCCATTGATTGTTACGACGGCAAGATAATCGGACGGGGCCAAACGCTGGTTCAAGCGCACTTCCTCCTGGCAGTAAAAATGCCGCTTCGCCAATGTGCTGAAATCAAGAAAACCGAGGTTGATGGGCTTCTTGATCTTGTAGGCGTATGGCCCGGTCAGCAGCAAGTGGGAGATGTGCGTTTCCAGGTGCTGTATCTGTTCGACCGGATGGTTATAACAGGCAGGATGTTGCAGCGCCCGAACCAGTTGCAGCTGCACATCAGTGGAGGTCGCCTCACTTGCTGCCTTGTCTGAGAGCGCCATCACTCGGCACGGTAATCCAGTGGCCAGCGTGTACTGAGATAGCTCAATACCGGGTGCTGAAATGCCACCGAGTAATAACGCCATACTGCGTCGCTTTGGTCAAATTTATTGAGCTTTTTTGCCTGCACATTGGTCGCTTGCACGGGCAAGCCCATTTCTTCGAAGGCCTGAATCTGCCTGGTTGCGATGGGATCGCTCTGGTAGAACAGCCACTCCCCGGCAAACTTTCCCTGCATGTCGTCCAGCACCTGGAGCAAATCCTCACCAATCGCCAGTGGCCGGTCCAATTCCTGCCTGCCTCTGGACAAGTCATATTTCCATCCCCCATGGAGATCCATGCCCTCGGAAACGTAAAGCTCGATTCCAGTAGCGGAAAAGAAACCCTTCAACCAGAAGAAGGCATTCTCCGCGCGGTAGTCACGGTTCCCGGTAAACCAGCCGACAACGTCTTCGCCGCTTTCCATATAAACCACCGCACACAGCAACCCTGCGCCACGCGGCGCGTAGGCGAGAAAGGATTGAAGGTCATGCATCTACGAAACGCTCTCTTCACCCTGATGACGCAGGCTGACGCGTTTGGCTTGCAAACCTTCGCTGCCGACATCTTCAATGAAGTGCACCTCGTCGCCGTCCTGCAGTTGAGCCAGACTGCCTTTCACCAGATTTGCCGAAGTGAAATAGAATTCCCTTCCGTCGTTCCCTGCGATGAAGCCAAAGCCTTCGTCCGCCATTAATCGGACCACACGGCCGGAAAGAGTGAGGTCATGGGTTTTTACCTCCAGCCGCTGGCGTCGGCCAAAATCCTCAAGTTTGCGGCGCGCAGCATCGAAAGCATCGCGCAAAGCCACGTACACGTCCTCATTTTGCTGTCGATCCACCACAATCTCGCCGCCGGGCAGGCCAAGGTCGATGCGGATATTGAATGGCGTGCCCAGGTGCTGATGTTTGCCTGGCTGATCCACCACGACCCTGCAGCTGATCAGCGCAGGATAGAACTGCTCAAGTTTTGCTGCCTTGTCACGGATATGCTGTTCCAGGGCATCTGAATGCTCGACTTCATGGAAAGTAATTTGCAATGGGATTTGCATGATGGCTCCTAATGTGTTGTCTTAATGATTGCGGAATGAGTGCCCTTGAGCAATGCTTTCAATTCGGCAAGGGTACGAGTGTTTAGCACGTCCCCCTTTTCCAGCCAGCCGCGACGGGCCTGCCCCACACCAAAGCGAAGGTTGTCAAAGTCCAGCGTACTATGGGCATCCGAATTAATGCAAAGTTTTACCCCTTCTGCCTTGGCCATCTGGCAGTAAGTATCCAGCAAATCCAGGCGCGCTGGATGGGCATTGATTTCAAGATAACAGCCCCGCTGGCGCGCGGCACGAATCACGCGTGTCATGTCTACATCATAGGGTTCCCGCTCTTCAATCAGGCGACCGGTCGGATGGGCCAGAATGGTGAAATGGGGATGATCCATGGCGCGTATAATGCGCTCGGTTTGTTTGGCGCGCGACAGGTGGAACTGGCTATGAACGGCGCCAATGACTACATCAAGTCGACCCAGTATCGAATCCGGCAAGTCCAGGCCGCCGTCTTCCAGAATATCCACCTCGATTCCCTTGAGGAGCGTGACGCCGGCAAGCTCGGCATTGAGCGCATCAATTTCCTCGATCTGTGCGGCGAGCCGCAAGGGATCAAGGCCATGGGCGACCGTGAGGTGGCGTGAGTGTTCGGTAATCGCCAGGTACTCATAGCCGCGCTTCTTGGCTGCCAGTGCCATTTCCTTCAGCGTATTGTGACCGTCCGTGGCTTTGGTATGGCAGTGCAAGTCACCGCGCAGATCCGTTAATTCGATCAGTTGGGGCAGACGACCTGAGCGGGCGGCCTCGATCTCACCCCGATTTTCCCTCAGTTCAGGAGGAATATAAGGCAAATCCACTGCGGCAAAGACCGAGGCTTCGTCTTTTCCTGCAATTCGCACTCCATCACGATAAACGCCGTACTCGTTAATTTTCAGCCCCCGCTCCTGGGCCAGGCGGCGAATGGCAATATTGTGTGCCTTCGAACCGGTGAAATACTGCAAGGCTGAGCCAAAACTATCATTTGCCACTACCCGCAGATCAACCTGCAATCCCGAACGCAACACGACACTGGCGCGAGTCGAGCCGGCAGACAGCACTTCCACCACGTCTTCATAGTTCTGGAACTTTGCCATCACCGGGCTCCCGGTCCTGGCGGTCACCAGAATATCTATATCCCCGACTGTATCCCGCATGCGACGGTAGCTTCCAGCGATAACGACTTTTTCCACTCCATCGATCTGCCCCAGCCACCCGACAAGACTTTCAGCATATTGCGCAGCCACGGCCAGCTTGAAGCGGTGCGATCGGGAAGCATGCGCCTCCACGGCCTGCAGAATGTTCAACTCTGTCTTCTCGCCAAAACCGGGAAGTGCGCGGATGCGGCCATCGCGTGCCGCCCGCTGGAGCTGCTCAACAGTCTGAATATCGAGGTCGTGATACAAGGCCTTGACCCGCTTGGGTCCAAGGCCGGGAATTCTGAGCAGTTCGGTAACCGCAGGCGGAAATTCCCGATGCAAGCGGTCCAACAGATTCAAATGCCCGGTCGATACGATTTCGTGAATCTTTGCCGTGAGATCTTCGCCTATCCCCGGCAGCTTGGGCAAGGCCTCACCCGTCTGCAAGCGCGTGCGGATATCCCAACCCAGTTCGGCAAGGGTGCGCGCCGCGTTGTGATAGGCACGGACGCGAAAAGGGTTGGCGCCCTGGATTTCAAGCAAATTTGCCACCTCTTCAAACTGGCCGGCAATATCGGCGTTATGTATCGGCATCTGGTCTGCGGAGCCTTGAAGAGAGCGATAGGGCCAAAGAGTCACGCTTCACGGGTCAAGCTGCAGCGAACCCTCCAAATTCCCGTCAAAGCGAGGGATGCCCCTCTTGAACAAAGACCTGCTCGTGCTTCTGCTGGCAGGCGATGCAGCGCTTTGCAGTCGGATACGCGAATAGGCGCTGCGAATCAACGTCATCGCCGCAATCAATACACTGTCCGAAGCTTCCATCCTTGATCCGTCCAAAGGCCGCCTCAATGTCGCGCAATTCATGAATGTGGCGATCCACACTGGCGATGTTCATATCGGACAGGGCATCGGCAAGAGAAATATCACCCGCGTCTCCCGGCTCATCCCTCATGAATTCAACCAAATGCTGGTTTTCGCGCTGGTCCAGTTCGTCACGAACCTGCTCGAGCAACGCCTTCTGCCGGTCACGTAATTTTCCTTGAATATTCTTTAACTCATCACTGGTCAGGTGCGTCATGAACGACCCTTTCCTCAAAGGTTGCAAAGCTGAATGATAGAAAGCATCGGCGTGTCTGCCCAGCTTTATTTCCGCAAGGCTATCCCTGGACTTGCCTCAAGCCAGTGATATCAAGGTGCACGCAGCGACTCGGCGGCCGCCCAGCGGCGGAAGCGGGAGCGCAAAGCGATCCGGAGTCGAAATGGCCTACTGGATCTGGCTACCCTGTTGTTTCTACGAACTCCAACGCGTTGTCGTCAGGATCCCGACAAAACAAGGCCGCCCGACCTGACTGGCTTCGGCTAAACGCGATACCTGCTTTATCAAGTTGCTGAGCCAGGGTGTCCACCGAATCGACGGCCAGGGCGATATGTCTGTCGCGCCCACCATGCTGGGGCCGAGACAGTCCCATCTCGGGATTTGGCAAACACAGAAGGTGGATCTGACACTTCCCGATGTCATACCACACCCCCTCAAAGCTCGTGGCCGGTCGCAGTGGACTTGGGACGAGGCCCAGTACATCCTCGTAGAAGGCTCTGGCCTGGCCTAAATCGTCCACCAGTAATGAGGCATGAAGAAGGCTGGTAATCATGAGGGGGATTCAACCTGTGTATTTTCAATGTGGCCAGAAAACAGACTGCCGGCAATGATCAGGGCGGCGCCAATCCACTCCGTCTCATTCAGCGCTTCATTGGCGAGCAGGTAACTGGATACTGCGGCCACGACCAGTTCGAACAGGAAGATGATAATGGCCTGGTTGGCGGGTGCATGGGACAAACCATACTGCACCGCATAGGTCATGACCGCAATCATGAGGCCCACCCCTACCAGTATTCCCCAGGTTAGCGCTGTGCTGCCAGCGACAAAATCCCATGGGTTAGCCTGTATCGACAAGGCGGTCATGGATACCAGGGTTACCCCAGCCCACACAGCGACTGACTTGGCGCCCAGCGATGCGCCTTCAGCCTTGCGCGTGAGCACATTCGACATGGCGAAGCTGACTCCAGCGGAAAACCCAAGCCATTCCGCATTGTTGGCTGGCAAGGGAAAACCTCCTTGCGGCGGCCATAACATGATCATGGCTCCGGTAATGGAACACGCCATTACGGCATAACCCCATCGATTGAGTTTCTCATTCAGCAGTAAGCGGGCAAGCAGAACCGTCCAGAGCGGGGCCAGATAGAATAACAGCAACACCCGCAGGATTTCGCCCTCCAATACGGCCAGCACGTACGACATGTTGGTCCAGCCAGCAGCAAGGCCAATGCCCAGCAGCACTGCCCATTGAGGACGCGCTGCAATGACGTCCCTGCGATGCAGCCAGCCGAAGAGAACGAAGGGTATCGCATAGGAGAACAGGGAGGACACGACCCCCGTCACACCCTGTTGCATCAATAGCCGGTAGGGATACCAGATGATGCCCCACATGGTCGCGCCGAACAGCAGGCAGGCGACAACGAAGATACTCGGGCGACGCGGATTCATGAAGATCAAAGCTTTATAATGCGGGTTTTATTGAATTCGGCCTGATGATAGCAAGGCCGCTCGCCAAGCCCCATGAATTCCCGGCTGGACCAACTCCAACCTTATCCATTTCAGAAACTACGCGCCCTGTTAGAAGGCGTTAAGCCGCCTGAAGAGACGACTCACATCAATCTGTCCATCGGAGAACCCAAGCACGCCACACCTCAATTCATCAAGGATGCGCTGACAGCCGGCCTGGATGGGCTGGCCAATTACCCGAATACCCAAGGCAGCGATGCATTGCGCGCCGCAATCGCTGCCTGGGCTGGGCGGCGCTATGGGGTGGAATTGAATCCGGCCACCGAGATCCTGCCAGTCAATGGCAGCCGTGAAGCCTTGTTTGCCTTTGCCCAGGCTGTGATCGACCCGGTACGCCACAAGAAACGGGTGGTCAGCCCCAACCCGTTCTATCAGATATACGAAGGCGCAGCGCTGCTGGCCGGAGCTGCTCCCTACTACCTTAACACCAGTGCTGAAGGCAACTTCCGCATGGCGTTTGAAGAAGTGCCGGATGAATTATGGGAAACGGTGCAACTGGTCTATGTCTGCTCCCCGGGCAACCCGACCGGAAAGATATCTTCGCTGGAAGACTGGGAGACGATTCTTGATCTGTCCGAGCAGCACGGTTTTGTCATCGCCAGCGACGAGTGTTATTCGGAAATCTATTTTGCAGAAGGCCACGCACCCCTCGGCGCATTGACTGCTGCGAAGCAGCTGGGTCGCAGTTTAGAGAATCTCGTGGTGTTTAATTCCCTGTCCAAGCGTTCCAACGTGCCGGGGTTGCGTTCCGGGTTTGTCGCGGGCGATGCGGAAGTCATCAAGAAATTCCTGCTGTACCGTACCTATCATGGCTCCGCGATGAATCCCGCGGTGCAGGCCGCAAGTGCGGCGGCATGGAATGACGAAGCCCATGTGGAGGAAAACCGCCGGCTATACAGGGAAAAATTTGCAGCGGTGACGCCCATTCTGGCTAGGTCCTATCGGGTGGAAATGCCCGACGCCGCATTTTATTATTGGCTTAAGGTGCAAGGCAGCGACGCCGACTTCGCCCGCGAGCTCTACCGCAAGCACCACGTGACGGTTCTGCCAGGAAGCTACCTGGCACGCGATGCAAAAGGCACCAATCCTGGATCCGGATACGTCCGAATTGCGCTGGTGGCAGGCAAGGATGAATGCATCGAGGCGGCTCACCGCCTGGTAGCGTTCGCCGAGGGCCAATGAAACACACATTTTTCACAATTGGAATGAACCTGAGGATTGACCATGCAAGAACTGCAACAAGTCATTGAAGAAGCCTTTGAACGTCGCGCTGAAATAACACCGCGCAATGTCGAGCCCCAGATCAAGGACGCTGTCCTAAGCGTGATGGATCTGCTCGACATGGGCCAGCTTCGTGTCGCCAATCGCGCTGATGGGCAAAACTGGGTCACCAACCAGTGGATCAAGAAGGCCGTACTCCTGTCTTTCCGTCTGGAAGACAACTTCTTCATCAAGGGTGGGTTTACCAATTACTATGACAAGGTGCCCAGCAAGTTTGCCGACTTCAACTCCAAGGATTTCCGCGAGGGGGGCTTTCGTGTAGTTCCTCCTGCTGCTGCGCGCAAGGGTTCGTACATTGCGAAGAATGTGGTGCTGATGCCCTCCTACATCAACATCGGCGCCTATGTCGATGAGGGCACCATGGTGGACACTTGGGCAACCGTGGGTTCCTGTGCACAGATCGGCAAGAACGTGCATCTCTCAGGTGGGGTTGGCATTGGCGGTGTGCTCGAACCGGTTCAGGCCAACCCCACCATCATCGGCGACAACTGCTTTATCGGCGCGCGCTCGGAGGTGGTTGAGGGCGTGATTGTCGAGGACAATTGCGTCATCTCAATGGGGGTCTATATCGGCCAGTCGACCAAGATCTACGACCGCGAAACAGGCGAGGTGCATTATGGCCGCGTCCCTGCTGGTTCCGTAGTCGTTTCCGGAAACCTGCCCAGCAGGGACGGTAAATACAGCCTCTACTGCGCTGTCATCGTGAAGAAGGTTGACGAGAAAACGCTGAGCAAGGTAGGCATCAACGAACTGCTGCGTGGTATTTGATTTGCCTTAAGGATTTTATGAAAAGCAAAACCGTCATTGCTGTCACACTTATTTTGTTGCTGGCAGCCTGCAAGACCAATCCCATTTCGGGTCGCAAGCAACTGGTACTTGTATCCGAAGAACAGGCGCAACAGGCTTCAGCCCAGTCCTATGCCCAAACGCTGGGGACTGCCAAACAAAAAGGCAACCTCGATGCCAATCCGGCACTGACCCAACGGGTCAAGCGTATTACCGACCGATTGATCATCCAGGCAGGCAACATGAGTCCTGCAAGCAGAAACTGGCAGTGGTCGGTCGCAGTCATCAATGAGCCCACATTGAATGCCTGGTGCATGCCAGGAGGAAAGATGGTTATCTACAGCGGCATCATTCAGACCCTGAACCTGACGGACGACGAAATCGCGCAGATCATGGGCCATGAAATCTCCCATGCCCTATTGGGACACGGGCGCGAGCGCATGTCACGTGCCATGGCGACCCAAGCGGGCTTGCAACTGGGCTCGGTACTGGCCGGAAGGGACATAACGGGCTTGTCCCCGGTAGCCGACATTGCCCTCACCCTGCCCAACAGCCGTGAGTCTGAATCCGAAGCCGACCGTTATGGTATCGAGCTCGCCGCGCGTGCAGGATATGATCCCCATGCTGCGGTGCGGTTATGGGAAAAAATGAGCCAGGCGAGCAAAGGTCAGCCTCCGCAGTTCCTCAGCACCCACCCTTCCCCCGCCAACCGGATTCAGGCGTTAAACGCGCTGGTTCCCCAAATGATGCCGCTCTATGAAAAGGCGCGTTAACTGCTACGGTGCGTAACCAGTAGTTGAGGCTTCAGGTGCCACTGATCACTACAGGGGTTCCAACCTCAACCAAATCGAACAGCTCGGCGACATCCGCATTGCGCATGCGGATACAGCCATGTGAAGCAGGTTTGCCGATGGAGTGTTCTTCACTGGTGCCATGAATGTAAATATAGCGGTCATGGCTATCCACCCGACCGCCCCGATTGGATCCCTCTTCCAATCCCTCCAGCCATAAAATGCGAGTCAATATCCAGTCTCTTTCGGAATCTTCTTCGCCCATTGATGGGCTCCAGATCTCGCCTGTTGGTCTACGTGACCTGAATACCGCGTAGAGTGGCTGATCTTCACCAATTTTTTCAGCAATCCGGTGACGGCCGCGAGGTGTGCAATAACTGCCACTCTGTTCGCCCAGTCCGTTTCTAGCGGTGGAGACGGGATATTCGCGAATCAGCATGTCCCCATCCGGATAAGGCTCCCACAGGTAGAGCCGCTGCAGCCGGGTGTCGATGTCGATGCGGTAATCCGTCATATTTTCGTCTTTCCTCTCCCAAGGCAGGAAGCCTTCGAGGCGAACTCGATGCCAGCTCGATTTGCAGCCTCTCTTCGACGTTCGGCAAAAAAATCGCTCACCAGCTGAGCACATTCATCTGCCAGCACCCCTCCTTCAATTTGCGCATGAAAATTAAGTCTGGATTCAGCGAACAGGTTGACAATACTGCCCGCTGCACCGCTCTTGTACTCTGCTGCGCCATAAACTACCCGGCTCATGCGCGCATGAAAAATCGCTCCGGCGCACATGGCGCATGGTTCGAACGTGGCATACAGCGTGCAATTGACCAGCCGGTAATTACTCAGATATTTTGCGGCATCACGCAGCGCAACGATTTCCGCATGTGCGCTGGGATCCTGGCTGCTGATGGGCTGATTGAATCCCCGGCCAATGATCTCGCTGTCTTTCACCACCACAGCCCCTACCGGCACTTCCCCCCGTTCCCAGGCCTTGCGTGCCTCGAGCAATGCAACTCGCATGAATTTCTCGTCGTCCATTTCAGCTGAAGATGAGTTTCAGTCCAATAAGTATGGTAACAATCTCGAAGGAACGCTTGATCAACACATTACCTTTCCTGATTGCCATGTGGCTGCCCGCATAACCACCGAGGATCGAACCCGCCAGCAGGGCTGGCATCCAGTGCCAGGCGATGGTACCCAGATAACCCAGCACCAATGCGCCGGTGCCGTTCCAGAATACCCCGCATAACACCAAGGTATAGGCGACTGCACGCTTGTAATCCAGTCCGAAGTGTCGAATGAGCCACATGGTAAGGAACAGCCCCGTGCCTGAAGTAATTGATCCATTCAGAAATCCGACACCAAACAGCCCTGCCATTCCGGAGTACAGCCCAATGCCCGTCCAGTTTCGGGGTTCGTATTCCATACCCAGCTTGGGCCGGAAAATGGAATAAACACCCAGGCCTAGAGTCAGCAAACCCAATACAATGATGGCGCTACGTTCAGGTGCTTTCAGTATCAGCGATGCGCCAAGCACAACGCCTGGCAACCCTGCTCCCAAAATGATGAACGATTCCCGCCAGGCCAGCCCGCCTTCTTTCATGTGGCGCAGGGTGGCGCCCAATCCGAGGGCGACACTGGCCACTTTGTGCGTGGCCAGTGCAATGCCGAATGGCAGTCCAAGGAATATCAGCAGGGGAAACTGGATCAGTCCGGCCCCGCCTCCGGACAACGCGGAAAACCAGTTGGCAACGGAGGACGCGAGAAACAGCAGAATCTGGTGCGGCAGATCCATTAAGAGCCTATTTCAGCAGGAATTGAAAAATGCGTTGCTGTCAAAGCGCGAATGATCGCGCGAAGGGGCGACGCAGGTCGTGCCTATTCTACGCGGCCAAGTCGCGGGACAAAGGGAGCGCCGGACTTTGGCGCAACCCGGAGGGACGGGACAAGGCGGGCGGCTGACTTTGTTGCGCGGCTTGCGAAGGGGGCGGCCACTCGCTGCGCCGCGTGTCGTGTCATCCACCCCGCCTTGCCGCCGTCGCACGTCCAGTTCCTACTGAACCAGGCTCTAACTGCCGGTTGTCCCGGTTTCTGCAGAGGATGTAAGAATGTAGAACAGGCGCAAGCCTTCTGCCGTAATTCTGGCCAGCAACGCATCGGCTTGATCCGCACTGGCCGCAAACATCACCTCTACCGGCAGTTTGCCAGCCAGCTCATAAAACGTATCCTCGTGCATGCGTCCATGATGGCCATACCCGGCCAGGGCCCGGAAAGCCGATCCACCCGGAATGCCCAGATCACGGCCTGTCTCCAGCAGCCACTCGTAAACCAGTTTGCCCTTGTGTTTATGGTCCTCTTCAGTAAACAGACGCAACATGACATTCCCCATGCTCAACCTCGAATCAGTTTCAGGGTCCAGAGCCCAAGCCCTGTCGCTCCCAGCGAGCCAAACAGGTGAAGCGCCGCTGTCACCAGCGCCCAATAATATTGCCCGCGAGCGATCATGGTGGCCACTTCTGCAGAAAAGGTGGAGAAGGTTGTCAGCGCGCCAAGAAAGCCCGTGATGAGCAACAATCGCCATTCTGGCGCCAGTCCTGGATGTTGGGAAAAAAAGGCAATCGCGAGTCCGATCAGGTAGCCGCCAAGCAAGTTTGCCGTGAGCGTTCCTGTGGGAAGTGAGGGATAGACCGGATTGAGCCAGAGTCCAAGCCCCCAGCGCAGCCAGGCACCCAGTACCGCTCCCGCTCCCACGGCGACAAATCCATTCATGGCAACTGATTTTACCTGTCTTTGCAGCACTTACTCTATGGCTTCCTTGATAATGCCCGAAAGCAATCCATCGACATCCGATAGTGCTTTCCTGAGCGCCTTGTTTTTGCTTGCCGCAGGCTTCCGGTACGCGATATAGACGGTATCTCCGTCGTTCGGGATTGTGTAGACAGAAATAATATCGGGGCACATGACGATAGCATGTGGGTCAGCCTCCATCATTTCTCGTGATATCTTTGCACTGCAAAACTCGAACTGCTCCCCATTGACATAGACCTGCTTGGTTGCGCCCAGATCCCTGCCTGTGCGGGCCAGCATGTCCGCGATGTAGTTGGTGTGGTTGATCTTGAGCCCTCTGCCTTCAATCGCGGCAACCACCATGTCACGCACATCCTCAAATTTTCCGTGGGTTTTGAAAAGTTCGCTTGAATCTTCCCTCGCCTGGGCAGCCATCGATATCAAACCCAAAAACATAACCAACATCAACTTGTTCATTCATAGCCCCATCAAAATAAAAAGGCATGTTTCGACCATAATACCCGAGCCCGATGGATGCAGCGGTTGTATATGACGGCTGTTAGACTAATCACATGGATAAAACCCTGCAGGCCCATGGCCGTGTCTGGCTGACCCTGGATGGAAAAAACTTCATGGGGCTTGGCCGTGCCGAGCTGCTAAGGCGCATCGCTGAAACCGGTTCGATCGCAAGGGCTGCAAAAGCCATGAGAATGAGTTACAAGGCTGCCTGGGATGCGGTAGATGCGATGAATACAACCTATGGACATGCTTTGGTCGAGAGCGCGACGGGAGGATCACGTGGTGGAGGCAGCCTGGTTACCCCTGAGGGTCTTGAATTGTTACGCCAATACGAAAAACTGCAACGACAACACCAAAGCTGGCTGGTCAGGACTAGTAAACAGCTACGGAAAGTCAAATAGGTGACTGTATTTTCAAGATATCGCTTGGCAATGGCGGGCGTTTTCATTAGTATGAGCGGATATTCTTATTTTTCATATCTTAGAGGGAGGAAGCTACATGAAGTATTCACTGATTGCGGGTTTGGTTCTGGCCATGGGCCTGTCTGCATGCGGCAAAAAACAGGAGGCCGCAGCTCCGGAGCCAGCGCCTGCTCCAGCAGCTGAAGCTCCTGCACCAATGGCTGCACCCGCTCCCGAAGCAGCGGCTCCTGCACCAGCCGCGTTCGATGCTGCAGCAACATACAAGAACAATTGTGCAAGCTGCCACGGTGACAAGGGCGAAGGCGTCGCAACCTTTCCCAAACTGGCTGGCAAGACTGCAGCAGATGTGAAAGCCAAACTGGCTGATTACAAGGCCGGCAAGACCGTTGGTCCGCAAACCGCTGTTATGGCACCCAATGCCGGCAAGCTCAGCGACAGCGAAATCGACGCAATGGCAACCTATATCGCCACATTGAAGTAAGCAACTAAGAAAGCCCGCCGCTTCCCGAAGGAAGCGGCGGGTCAATCCTCGCATTACTGTTTCCAGCGATCGGCTGCCTTATCGTCTGTGCTTCGTGCCTCTACCCAGCGTTCGCCTTCCGGTGTCGTTTCCTTTTTCCAGAATGGTGCCCGGGTCTTGAGAAAATCCATGATGAATTCGCACGCGGCAAAGGCATCGCCCCGGTGGCCCGAGGCCACACCGACAAACACGATCTGATCGAGCGGCCGTAATTGGCCAACCCGATGTATGACCGTCGCATCCAGCACTTGCCAGCGCTCTCCAGCCTTCTCGACGATGTTTTCAATGGCCTTGGTGGTCATCGCCGGGTAGTGCTCCAGAAACAGTGCGCTCACTCCACTGCCATCGTTCATGTCACGCACCCGCCCGACAAAGCAGGCAACGCCGCCGACTGCCGGATCAGATGCACCCAAAGCAGCCAGTTCGCTGCCGGCATGGAAATCAGCTTGTTGAACAAGGACTTTCATCAACCGCCGGTAACCGGGGGAAATATGGCGACTTCATCTCCGTCGCTCAAAGGAGTAATCAGTCCGGCCAACTGCTGATTCACCGCAAGCCGGTTGCCACTGTCAACCCCTGCCTCCCTGGCCCAGACGCCGCCACGTTTGCGCAGCAAATCAAGCAACGCGGCGATATTGGCCTTCTCCGCGGAAAACTCGATGACTTCAGATTCCAGCCCAACGGCTTCCCTCAAACGGGCGAAATACAGCACCCTAACTTTCATCCCAGCACCTCACTGAAGGGAATAAACCTGACCCATTCACCACGAACGACCGTCTGGCCAACGGCGATATCGACGAAGCCGTTGCCCCAGGTAACTGAAGTCAACACGCCAGACCCCTGATTGGGGTAAAGACGGACTTCAGCCCCGCCCTCACCATCCGGCACCATTAAGCCACGCAGAAATTCGCGTCGGGTCCCCGGCTTGCTCCAGTCAAAGGCCGCCCTGATCGGAAAAGCGCGGTACAGCACCTGTGTGACCCCCATGCGCTTGAGCAGGAAAGGCCGCGCAAACAGACAGAACGTGGCAAAAACGGAAACCGGGTTACCGGGCAGGCCGATAAAATCAGCGTCGCCTACCCTGCCATACACCACGGGTTTACCGGGCTTCATCGCCACCTTCCACATTTCCAGCCGCCCAAGCGCGTCCAGAGCGGCCTTGACATGGTCTTCCTCGCCAACAGACACGCCACCGCTGGTAATGACCACATCGGCCCAATCGGCTGCCTGCTGCATGGTTCTAATCGTAGCGTCGAGCGTATCCGGCACCCTGCCAAAATCACGTAGATCTGTGTCGAGCCCTTGTAACAAACCGGTCAGGGTATACCGGTTTGAATTAAATATCTGGCCGGGCTTGATCGGGTCCCCCGGTTCAGCCAGTTCATTGCCAGTGGAAAAGATTGCCACTTTCAAGCGCCTGACCAACATCAATGTTTCCATTCCGGCAGAAGCGGCCAGACCCAACTCTGCAGCATTGATCCGTTTTCCGGGGGGCAGCACTTCAGTGCCGGCCATGATGTCCTCGCCGGCCCTGCGTATGTTCTGGCCTGATCGTGGCGATGACGGAAAGCGAACTTCCCCGCCTTCAACAATGGCATTTTCCTGCATGACGACGCTATCGGCACCCGGAGGAATCGGCGCGCCGGTAAATATTCGCGCTGCCGTGCCCGGTTGCAGAACCTCGCCCATCTGTCCGGCCGCAATGCGCTGACTCACCCACATGGGCACACCGGTTTCAACCTCACGGGCCCGAACCGCATAACCATCCATGGAACTGTTGTCCAGCGGGGGGACCGTTACCCTTGAAATCACGCCTTTGCCCAGCACCCTGCCAAGGGCAGCATCCAACGGAACAACTTCAATTTCGTCCAGTGGTCGAGCGCGCTTGAGCAACTCCAATAATAATTGTTCTGCGCTAAGCAATGCTCTCTCCGTTCTCAACTATCCCATCCACCCAAATCTGGCCACGCCGCGAGAAAGGGTCTTCTAAGAATAAGACACCCGTGCAACACACGTGTTCTTGCGCTCATTTGGAACTCGCACAGGCTTTAGTGGTTTGCTGGTTATATTTTTGCATATACAACGAGGTTTTGCTGCGCAAAGGATAACCATGAAGAATAGTCTACTATTTTACTTGGGTATTTTGTCTACACTTAATATGCATGGCAAATCGATTCGAGCATTTTGCACTTTGGACAAACACACCCAACTCCCAGATTCACCCATGCTGGACGAGCTAGAAAGCGGCCCGTGGCCGACTTTTGTGGCTGGGATCAAACGGTTGGCGGAAACCAAGCCCATCACGGCCGATCTGCCGGGCCGGCTGAAAGCACAACGCAGGCAAGAGACTGTGGCGTGAGAAGACGAATGGAAATGCTACATGGACGTGTCCTCACAGCATCGTCCCACGAGCAGACGACTTTGCAAGAGAACGATCAAAGAACCACCTGGAGATAACGGAAACCAAGGAGAGAACCATGATCCCATCATCGTTTGAATATCACGTACCCAGCTCGGTTTCCGAAGCCGTCGGACTACTTGCCCAATTCGGCGGCAACGCCAAGGTGCTGGCAGGCGGACACAGTCTCCTGCCCATGATGAAACTCCGTTTTGCCGGGCCCGAACATCTCGTCGACCTGAACCGCATCGATTCAATGCGCGGCATAAGGGAAGAGAATGGGATAATCAAGATTGGCGCGATGGCGCTGGAACACGACCTGATCAATTCCCCGTTGCTCAGAGACAAAGTTCCGCTCCTACCCGAAGCAGCCCGCCAGATCGCCGATCCGCAGGTTCGCAACCGCGGCACCATCGGTGGCGATATCGCGCATGGCGACCCTGCCAACGATCATCCTGCCATTGCCATCGCGCTTGACGCCACCTTCGTTCTCGAAGGTCCAAAGGGCCGTCGCACTGTCAAGGCAGAGAAATTTTTCCATGGCTTTTACATGACCGAGCTGGCCGAAGATGAATTATTGGTCGAGATCCAGGTTGCCGCCTTTCCCTCCGGTACCGGCTGGGCATACGAGAAGCTCAAGCGCAA
Source organism: Thiobacillaceae bacterium (assembly GCA_049578545.1). Taxonomy (GTDB): domain Bacteria; phylum Pseudomonadota; class Gammaproteobacteria; order Burkholderiales; family Thiobacillaceae; genus DASQBT01. The sequence continues at coordinate 17,363 of JBAUMF010000107.1, forward strand.
AACCGGCGACTGGGCGACGGCAGCGGCAGCCGTGCTCATGCGCCAGGAGGCCGGTGAAGTGAGCGCAGTGCGGATTGCGCTGACCAATGTGGCGCCCACTGCCTTGCGTGCCGAGGCTGCGGAACAGGCATTGCTGGGCAAGGCCCTGTCCGAATCGACCATTCAGGACGCGATGGAAAAGGCCAAGGCAATTTGCGAGCCGGCAGAAGATTTGCGGGGCGATGTTGAATACAAGACCGCCATGACCGGCGAAATGCTGAGACGCGCACTGATGCGGGCAGCAGAGCGTTGCCGCTGAGTCGCATTTATTCAGCAAGACAAAGACCAATGAGGAGACACAGATGTCAAAGCAAATGATTCGGGTGAAGGTCAACGGCCAGCTGGTGGAAAAAGCAGTCGACCCGCGCATGCTTCTGGTGCACTTCCTGCGTGAAGAGCTCAACCTGACCGGTACCCACATCGGCTGCGAAACCAGTCATTGTGGTGCCTGCACGGTTGATCTGGATGGCCGCTCGGTAAAAAGCTGCACCGTCCTCGCCGTGCAGTGCAACGAAAGCGAAGTGCTCAGCGTGGAAGGCCTGGCGCAGAAAGGCGTACTGCACGCCGTGCAGGAAGCCTTTTACCTGGAGCATGGCCTGCAATGTGGCTTCTGCACCCCCGGCATGCTAATGCGTGCCTACCGTTTCCTGCAGGAGAACCCCGATCCCACCGAGGAGCAGGTGCGCGAGGGCATGTCGGGCAACCTCTGCCGCTGCACCGGCTACCAGAACATCATCAAGGCCGTGCTCCACGCAGCAGCCACGCTGCGTGAACATGAAAAACAGCCCGTCGCTGCCTAAGTCGTCAGCCGAAGAAGCAAGGAGAAACAAAGGATGAACGCACCCATTGATCTGTTAACTGCGCTGGGCGGGGTTGGACAGCCCCGGCTGCGCAAGGAAGACGCCCGCTTCATCCAGGGCAAGGGCAACTATGTCGATGACATCAAGCTCCCCGGCATGGTGCACATGGACATCGTGCGCTCGCCGCTGGCCCATGCTCGGATCAAGCGCATCGACAAGACCGCTGCCCTGGCGGTACCCGGGGTGATTGCGGTATTGACCGCCGAGGACCTCAAGCCGCTGAAGCTGCACTGGATGCCCACCCTGGCGGGTGATGTGCAGGCAGTATTGGCCGACGAAAAAGTGCATTTCCAGATGCAGGAGGTGGCCGTGGTGATCGCCGATGACCGCTACAGCGCAGCGGATGGGGTAGAGGCAGTGCAAGTGGAATATGAGGAACTGCCAGCCGTGGTAGACCCGATCGAGGCCCTCAAACCCGATGCGCCGGTACTGCGCGAGGATCTGGCCGGCAAGACTGAAGGCGCCCATGGCCCGCGCATGCACCACAACCACATCTTTACCTGGGAAGCGGGTGACAAGTCCGCCGCCGATGCGGCCTTTGACTCCGCAGAAGTCACGGTAAAACAGGCCATGCTCTACCCGCGCGTGCACCCCTGCCCGCTGGAAACCTGCGGCTGCGTCGCCTCCTTCGATCCGATCAGAAAGGAGCTGCTTACCTACATGACCTCGCAGGCGCCCCACGTGGTGCGTACGGTGGTGTCCATGCTCTCCGGCATTCCCGAATCCAGGGTACGCATCGTCTCGCCCGACATCGGCGGCGGCTTCGGCAACAAGGTGGGGATCTATCCCGGCTATGTATGCGCCATCGTTGCCTCCATCGTGCTGGGCCGTCCGGTGAAATGGGTAGAGGATCGCATCGAGAACCTGTCCACCACTGCGTTTGCCCGTGACTACCACATGACTGGCGAACTGGCCGCCACCAGGGACGGCAAGATCACCGGACTCAGGGTTCACGCCTATGCCGACCACGGCGCTTTCGATGCCCAGGCCGCACCCACGCGTTACCCTGCTGGCCTGTTCCACATCTGTTCAGGCTCGTATGACATTCCGGCGGCCTATGCCCGGGTGGATGGGGTCTACACGAACAAGGCCCCGGGCGGCGTAGCCTACCGCTGCTCTTTCCGGGTGACGGAGGCAGCTTATGTGATCGAGCGCATGATCGACGTTCTGGCGCAAAAGCTCAACATGGACAAGGCCGAGATTCGCATGAAGAACTTCATCCGCAAGGAGCAGTTCCCGTACAAGTCTGCTTTTGACCTAGAATATGACTCCGGTGACTATGCCACGGCGCTGAAGAAAGTCATGGATGCCGTCGACTACCCTGCGCTCCGCAAGGAGCAGGCCGCCAAACGCGCCGATCCCAAATCACCTACCCTGATGGGCATCGGGCTTTCCACCTTCACCGAGATTGTCGGCGCCGGCCCGTCGAAGTTGTGCGACATCCTGGGCCTGAGCATGTTCGACTCGTGCGAGATTCGCGTTCACCCCACTGGCAGCGCCATTGCGCGCATGGGCACCATCAACCAGGGTCAGGGTCACCCGACCACCTACGCCCAGATCATCGCCACCGAACTGGGCATTCCGTCCGAAGACATCCAGGTGGAGGAAGGCGATACCAGCACGGCGCCGTACGGCCTGGGCACCTATGGCTCGCGTTCCACTCCGGTTGGGGGTGCGGCCGTGGCGATGGCTGCGCGCAAGATCCACGCCAAGGCGAAAAAAATCGCGGCGCATCTGCTGGAAGTTACCGAAGCCGATCTGGAATGGCAGATCGACCGGTTCAAGGTGAAAGGCGATGACGCCCGCTTCAAGACCATGAAGGATATTGCCTGGACTGCCTACCATGAAGCCCCGCCTGGAATGGAGCCAGGACTGGAAGCCGTGTATTACTACGATCCGCCGAACTTCACCTACCCCTTCGGTTCCTATCTGTGCGTGCTCGATATCGAGAAGGCCACCGGCGTTTCCCACGTAAGGCGCTTCTATGCGCTGGACGACTGTGGTACCCGCATCAACCCGATGATCATCGAAGGTCAGATTCATGGCGGCCTCAACGAGGGCTTCGCCGTGGCGATGGGCCAGTTGCTGAGCTTCGACAGGCAGGGCAATATCCAGGGCAATACCCTGATGGATTATTTCCTGCCCACCGCGGTTGAAACCCCGCATTGGGAGACCGACTTCACCGTCACGCCTTCGCCCCATCATCCGATCGGTGCCAAGGGCGTGGCCGAGTCGCCCCACGTGGGCTCGATTCCCTGCTTCTCCAACGCTGTCGTGGACGCATTTGCCCATCTCGGCGTCACCCACATGAACATGCCGCACACCTCCTGGAACGTCTGGCAAACCAGTCACGAACAAAGCCAGGCGGCGTGAGAAAACATCAGAGGACATCATGGAAGTCACACTGGACAAACGCTATCCCCTGGACGTCAACATCGACAAGGCGTGGGCTGTCTTGCGCGACCTGCGCTCACTCGCCAGCTGCATGCCCGGAGCAGCCATCACCGAAGAAATCGATCCCCAGCACTACAAGGGTACGGTCAAGGTCAAGGTGGGCCCGGCCACCGCCATGTTCAACGGCGATGTCGAGGTGCTCGGCATCGACGAAGCGGCGCATCAGATCAGGCTGCTCGGCAAGGGTGCCGACAAAGGCGGCTCCACCGCAGCCATGGACCTGACCACCACCATCGAGGCGGCCGGTCCTGGAGAAAGTGTTCTAGTGGGCAAAGCCCAGGTCACCGTGAATGGGAAGTTTGCCCAGTTCGGCGGACGCATGATGTCCCAGGTGTCGGACCAGGTCCTCGACCAGTTTGCCGACAACTTCAAAGCGAACGCCGCCGCCAAGCCCGGCGCTGCACCCGAACCGGCCAAGGAGCTCAATGCCCTGCTGATTGTGTGGAACATGATCAAGGCCTGGATTGCCCGGATCTACTATGATCTTTTCGGTGGGCGTACCTGAGATGCACCATGGACGAACGGACCCTGGATCAGGGGTTACGCGCAGCGCGATACATCGCTGAACCGGGACTCACGACTACCCTCTGGCTGGCGCTGGAAATCAAGCGCCCCATACTGCTGGAAGGTGATGCAGGCGTGGGCAAGACAGCCGTCGCTGGCGCTCTCTCGGAAGCGCTTGATCGAAGACTCATCCGGCTCCAGTGTTACGAAGGCCTCGACCTGCAGCAGGCCGTGTACGAATGGAACTACGGACGCCAGTTGCTGGCTATCCGCCTGCACGAGCATGATGCCGCCCGACTTGCCGAGGAGGATTTGTTCGCCCGCAGCTATTTATTGGAACGGCCCCTGCTGGCGGCCATCGTCAGCGAGACTCCCAGCGTGCTTTTGATCGATGAGATTGACCGCGCTGATGAAGCGTTCGAAGCCTACCTGCTGGAGGCCCTGGCCGATTACCAGATCACCATCCCCGAACTGGGCACGCTCAAGGCAACAACTCCGCCCGTGGTGGTGCTGACCAGCAACGGCACTCGTGATCTGTCGGATGCCTTGCGCCGACGCTGCCTCTATTACTTCCTGGACTATCCCGGCCTGGCGCGGGAAATCGAAATCGTGCAGGCTACCCTGCCCGAGGCCGAAGAACGCCTGATCGAGGAGGCAGTGGCCTTCGTTCAGCGTCTCAGACGGGAAGACCTGCAAAAGACACCGGGTATCGCCGAAACCCTGGACTGGGTCCGGGCTCTAAACCGTCTCAATCTCAAGGCCTTGCCTGAAGATCCTCAATCCATCCTCAGCACCCTATCCTGCCTGCTCAAGACCCGGGAAGACCGGGCCCAGATAACCGAGCAGCATGCGCTGCGGCTGGCGGAAGGCAGGAAGGTTTCCCAACATGGATGAGCTAACCACCATGATGCCGCAACCCTTGCAGGCCATCGCAGGATTCGCCGCTTATCTGCGTGAACATGGCTATCGGGTCGGCATACCCGAGCAGCAGGCCATGCTGCAGGCAGCCCTCAGTCTGGGAATTGGACAACACGGACGAGTGGAAACCTGCTGGCGCAGCCTGGTATGTGGCAATGCTGACGAATGGCGGCGCTATCGTGAACTGTTCGCGCAATACTGGTTTCCCGCCAAGGCCAAAGGCAGCGTGCGTGCCAGCAGCATGACCCGGCCAAGGCGCGACCTGCGGCAGCTGGTGATCGATCTGCATAGTGCCCTCGACAGCAGCACTACCCTGGCTCGTGTCATGCCGGGTGATGGGGTCCGTGACCAGGCAGAGACGGAAGCTCGCGACACGGATCATGCCCAGGGCGGTGCCAGCCGTTCCGAGGCGGCTGAGCAGCGAGACTTTCAGCAATGGCAAACAGATGAACTGAGCCAGTTGGAACGCATTGTCGAGGACATCGCGCGCCGCATGCGGGCGCGGCTGACACGCCGCCGCCACCTGGATGACCGTGGCAAGTCGCTTGATCTGCGCAAGACGCTGCGGCGCTCGCTGCGAACCGGGGGCATCCCCTTCGAGCCGGCCTGGCTCAAGCGCCGGCGTGAAAGTCCGCGGCTTTTCATCCTGGTGGACGTAAGCCGTTCCATGGAACTCTATGCCCGCCTTTTCCTGCACATTGCCCGAGCCTTCGCCGCTGTGTTGCGCGCCCGGGTGTTCGTGTTTCACACCCACCTGTCCGAAGTCACTCCCCTGCTGCGACATCCATCGCGCGGCGCGCAGGAAAGAATCGCCGCAGTGACGGCGGGCTTTGGCGGCGGTACGCGCATCGCGGCCAGCCTGGACGATTTTGCCTCCGTGCATGCCAAAGGCGTGTTGTCGAGAGCAACGCGGGTGATGGTTATGAGCGATGGCTTCGACAGCGACGGCGAAAATGAGCTGCTTCGATCTCTCGCCGCAATCCGTGCGCGGGGCGCGCGCATCTACTGGCTGCATCCGAGCCGTGATCTGCCGCAGGCTTCGGCCCTGGCACCCTGCTTCGGGATCATTTCGGCGTTCGCGCCGGTCTATAACGTAGAAAGCCTGTCGAATCTGGACATCCTGATCAAATAGCGAGGAGACACGATGAACAGCCTGCTTGAAACCGCCGCCCGCCTGGAGAGTGAAAACGCACCGTTTGCACTGGTCACGGTATTGCGCACGGCCTCGCCCACTTCTGCCCATGCCGGCGACAAGGCCGTGGTTACTCCGGAAGGAAAATTCTATGGCTGGGTTGGAGGCGGCTGTGCCCAACGTCATATTGTACGAGCCGTGCGTGCTGCCCTTGCCGACGGGAAAGCCCGGCAGATTCGCGTTGTGCCTGAGGGCGAGGTTGACGAAGGAGCAAGGGAGGTGGAGGAATTTGCGTCCTACTGCCCCTCGCGCGGCACGCTTGAACTCCTGATTGACCCGGTCATGGCAAGGCCGCAACTTGTGGTGCTGGGAGACTCGCCGGTCGCAACAAGCCTTTCCGCGCTTGCACCCCAGCTTGGCTTCGACGTCACGGTCGCTGCACTGGATGCCGTGCCGGACGATTATCCGGATGCCGCCGCCGTATTCCCGCTATTTGAATCCGATGTTCTGCTCAAACACGTCAAACCGGGGGCCTATGTAGTGGTCGCCACGCAGGGGAAATTCGACATCGTCGCGCTGAAAACCGCGCTGTTTATCGGCGCCCGGCATGTTTCCTTTGTGGCAAGCGAGCGGAAAGCCGCAGCATTGAAGGAGGATCTGCGCAAGGAAGGGCTGCCGGAAAAGGACATTGATGCAATTGTCGCTCCAGCCGGTCTGGACATTTCTGCCAGGACCCCGGCGGAGATTGCACTCTCGGTGCTCGCCTGTCTGGTATCACTGCGTCGCGGACTGGAAGTACAGGCGAGCGAACCATCCGCTCCAGCGCTTGCACCTGCGGCACTTGCAGTGGTGGGTAATGGCGCCCTGAGGGCCAGGAGCTGACATGGGCTGTCCACTAAAATCAGGTGGCGGGCTCTACGCCCGGCTTGCCATTGGTGCCATCCTGCTGGCTGCCGGCAAGGCGGAACGGCTGGGGGGAAGGCCCAAGCCGCTCCTGCATCTGGGTGGAGTGCCCCTGATCCGCCGTCAGCTGATTGCCCTGTCGGGAGCGGGAGTGGATGAAGTGGCAGTCGTAACCGGACACCAGGCCGAAGCAGTGGAAGCTGTTGTGCAGGCCTTTCCGCTCACCGTGGTGCACAACGCTGACTATGACAAGGGACAAATGACCTCGGTCCGTGCCGGGTTGAAGGCCCTCTCTGACAAACTGGATGCCATCATCATCGCCTTGGCTGATCAACCTCTGCTCGTCGCCGAGGATTTTACTGCTCTCATCGCGGCCTACAAGAAACGCGAAAGCGGCTCCGTTCTGGTGTTACCCTACGTGCGCGGCCAGCGCGGCAATCCCATCGTCATCGACGCTGCTATCCGCGATGAAATTCTTGCCGGCGACATCAGGTTTGGCTGCCGCCAGTGGATTGCACAGCACCCCGAACGGATTGCCCGCATGGAAAGCGACAATCTCCACTACATGGTCGATCTGGACACCCCGGAAGATCTGGAGCGTTTCCACAACCAGTATGGACATGCGCTTGCCTGGCCAGAGGACTTGGCAGACGATTCAACGGCCGACCGCTATTCTGGAGCCCACCATGCTTAGTGTAGACCTGGAAGTATTGCGTACCGCGCAATCCTGGCTGCAGGCCGGTCATCGCGTAATCATGGGTACGGTGGTGCGAACCTGGGGCTCGGCCCCCCGCCCGCCGGGCTCCCTCATGATCATGCGCGGCGATGGCCAGCTGGCAGGTTCTGTTTCAGGTGGCTGCGTCGAGGACGACCTGATCGACCGGCTGCGCAGCGGTCAGCTCCCGGTGGAAAAACCCGAAGTGACTACCTATGGAGCCACCGCCGAGGAGGCACGGCGTTTTGGACTGCCCTGCGGAGGAAGCATACAGATCGTGCTGGAACCCCTGTCGGAAAAATCTGCGGTGGCCGAAACGCTGGCGCGAATGGAATCGCATGAGACCGTCGAGCGACGCCTCGATATGGCGACCGGCGCCGTCAGCCTTGGCCCCGCGCAACAAGGCGACTCGCTGTCTTTCGATGGACAGACTCTGCGCACGGTGCACGGACCCCGGTATCGGCTGCTCATCATCGGCGCAGGCCAGCTTTCACGCTACCTCGCGGCCATGGCCGTCATGCTCGATTACCAGGTCACGGTGTGCGATCCGCGCGAAGAGTACTACCTGGCCTGGGAGCCGATGGAAGGCGTCCTTCTGTCAGATGACATGCCAGATGACCTGGCTGAGGTCATGGCGCTGGACGCCAACAGCGCTGCAGTTGCGGTCACCCACGATCCCGCCCTGGACGACATGGCGCTGATAAAGGCGCTCAAGTCTGCAGCATTCTATGTGGGTGCCCTGGGTTCTCGATCGAACAACAACCGGCGCCGCCAGCGACTGCTTGGATTCGATCTCACGCCCCGCGACATTGCCCGCCTGCGCGGACCGGTGGGTCTGAATCTGGGTGCGTTGACGCCTGCGGAGATCGCCCTTTCCATCGTGGCGGAAATGACCGCCATGCGGCGCGGAATCAATCTGGAAGGTTCGCTGACGGACTGGAGTTCATCCACGAATGAGTGTCGGGTGGGCGAAAATCAGGTATGAACACCAAGATGCCCGTGACGCTGTTAGGTCGTGGTCTGCGCTCAGACTCCAGACGTCGTGCGGATAAACGCGGCAATGCCTTCGATGTCCTCCAGGGTAAAGTGCTTCAATTCATCGGGGGGGCGCACATCCGATATCACCGCCTGAACGTGCTGATCTTCCGGATACAGCCATGGCTTGCCGACCGCGTTGCGATGAATCTCGATCTTTGGAATCGGTGCGTGCCTGAACCCCTCCACCAGCGCCAGATCGCAGGGCGACAGTCTTGCCAGCATTGCCTCCAGTTCCGGTTCGGGTTCATCTCTCAATTCATGCATCAGGGCCCAGCGATTGCCGGTCAACAGGATGACCTCATGAGCGCCGGCCTGGCGATGACGCCAGCTGTCCTTGCCCGGGGCATCCAGATCCGCCCGATGATGGGCGTGTTTCAGCGTGGATACGCGCAGGCCGCCCTTCACCAGGACGGGAATCAGTTTTTCGATGAGGGTCGTCTTGCCGCTGCCGCTCCAGCCGGCAATTCCCACTACAGCCCGGTAAGGCTTTGAATTTTGATGTGACATCGCTCTGGTAATTGCTCCTGATTTTGGTTATATTTAATTATATATAACGAGGTGCACCACATCATGCTCACTGATCCTTATGGCCGCTCCATCGAATATATCCGCGTTTCCGTGACCGACCGCTGCGATTTGCGCTGCACCTACTGCATGCCCGAAGGCTTCAAGGGGTTTGAAGAGCCCGATCACTGGCTGACCTTCGATGAACTGGAACGACTGCTGGGGGTTTTTACCCGCCTCGGCACCAAGCGCATTCGACTGACCGGAGGCGAACCTCTGCTGCGCTGGCATGTAGCCGAACTCGCCGCGCACATCTCGCGGTTGCCGGGTTTGGAGGATCTGTCCCTTTCCACCAACGCCACCCAATTGGGCAAGCATGCCTTGGGCCTCAAGAACGCAGGAGTAAAGAGACTGAACGTTAGTCTCGATTCACTGCGTCCGGAACGGGTCAAGGCCATCAACGGCCGCGATGTCTTGGCACAGATTCTGGAAAATCTGGAAACCGCGCGCCAGCTCGGTTTCCAGAGCATCAAGATCAACATGGTCGCCATGAAGGGTGTCAACGACGATGAGATCGATGATCTCGCTGCCTACTGCATGGACAGGGGATTTGTCCTCCGTCTTATCGAAACCATGCCCATGGGTGAGACTGGACGCCATGCGCACTACCTGGATCTGCAACCGATCAAGGAGCGGCTGAAAGAGCGCTTTGGCCTGATGGATACCGTGTTGCCGGGAGGCGGACCAGCGCGCTACATGGGGACGCCGGATGGAAAGTTCAACATCGGCTTCATCACGCCCATTTCCCAGCACTTCTGCGCGACGTGTAATCGTGTTCGCCTGTCCGTGGACGGCACCCTGTATCTGTGCCTAGGGCAGGAAGCCAAATTCGAGTTCCGTCCCCTGCTGCGTCAGGGCGTGAGCGATGCAGAGCTGGAGGTCGCGGTCAGGCAGGCCATTACGCTCAAGCCTGAACGTCACGAGTTCCGCGAGCAGCCGCAGAAAATCATTCGCTTCATGTCCATGACCGGAGGCTAGAGCCTGCCCGCTCTTTTTTTTGCGGAGAAAACAAAGCCTCAGGCGAGCGCCGTCACTCGTCGCTACCGTGCCGGTTCCATTTCCGGTTTGTATAGACCCCTGCGCGCAAAACTGTTCAGCTGCGCGCGCATTTGGAACACCTGCTGCGCCGCCTCCCTGTTCTCGTTCTTTCCACGCCACGTTTCCAGCACGGGTTGCTGCAAGGCACGGGCGTAAGAAAATGACAGCTGCCATGGGGCTAGTGGATACAAGACGTTCATGGCATTAAGGTTCGCGGTTGCTTCCGCCCCGGTTTGTCCACCGGACAGAAAATTAAGGCTTGGGACGGCTGCGGGTACGGTACGCTGCAGCACCTTCATTGTTTCCCGCGCGACCTCTTCAGGAGCAGCTTTACGTGCATGCTCCTTGCCTGGCAGGACCATGCTTGGCTTGAGCAGCATGTATTCAAGCAGGACGCCATGCCGGTGCAGGGCATGGAACACTGCGTGCAGCACCGCCTCCGTCACCTCGGCACAGCGTTGTTGCGTGTGATCGCCATCCAGGAGGACTTCGGGTTCGACGACGGGAACAAAGCCCTCTGCCTGACACATGGCAGCGTAGCGGGCGAGCATCTCGGCGTTCGCCGCAATGCCCAACGGCGTGGGATTGTGTTCGGTGATCGGATATACCTCCCGCCACTTGGCAAATCGTGCGCCGAGCGCCTTGTAATTCTTCAGACGGTCAGCGAGCCCGTCGAGGCCTTGGGTAATCTTGTCACCCGGTGCGCCGGGCAGATCGATGGTTCCCTTGTCCACCTTGATGCCAGGCACGATACCCTGAAGCATTGCCGCTTCAGGCAAGGACGTTCCATCATCCGTTTTTTGGCTTAGGGATTCTTCAAACAGAATCACACCGCTGATGAATTCGCCGATGTTCGGCGTGGTCAACAGCAGAGTCCGGTAGGCGCGACGGTTCTCTTCTGTCGATTCCACTCCTACGGCCTTGAAACGCTTGGCAATGGTGGGCGAGCTTTCATCAGCCGCCAGGATGCCCTTGCCACTTTCAACCAGCGACGTAAGGGTATCCTGCAATTCTCCTTCTCTAGTCAGTATCATGTCCATTTGGCCTCCGGAAACCGGCACAGATCCATAGTCGACGAGAACAAAAGCATGCTCGGACTCCCATGATCAGAACCTGAAAGACGGGTCAAAGTGATGCTTCAATCTTTACAAACCGGCGCCAAAATGCCGTGACCAGACGTTTTTTTGTCCTCCTTCTATTCTTAGAGCCAATCTGTCGCGTTGCCCATAAAGAGATATTTAGCGCCCGTTAACCAATCAGCCCCCGCGATCCGCCATGAGAAGCCGTTGAGTCTCCTCCACATGCAGACTTGTTCGATCCGTTTCTGCTATCTTTGGCAACGTGGTAGGCCAGGACTCGATTAACGCGATGCAATCGACAATCGCACATGAGTAGCGGGATACGAAAGTCTATTGGCAGATTTCATCAAGAAACAGCCGCTTTTCATCCTGGGAAATATGCTTAACAACCTTCTGAACACATCTAATCCTGTGCCAAGTCACGTGCCCAAACAACCTAGTCGTCCCCCATCGCCTCGCATGGCAGCAGCCCGTATCGCTCTGCTCTACCTGGTGTTCGCAACCCTGTGGATCTACGCTTCGGACCAAGTGCTCGCGATGTTTGTCGAAGACAAGCACTGGCTGGAATGGTTGGGCACCGCCAAGGGCGTGGCCTATGTCGTAGTAACTGCCCTGCTCCTTTATATCCTCCTGCGAAACTGGTCCCAGAAAGAGGACGTCAAGTTGTCCAGCCGGGCGGCTTTTGGACGCAACTGGCTGGTAGTCGTTTCCGTCTTCCTGGTCATGGTGGTTCCGCTTCTTGCCTATAGCGTGGCCCGGGTCGAAGGCCCACGCATACGCGACCAGGCCTTCAAGAACCTTTCATCGATTGCCCAGCTCAAGGTTGACCAGATCGAACAGTGGCTGACCGAACGCCAGGGAGATGCAACGGTACTCATGGCCAGTTCCGGTCTCATCGATGACTATGACAAATGGCTGAACAGTCACGACCCACTCGCCGAAGCTAATCTCAACCGGCGGGTCGATGCCCTCAAGCGTGCCTATCGCTACCAAGTGGAATTTCTGGATCCCCGCAATAACGCCCTGGATGGACATCAACAGGCAATGATGAGAAAGGCACTGGCAACCAACCAGGCACTGATGGTCGAACTTCGCCGTGATACGGCCGGCAAGGTCTGGCTCGAAATGATGGTCCCCATGATCAAGCAAGATGCAGGTACACAAACTCCGGTAGGAGCAATACTGCTTAGTGCGCCCGCCGAAGACTACCTGTTTCCCCTCATCCAGAAATGGCCGGGGCCCAGCGCCAGCGCGGAGACACTGCTTGTTCGCCGGGATGGGGACACGGTCGAGTTCCTTAACGAACTGCGTCACCGCCAGGGCACCGCCCTGACCTTTCGCCTGCCCCTCAGTAGCCCCAAGCTCCCCGCCGCCGAAGCCATTCAAACAGGCAAGGCACATACGTACGAAGGTCTGGATTATAGGGGAGTGGATGTGCTATCGGCCCTGCGGCCGGTGCCTGGCACCGATTGGTTTCTGGTAGCCAAAGTCGATCGCGACGAGGTCATGCATCCCCTCAGCACGCTGGTTGCCTGGGTAAGCCTGGTGTCCTTCGCGGCAATCATTGCCATGGCCATTGCGTTAACACTGCTGTGGCGCCAGCAGCAGCGCGCCCAACAGTTGCAAATGACCGGGCAAGCCAGAGAAGCACTCCGAAAGAGTCAGGGGCAATTGCGCACTTTTGTCGAACATGCGCCAACCAGCATCGCCATGCTCGACCGCAATCTGGACTATATCGCCACCAGCCGTCGCTGGATCGAGGAATATGGCAGAGGGTATGCCGAACTGATCGGTCGCAACCACTATGCGGTTCACCCGGATCTTTCAGACCAATGGAAGAAGGTTTACCGCGATGCCCTGGCAGGTGCCTCTCTGAAAAATGACGATGATTTGTGGATACAGGCTGATGGGAGCAAACATTGGTTGCGCTGGGCAGTTTACCCATGGACCAATGAAACAGGCGAAACCGGCGGCATCATCATCTCTGCGGAAGACATTACCGAACGCAAACGGGCGGAGGTGGCGCTGCGTGCAAGCGAACAACGCCTGTCGGGACTGATCAATTCGGCGATGGATGCCATCGTCGCCGTCGACGCCGGGCAAAAAATCGTCCTGTTCAATCCGGCAGCCGAACGCATGTTCGGGCTGTCGAACCGTGACGTCATCGGCCAGCCGCTGGATCGGCTGTTGCCCCCTTCTTCCCGTCAGGCCCACACCGACCATATCCGCGAGTTTGCGCGGACCGGAGTCACCAGCCGCAGCCTGGCATCGCTCGGCTCCCTGCAGGGCCTCCGGGCCAATGGCGAGAGCTTTCCCATCGAGGCCTCGATTTCGCAGGTCGAATTACCCAGCGGCAAGCTATACACCGTCATTCTGCGCGACATCACGGAACGCAAACAGGCTGAGGAATTGCTACGCGCCAGCGAGGCGCAGTTCCGCGCCATCTTTGAGGTCTCTTCAGTTGGCATGGGCCAGTCTAATCCGGCCACCGGGCGTTTCCTGCGGGTAAATCGGCGCCTCTGTGAGATGACGGGCTACAGCGCAGAAGAAATGCTAAACATGACGTTCTCCGAGATCACCCATCCTGAAGATCGGGCGAAAGACTTGGAGAAATTTTCCCGACTGGTGCGAGGCGAAATCCCGGAGTATCGGGGCGAAAAGCGCTATGTCTGCAAGGATGGCAGTGTCATGTGGGTCGATCTCACGGTCAACCTGATCCACGATTTGAACCTGAAGCCGTTGCGCACCATCGCAGTCATCCAGGACATCACACTGCGCAAACAGGCCGAGGAGAACCTGCGGGCGAGCGAGGAACGCTACCGGACGCTTGTCGAACAGGCGAGTGACGGTATCTTCGTCGGCGACAGCCAGGGCCATTACATCGACGTGAATACCGCCGGATGCCGCATGCTGGGCTATACCCGCGAAGAGTTGCTCGGCCTGAGCATTGCCGACGTGATCATACCTGAGGAAATTCCACGTATCGAACATGAGGTGGCCCGCTATGCAGAGAACGCAGTAGTTACCAGCGTGTGGCAAATGCGCCGCAAGGACGGTTCGACCTTCCCTGGCGAGGTACATGGAAGGCGACTCCTCGACGGGCGTCTACAGGGCATTTTGCACGACATCACCGAGCGCAAGGAAGCCGAAAAAGCGTTGCGTAACAGCGAAGCAGATCTTAATCGCGCCCAAGCGGTTGGCCACATTGGCAGCTGGCGGCTGGACGCGAGACCCAACACGCTGACCTGGTCTGCAGAAAACTATCGCATCTTTGGCATTGCTGCGGGCACACCATTGACTTACGAGACATTCCTTTCGTCTGTCCATCCGGATGACCGGGCGTATGTAGAGCAGCGATGGCAGGCAAGCCTGCGTGGCGAGCCCTACGACATCGAGCATCGGTTGCTGGTGAACGGCAAGGTGAAGTGGGTGCGTGAAAAGGCTGAGTTTGAGTTCGATGAGCAGGGAGGACTTCTGGGCGCTTTTGGCACCACTCAGGACATCACCGACATCAAGCAGACTGAGCAGGCGCTGGTCGAAGCGGACCAGCGCAAGGATGAATTTCTCGCACTGCTGGCGCACGAGCTGCGCAACCCAATGGCGGTAACCGCCACCGCCGCGTTCCTTCTGCAGAGCAAGGGCTTAACCGACCCCGAGATTTGCCGCTGGGCGACGTCCACCATCACCAATCAGACCGATCTGCTCAAGCACCTGGTGGATGATCTGCTGGATGTCGAACGGGTCAACCGTGGGCGGATTGCCTTGATAAAGATCCGCTTAGACCTGGTGCAACTGATCGACAGGGTGGCAAAAGAACGGGAAGCGCTCTTTGAGAAGCGCAAACAGCATTTCACGCTCAGTCTGCCCTCACAGCCGATAGGTCTCCAGGGAGACCCGGCGCGGTTGACCCAGGTCATTAGCAATCTTCTTGATAATGCCAGCAAGTTCACTCCAGAGAATGGGCAGATCGAACTGTCGCTCTGCCAGGAACAGCATGAAGCTGTCATCCGTGTCCGCGACAACGGACGTGGCATCCCACCCAATTTGCTGCCGCACATCTTCGAAATCTTTACCCAGGGCCAGGTCTCAATGGCACGGGATGAGGGCGGTCTTGGAATTGGACTCGCTTTGGTCAAAG
>JBAUMF010000108.1:0-11893 GCA_049578545.1 Thiobacillaceae bacterium
TCGACCTGGCCGTGCTGGGCGGCCTGAAAGATGACAAGGTCCTGAAGGGCTACCAGGTGGTGCATTTCCAGCCGTTCGACCCGGTGCACAAGCGCACCGAAGCGACCGTCAAGGGCGCGGACGGAAAACAATTCAAGGTGACCAAGGGCGCGCCGCAGGTGATCCTGGCGCTGGCGGCCAATGCCGGTGAAGTCAAGTCCGCCGTCGACAAGGCGGTCAACGACTTTGCGGCGAGCGGCTTTCGGTCCCTAGGCGTCGCCCGGGCAGATGAGGAAGGCAAGTGGATGCTTGTCGGCGTGTTGCCCTTGTTCGATCCGCCGCGGGAAGATGCCAAGGCAACCATCGCGACGGCGCTTGCGATGGGCGTGAAGGTCAAGATGGTGACGGGGGACGCACTGGCCATCGCCAAGGAAACCGCCAAAAAGCTGGACATGGGCGCAAATATCCTCGATGCCTCCAGCCTGGGCGACTCGAAAAAGGAGGAGACCTCAGAGGTGGCCGAGTCCATCGAAAAGGCCGACGGCTTTGCCCAGGTGTTTCCCGAACACAAGTTCCACATTGTGGATGTCCTGCAAAAACGTGGCCACATTGTCGGCATGACCGGCGACGGAGTGAATGACGCCCCCGCGCTGAAGAAGGCCGACTGTGGCATCGCCGTGTCGGACGCGACGGACGCGGCGCGCGCGGCGGCGGCTATCGTATTGATGACGCCCGGCCTGTCGGTGATCATCGACGCGATCAAGGAGAGCCGGAGAATCTTCCAGCGCATGAACAGCTACGCGATCTACCGCATCGCTGAAACGCTGCGCGTGCTGTTTTTCATGACGCTGGCAATCCTGGTGTTCAACTTTTATCCGTTGACGGCGGTGATGATCGTGATGCTGGCATTGCTCAATGACGGCGCCATCCTGTCCATAGCTTATGACAATGTGCATTACAAGGATCAGCCCGAGGCCTGGAACATGCGCATGGTGCTGGGGATATCCTCGGTGCTGGGCGTCATCGGGGTCGTTGCAGCCTTCGGCCTGTTTTATCTCGGTGAACGCGTGTTTCACCTCGACCGCGCGCACATCCAGACGCTGATGTATTTGAAGCTGTCCGTGGCGGGACATCTGACGATTTTCCTCACTCGAACGCGCGGCCCGTTCTGGTCGATACGCCCCGCGCGGATTCTATGGGGGGCCGTGCTCGGCACGCAAATCGTGGCGACGCTGATCGCGGTTTATGGATTGTTCATGACGCCTCTCGGCTGGAAATGGGCCGGATTCGTGTGGGGCTATGCACTTTTGTGGTTCGTCGTGAATGACCGCGTGAAACTGCTCGCCTATCGGATTTTTGATCCAGTCAAAACCGAGCCGAAAGCCGAAGCCAAGACTGATGCCAAAACAGTACCCGATGCTGAAACCAAGGCTGAACCGACGCCGGAATCCTTAGTCGGGTCAAAATCCGAAGCCACAGCAGAGACCACACCTGACGCCAAAGCTGAGGCGGAAACCAGGCCTGTAGTCGAACCTAAATCTAAAGCGAAAGAAGCTGAGACGAAAACCGAGACGAAAGCTGAAGCCAAAACTGTTGCTGAAGCCAAGCCCGCGGTGGAGGCGAAGCCCGAAGCCCAAGAAGTTGAGCCTAAGCCAGAAGTCAAGGTCGAAACAAAACCTGAAACCAAAGCCAAGACAACTTCAGATCTGACACCGCAGATCGCCACACGGGCGTATGAGCTTTACGAGCAGCAGGGCCGACGGGAGGGTCAATCAGTTCAGGATTGGGAGAAGGCGGAGCGGGAGATTCGGAAAGCTGATGTGAAGGCCGAGCCTGAAGCCAAGGCAGCGGCTAAGCCCGAGGGCAAAACCGAGCCGAAGCCCGAAATCAAAGCTGCTGAGTTTAAACCTGAAACCAAAGCTGCTGAGCCTAAACCTGAAACTGAGGTTGGGCCGCAGACCGAAGCCAATGCCGAAACTAAAGCTGAAACCAAGGTCAAGGCGCCGTCCGATTTGACGCCGCAACTCGTCAAGCGAGTCCATCAACTCTACGAGGACCTGGGGCGCAAGGAGGTTCAAGCAGTTGAAGAATTGGAGAAGGCGGAGCGGGAGAATCGTAAAGATGAACCGGATGGACCCCAGAAATAAACAGCGCTTGGCAGCGCGACTGACTGAGAGGATGAAGATGAAGATCAAATTGAAGGATTTCTGTGTACAGGAAGGCGAAAAGGTCGATCTCGAGAAGTGGCCGACGCTGGTGAAACCAGCGTACAAGTCGAAAAAGGAGTACAACAAATACCTTGAAGAACAAGTGGAGGAGCTAAGTGAACTGCAACGCCTTCACTACGCCTCCAACCGCTACGCGGTGTTGCTGATCTTTCAGGCCATGGACGCCGCCGGCAAGGATGGCGCCATCCGGCACGTCATGTCCGGCGTCAATCCGCAAGGCTGCCAGGTATTCAGCTTCAAGCATCCGAGCGCCACGGAACTGGAACATGATTTTCTCTGGCGTACCACTCGTGATCTGCCGGAACGCGGCCGCATCGGCATCTTCAACCGATCCTATTATGAGGAGGTGTTGATCGTTCGCGTGCATCCTGAGATTCTGCGCAGTGAAAACCTGCCGGACGAATTGCTCGACGAAAAGACAATCTGGCAGAAGCGCTATCGTTCCATCGTCGACCTGGAAAATCATCTTTACGCTAACGGCACACGCATCATCAAGTTCTTCCTTCACCTATCTAAGGAAGAGCAGCGCAAACGTTTTCTCGATCGTATCGATGAACCCGAAAAAAACTGGAAATTCAGTCAGGCAGACATTGTAGAGCGGGGATTCTGGAAGCAATACATGCAGGCCTATGAGGGATGCCTGAGTGCAACGAGCACAAAGAATGCACCGTGGTATGTGGTGCCAGCCGACGACAAGGAGAATGCCCGGCTGATCGTTTCGCAGATTATTCTCGATACTTTTAACTCACTCAAGATGCGCTACCCAAAAACCGATGCAGGGCGCCGACAGGAACTGCTCTCTATCCGCAACCAGTTGATGAAGGAAGGTCCGGGCAACTGACCCAGCGGCGCTGGCAAGGTCCCCCGGGAGAGTGGGAAGCGCCGCGACCAGGGCGCAGCGCAGGGACACGATGGGGGTGGGGGGAAACAGACTTGGCGCATCGGAGCGCCGGAGTCGCAAAGCACCTCGCCGAGAGGCATCGGGACCAATTCCGGATTGAGGAAGATGCGCGCGCGAGTTCTCGACCCTCCCGAGGATGGGGATGTGGACACGGAGTTATGGCCAGGTTACTTATAGGCAGCGTCAGACGAAAGGGGGGACAGCAGACAAGCTTGAACCTACTGCTACCGCGCCACATCTCTACTCTACCGTTTCTGGGAGGGACTGCTATCCCGTTAGAATATGGCACGCAGCGGCCGTTCCCAACTCAGCGGATGCGGCTATGCAAGTTGTCGGCCTACACCTCCATGATTGCTGGCATCAGCCCTTGAGGTCCAGCGATAGTTTCAAAAGACTTCCCGTTTTCTCAAAGATAAGTGCGGCAGCGAACGGAACGCCGCTGGAAAAGCGGAGACAATCCGCTCTCGAATGGCACGCCCTGGACTTGGCTGGGCGCGAATACTTGAACCAAGGTTGCTTATGCGTGCAGGCGTATCCTGCTGAGCCCCTCGATAATCCTTTAGGAGAGAATCATGAAAGCCAAATCAATCGTTATTGCCATCAGCATGATGCTGACAACTTCGGCCTGGGCTCATGCCCCCAATGCTGATGCGGCTGCACCTGCCAGCACTTCTGCACCCATGGACATGACTGCGCCCGCGGAAGCGTCCGCGCCTGTCGCCGCTGAACTGCCTGCAGCCGATGCCGCTCCGGCTCAATTCCAGAAGATCGATGAAAACCTGGACAGGATGCACGCCCTGGTTGGACAAATGAAGGATGCCAAAGATCCAGCAGAACGGCACAAACTCATGACGGAATACATGACTGCCCAGCATGAAAACATGATGCTCGTCCGCGACGCCATGGGCATGGGTGGTCCCGGCATGGGCATGATGGGTAAGAAAGGCTGCGACATGGATGGTATGCGCGGTAGGGGTGGCATGGACATGATGGGCAAGAAAAACTGTGACATCGACGATATGCGCGGTATGGGCATGATGGGTGGCATGCGCGGCATGGGAAAGAACTGCGACATGGACAAGATGGGTAAGCGAGATTGTGACTGCGACGACATGCGCGGCATGGGTGGTATGGGTGGTATGGGTGGTATGGGTATGCGTCGCGGCATGGGCATGACGGGCGCAGGCATGGGTCCTGGCATGCGCGGCATGGACGGCATGCGTGATGAGGCCACGACGGCCCGCATTGAATCGCTGGAGAAGCGTCTGGATGTCTTGCAGGAAATGATGAAGATGATGATGCAGCGCTAAGAAGGGCGGGCGGGGCGGCAACATGCCATGCCTGCATGCAGTCTGCTTCTGATGGCTGTGCGGCAGCAGGGGCTTCCGGTTGCAATACGACGAATCGGTCACGCAGCGTAGCGGGTTGAATGGATTTCAACCCGCGACCTTCTTGTGCGCAGGCCCACATCCTCTCGATGCCCGCGGTCACACGTACGGTTGAGCACGACGGTGACGACCTTTGAGATACGTCAGCGGCCGATACGTATGCTGTTAAGAGATCCCAACACGCCGAAAGCCTGCAGTAACCATATCACGACAGCAATGACGACGACGACATTCAGGATGTTCTTGATCTTTCGATCCATGGGTATGTAGCTATTGACGAGCCAAAGCAGTACGCCAACAACGATCAAGACAATGACCAAGTTGATCAGAGGCATGCGGATTCTCCTGTCAGATTGTTAGATTGCTGGGGGCAGCGACGCAATAGTGAAGAAATTACTTCGTATGATGTATATGTCAATGCTCCTTCCAGGCTGGGGTAAAACCTAACGTAATAATCGTAGGCTATTCCCATGATGAAGCTCAGTCTGTACGATGACGCACATAGCACCAAACTCGCGCACGGCCGAACATGTCGGCAATGGGTGCGAGGAAACTTCAGGGCGAGGAAGGATAACGTTTCCGCCTAGGCGCAAATGTACTATAAGATCAGCATGCCTCTAAAATTACAGAGGGACCGTTCTGTGAACGGTTTAGAGTTAACTCTGTCGGGCCTGAAAACCCGCCAGATTGTGTGACACCAGCTGTCGCGTCAGTGGGACGCACCGGCTTGAAAGGCCGGTGCGCGGCCACTTCGATAAGTTGGTATTCTGGCAGGCATTCAATACGGGCCTGCCCCATGTGACAACGTTGAAATAGCAGGAGGCACCGTTTATGACTCAGACCTATCGAATCTCCGTATACCGCCGCATGGCAGTGGCAGTCATCGCCGTCGCAGCCGTGGCGTCCGGGCTACCGGTACAGGCGCAAGACCGGCGTGGTGGAGGCCACGAACAGCCGGCTTACCAAGGTGGGTATCGCGGTGGCCATGGCGACAATCGTGGTGGCCATGGCGGGTATCGTGGTGGCCATGGCGGGTATCGCGGTGGCGGTGGCGACAATCGCGATGGCGGTGGCGACGATCATGGTGGTCTACTCATCGGCGCGCTGTTGGGGGCGTTCGTGGGTGCAGCCTTAGTGGGTGCCCAGTCGCCGCCGGCCGTGGTTTACTCTGCACCGCCGCCGCCTCCCCCGCCGGGGGTCGATTATTACTATCCCAATAGCTATCCTCCCGGCTACTGAGCCCCGTATGCGTATCAGACCCAAGCGTCCGGCCGCAAATACACCGACGTATCCTCATGCCGCCATCGCCAATCCAACAACCAAATCCGAGGTCCAAATATGAAAAACTGCATTCGTAAAGCCACCCTGCCAACATTGTTGACGCTTGCCTTCCTCACAACTTCGGCTTGGGTACAAACAACGGCGGCAAGCAGTCCTGACACACGGTCTTCGAGTGTGCAGGCTGCCGCCCGTCACGCGCAAAAGCACGAAGACTTCGTAGAGAAGCGGATCAAGGATCTACACGCTCAGTTGAAGATCACCGACCAGCAGTCGCAACAATGGGATGCCTTCGCGCAAACGATGCGCGACAATGCGCAGAAGATGGACCAAGCGTTCCGGGACCGTGCACAAAAGCTCCCATCGCTGAATGCCGATGACGCCATGAAGTCCTATGCTGCGTTAGCCCAGTTACACGCGGACAACATGCAGAAGCTGGCTGCTGCGTTCAGCGCTCTGTACGGCACGCTGTCCGACGATCAGAAAAAGACCGCAGATATCCTGTACCGGAATAAACATGGGAAACGGCACGCGGCGGGGCGTAAACACAAGTCCGCGGCGCCAGCTGGTCCGGCTTCCGCACCGGTACCTGCGTCTAAGTAGCGCTTCGTCACGTGAGCCGCGCCGGCTATTCCGGCGGGGCTTAGCGCTTTCGATCAGGGCCTTGATGGGAACCAGCCATCTCCCAATCACGAACCCAGTCGGCGTGCGCGCGTCCTGCGCTGACTGCCACATCCCGCACGAGAGCAGGCCGTCCACGCCATTCCAGTACGTCTTTGGAAACGCTGTGGAGGAAGGGGCGCGATGGCACCGAAGACATCATCGCCAAGATCCGCCGGACGATTGAGGACAAGGCAAAATGGGGCGCGGAGCGACCGAGCCTCGCCAAGAAGGTCACTGGTAGGTTCAAGGCGACCAACTTCGAGACGTGCCGAGCCTGCCACAAGCTCGACGCCTTCGATAAGACCAGTGAGTCGGCCGAAGTTCACCCTGGTCTCATCAAGCAGGACAAAGTCGACTGCCTGGAGTGCCACAGCGGTATGGCGCAGGTCTGGCCCGCGGCTGCGGCGCAATCAGAGGCAGCCAGGATATTGCGCGCGCAGGAATGGCAGAAACGACAAGGCCAGAAGCGATTACATTGCCTCTGGCCTTCGTTTTGTGGCGCGCAAACGCACCGCGGGTTTGGCGTCCGAGTCGACGCCGAGACCTTAGCGGTCGTTCTCGATTTTGAGATTAATCCAGACCGATTTCACGCCTTCGGTCTTGCGTGCCGTATCAACTGCTTCGTTTATTTCTTCCTGGTTATTGGCCGTGCCGGACAACCGCACGTTGCCATCCTTATCGGTATCGACACTGATGTGCATCATGCTGCCCGGGTGATCCGCAGCCAGTTTTGCCTTTATTTTGGTCGTAATGATCGAGTCTTTGACGAACGTCATCGGATGTGAACGGTCTGCGTCACCATCCTCGGCATGGGCTGCAGGAGCAGGCTGGGCTTCAGGAGCAGCACCTGGCTGACCATACATGGTGAAGGGGTTGAACACAGCTGGAGGTGGGGCTCCTACGACAGGAGCAGCAGGGGTCATGAACGCGAAGGGGTTATAACCCTGGGCTGCTGCGGGCGCGGCAGTGGGTGCAGCTGGGGTCATGAATGCGAAGGGGTTAAAACCCTGAGCTGCATTGGTGTAGGCGCTGGGATTCAGGAAGCTGCCCCAGGTGCCGTAGGTCTGGGGATTGACTGCCGCGTTCGCCCAGTTGGTATAGAGGGCAGGATTCAGCGGCGCCATCATCAGATTCATGTTGGCGGGGTTCACCGGTGCAGTCATCCAGTTCGCGTACAGGCTGGGGTTCAGCATTTGCAAGCCGGCGTTCCACATACGGGGATCCATGGGCGCCATCATCGCCTTCATGTAGGTGTTGGGGTTCATGAAGGGGGTTGCCATGGCCATGTAGAAGTTGGGGTCCATGGACGCAGCCATCCACTTCAGGTACATGTTGGGGTCCATGAACTGCATGTACTTTTGCATGATCCGGGGATCGAGCATGGCCTGGCCCATCTGGGTGTAGGTGGCAGGGTTCATGCTCTGGGACATCATGGCGGCCAGGGTGGCGGGATCCATCAGCATGGTCATGGTGTTGACGGCGGCCTTGGGGTTCTGCAGGGGTTCTACCATGGTGGCGGGATTCAGCAGCATGGCAGCGGTGGATTCCGGTGTGGCAGGGGCGGCTGCCCCGTCGGCGAAGGCGGGGGCGATTACAGCGGCGGCCATAAGGGCTGCAGTTAATTGTGCGACTTTCATTTGGACTCTCCTACGAGTTAAAGCGGTTGGGGGTAAAGAAGAAACGAAATCAATATTTGGTGTGTTGATATATGAGTTCATTCAGATACTTTTAATCAATATATTGATTCAGGACATAGCAGATAGTGTGCTGTTAGCACAACCATGCTGCTCATGCAAAACGATCACATTAGAGTGTCGGCCGAATCGATTGGCGCTTAGCTGCCTGTTTGTTCTGCAGGTTGGTTCAAGTTTTCGCGTCCAGCCAATTCCCGAGTATGCCACTCCAAGATTCATTCTGTCCCCTTTTCCAGCGGCGTTCCGTTCGCTAACGCACATAACATTGAGAAAATGGAAAGTTTTTTCATACCGTCGCCGGACCTCAAGGGCTGATGCCAGCAATCGTAGAGGTATAGGGGACAGCTTGCATAGCCGCTTCAGGTGGACTGGGAACGGCCCTGGTGAAGCGGAATAACACGATTTTGTGCGACTGATCTGCTTCCAGTTGTGTTCGTGGCAGGGGTGCGCAGCAATGCGCATTTCTACCACGAACAGAATACGCAGTACAGCAGCCGTCCGGAAATGGATTTTCCTGTTACACAACTGAAGACCGACCGGCGCTAGCCGTGGCCAGGCAGTCCAGAAGACTCCAAATGCTGCGCTATGGTCTAGGCTACACATAGCTGCGCTTGCATGACTGGGCAGGGAAGCTGCCGTAGAGACGCATTGAGCAGACAAACACGAATCAGTCAGACCAAAATAATTCCGTTATGTGTGGAGTCGAACAGAACAGCACAGCTTTCCATGGAAAAATGCCAGCGTAACTCATAGAGGTAAGCCCCCGGCGTTGTTGGGGGACTCACCAAGGTTTGACCTTTACGACGGTCTGCGTGAATTTCTGATCTCTGCCAAGAGAAGGGAGATTGACGATGAAAGAGTACCAGAGCCTGAGCCATACGAGATGGGACTGCAACTATCATGTGGTATTCATACCGAAGCGACGGAAGAAGCGAGTGTTCGGAGTGCTGCGTCGGCAACTGGGCGAGGTGTTTCACGAATTGGCTTCGCACAAGGAATCGAAGATCGTCGAAGGGCACCTGATGGGCGACCACGTGCACATCTGCATCAGCATACCGCCGAAGTATGCGGTATCGAATGTGGTGGGATATCTGAAGGGGAAGAGCGCGATCCAGATTGCACGGAAGTTCGGAGGGCGACAGAAGAATTTCACGGGCGAGCACTTCTGGGCCAGAGGGTACTTCGTCTCAACGGTAGGACTGGACGAGAACATGGTTCGAGCGTACATCCGGAATCAGGAAGAGGAAGACGAGCGGTACGACCAGATGAAGCTCGCAATGGGGCAAGCCGCAAAGGGCGGCTCACGCTCTTATGGGCGCCTTTGAGGCGCTCACAATCTCAAGCCACCGGCTTTGCCGGCGGTATTTGACTTTCCGAACGTGCAATGGTCGATGTTGGCCGATTATTTGAAGAACTCGCTTTTATTTCTGACCTGCCACCCTGCCAAATATTGATGGCTGACTATTGTTTTGTTTTTTGCTGACTTACCGGGTGGATTTGATCGATTCCATTGTCCCAATCTGCCATTAAGCTGATGTTGGTCCGCCAATCACAATGAGACGGAAGAAAAGTGTTACGGGCCGGCCGGAATACTTCCGTAAGCTGCCGGTCGTAGGGTTGGCATGATCGGCAAATCATCGGCCAGGCCGCCGGTGGCGTTCTGAGCAAATCGGGTCTGCTATGCGCTGCACACCAGACCTTGATTAGAAATTCAAGCTGAATGGCCGCTTTCCGGATCATCGACTAAGGGGCACTGTCGGCCAAGGACTAACGACCACCTGACCACGCTATCACACGTTGACTGCAACGAATCGCCAACGAGATCAACAAAGCTTGTTCTTGCCCTATACTACTCTGCAATGAGGGAGCGCCAACCCACGACACCTTAGCGATGCATTCCATGACCAGCCGAATTATTGTCCTCGCGGTCGCCGTCCTGCCTCTGGCAGGGTGCGAGGCGATCGCAATTAGCGCCTTCGGCGGCGGGACATCGGCGGGGATATCCCACACACTGGGCGGTACGGTTTCCCGCACCTTTACCGCATCCCTGCCCAGGGTTCGGGCGGCCGCCCTGGCAGCACTCCAGCGCATGCATATCGATGTGCGCTCCACCGGCAAGGTCGAGGGTGGGGAAGAGATCAGCGCGAAATCAATAAACCGTTCAATTGACATCGAGTTGGAGGAGATCAGCCTCAACGCCACCCGCATGTCGGTAACCGCCAAGTCCGGAGTCTTCTCCGCCGACAGCGCTACGGGTGCCGAAATACTCCTGCAGACCGACCGGGAGATGGGTGGGCCGTAACCCGCTGCATAATTGCATTTGGCGCAATTCTCCAGACCGTCAAATGAAAGATCCATCTGTCTCCTGAAGGCCTGGTTTGAGCCAATAACCCGTCGTCGAGGCCTAAGGAAACCTTGACACGAGAGGAGGAGTCGAACTTCACGAACGTTTTTCTCTCCTATCGTTGGTGCGGCAGCGTACAGACTCCGGTTGCCATTATTGCTACGTTGTCATTCAGGTTTCGATTTGGCCCACCGGCAATAACCGTCGAAGTCATTCATTCCTACAGTCTGGAGACTCAACCATGAAACAGATCAGCAACTATCTTTCCGCAGTTTTCCTGGCCGCCACCCTGGTGTCCGTCGTGGGTTGTTCGTCCACGCCGCGGGATACGGGTCAGTACGTGGAAGACAGCGACGTCACCACCAAGGTAAAGGCGGCCATATACAATGATCCGCAGGTGAAGGACAACGAGATCAAAGTCAGCACCTTCAAGGGTGTGGTGCAACTGAGCGGCTTTGTACGTTCGCAGGCCGATGTGGACAGGGCTGTCGAACTGGCACGCGGCGTCAGCGGTGTGAAAGGCGTCACCAACGACATGCGCCTCAAGTAAGCGAGGCTGATCGCGGACCGTTGCTGGATGTCATGTCCGGAAATGGCCATGGAGAACACTTGTTCATCTCGCGTTCATTCTTGGGCATGCCGCTACCCGATTCGCCTGAGGTGCTGACTCGCGCAGCCCATCTGTGACTGAAAGCCTGATGGCTGGCGGTCCCATTACGCCTCATATTGAAAGGAATGGTTCATGAAATTGTTATTTGTGGTAGCAGCAGCATTGATGGTTTCCATTCCTGCTTTCGCCAGCCAGGAATTGGCCCAAAAGAGCGGATGTCTGGCCTGTCACGGTGTTGATAAGAAAATTATCGGTCCCGCCTTCAAAGACGTTGCGAAGAAATACGCAAACGACAACCTTGCACCCGTAACGCTGTTCACAAGGGTAAAGATGGGTGGTCGCGGCGTATGGGGTGACGAGCCTATGCCACCCAACCCCCAGGTCAGCGATGCAGACCTGACGAGAATCATTGCCTGGATACTGTCCCTGAAGTGATTCTGCTACTGTGATTTCAGTGTTGTCCAGTCTGACCATTGTTTTGGGAGGGTTCAGCGGCACGAGGCGTAGTGATCTCTATGGCTGCGACTTACAATGTTCGCTTACTGCCATAGCTATGTGCATACTTGCTGGCGACGCTAATCCACTGAAAGCTCCCAATGCTCAGGCTTAAATTCTCGATTGAGCTGAATTACCAAATCGATCAACCCGGCTGCGATTTTATTTTCAGCATCCATGCCGCGCAAACCCCGCATCAGATCGTGGTGAGCGAGTCTCTGGTTATCACCCAGAACTTGCTGTCCAACCCCTACACCGACCCAGTGACGCACACCCGCTTTCTACGGCTCAAGGCCTTTGCCGGGCCACTGAC
>JBAUMF010000109.1:0-14716 GCA_049578545.1 Thiobacillaceae bacterium
GGAAAATGCAGTGGTGTTACCGGGTGTCGAAAGATACCTTTGCAGAGGCTTGAGCCGTGTGCGTCTAAAGACGCATGCACGGTTCTTAGGGGGCTGGACACGGGTAACCGCGTCCAGCTACCCGACAGGAACTCAGGGAACGGGTGAATCAAGCGGCACCCGTTGCACCGTTTCATGTGCCGTGAGCTTGAAACAACAGCTGAAATATCTGAGTGGAAATTGCCAGAGGGAATCGTCGTGTTTGATGTGCGTGATCGTTCCTTGACCCAACTGCATCCGCTAGTACCACCAATACCATTGCAGGGGAATCAAGGATTTTGTGGTGGCCGCCCCGCGGCTGGCATCGATGGTGGCATAAGACACGCCGCAGACACGCCAGCCTGCCGCTTTGAGCAGCGCATCGATATTTGATCTGGCCTGTTGTTCCGACTGTGGAACCAAAACGTCCCCTATCTCTACTTGTTAACCGAATCTTCGCACAATCGTGGCCAATCGTTGAGTAGGCCATACGTTATAGGCCACTCTTGAAGCAGTTTCACATCATTGTATCGCCTCGATAGAGGAGGTTTTCCGGGAGGGTGGATTAGGAACGGCACGACAGGTTGCCATTTCTGAGGCTCCCTCAATGAACCCCTCCATTTTTCTGGTCATAGTTCTGATGTTTTTGGGGATGGCAGAACCGGCCCTGGCCGCCAACACCCTGGACCAGATCCAGTCCAATTTCCAGAGCGCGAGCAGCGGCTGGATGAGTGCCGCCCTGCCCTATGCCAATCATCTGTTCGGCGGGTTGGCCGCCCTGGAGTTCAGCTGGGCCGGGGTCCAGTATCTGCTCCGCAAAAATGACCTGCCTGAATTCCTGAGCTCGGTCACGCTCAAGCTCGTCTCGCTCGGCTTCTTCTATACCCTGCTGACGCTGGCCCCCAGCTGGATACCGCTCATCATCAGCAGCTTTACCCAGGCCGGGGCTGCGGTATCGGGTACCGCTGCCATGACGCCCAGCGGAGTGTTCGATCTGGGACCCCAGGTTGCTTCCCTCATCATCCAGGTACTGGGCACCCCTTCTGTTACTTCGGGCCTGAGTGGCCTGGGCAGTTATTTCTTCGCCGCCATCGCCGCGGGTTTGAGTGGCCTGCTGGTGGTGATCGCGTTTGCACTGGCTGCGCTGCAGCTGCTCATGACTTTGATCGAAAGCTACATCGTGATCGGGGGTGGTGCCCTGATGCTGGGGTTTCTGGGGTCTCGCTGGACCTTGCCATTTGGAGAAAAGTATTTCGGCTATGCCATCAGTGTGGGGATCAAGCTCTTCATTCTCTATCTAATTATCGGCATGGGACCGACGCTCGCCAATGCCATCATCAGCGACCTCAATACGGCCGCGGCCGCAGCAGGAAGCAGCACGCCCCCACCCGCGGCCTTCCTGACCGCAGCCGCCTCCTCTCTCATTTATGGCGCCCTCGCCTTCATGGTTCCGGGCCTGGCCGGTTCGCTCATGAATGGAACGCCTGCCATGAGTCTGGGCAACATGGGGGGAGCCGGAGCCATGATCGCGGGCGGCATGGTGGGCGCCGGTGCAGCGGGGCTCTCCACTTCTGCCCGGATGGCGAACGGCACCATCGGGGCGGCCAAGTCATTTGGCAGCCTGGGCGCCTTGGCACGGGATCAGGGCCTGGGTTCTGCGCTTCGGACAGGTGGCGGTGCCATGGGGGCGATGGCGATGGATGCCGTAAAGGGAATCTCGGGGCAAAGCAATCGAATGATTGCCAGCAATCTGGGCGACAGCGCGGTGAGTGGTTGGGGTGCAGGATCATCAGGGGGCAATCTGGCCAACCGGATTCGGCTGGGGGGTGCGCTCAACACTGCCCTGCCCGAGGTGGATCAGGCGGTCACCTCAGCAGCTACACATTCTTCTTCGCAAGCAGCCCCATCCAATTCGACTGGCGGCGTTGCCGCTTCGGGTTCGTCAACTGTCGTGTCTGACGTCAAAGCAACGAATGAGGCGGATGGATTTACCGGTGGGGCGAGTGGGTTGACCACGCAGGTAGCAGCTCAGGGAATGACCAGTAACATGAATCCCGGCGCCAGCGATGCGAACCGCGTGGCAGACAGACTGGACCGACTGGCGGATCGCAATCTGCCTCGCAACCTGCCGCATGATGGGCATGCCGGGGGAATCAGCATTCGACTCAATCATTCCGAGTAGACAGGGTGATCCTCACCCGGGACTGATCGACTCATTGTCAGACTGGGCGATGTCAGTGAGTGAAGATTTTAGGGGCGGCTTGGCGCTTAGCCATAGACCGTGTCGTGGTCGCCCACGTTGACTGGAATGATCTTCTCATCCTGAATCAAGAGCTCCAGGGTGATGCGGTATGACACGTTGATGGATACGGAATGCACGCCCTGCAATTTACCGCTCAGTGCATGTAGACGCAGTGACGGGTGAAAAGGATTGGCTTCCAGCAATTGCAGGGTTTTGAGATATTGCTGGCGCAGGTCCGGATGCTTCTTTAACCAGCGCGCGGCGCGGCGGTTGTAGCTTTCGGTAAAGACCAGCACATAACTCACGCCGGTTTATCCAGCCTGGCCAGATGCGCTTCGGGGGACTCCTGGACAAACCGGCCTGCCGCCACATCGGCGCGCGTCTCGGCCAGGGCGGCTTCCAGCTCGCACTCGCGCAGATAATGGTAGTGGGCGATGTCCATCACCACAAAACGATCTTTGCCGCGTACCGACACAATCGCCTCGGTATGGTCCGCCAACTTGGCTTCGATCGCGGCGACGCCCTTGGTTTTGAGCTCATTGGCACTGATGTGAGACATGGCAGCCCCCTCTAAATAACACGATACAGTAGGCATTAGATCACACTGTTTACAATACTGTAAAGAGTG
Source organism: Thiobacillaceae bacterium (assembly GCA_049578545.1). GTDB lineage: Bacteria > Pseudomonadota > Gammaproteobacteria > Burkholderiales > Thiobacillaceae > DASQBT01. The sequence goes on from JBAUMF010000109.1 coordinate 2,889, forward strand.
CGCATAAGAATAATCCCCAAGCTACACTCCTGCCCTGCATTTCCCCACCCGCCGATTGCCTCCATCACCCTTTTGAGGAGGCACCATGGCGCAGGAACAAACCGCCCATCCCTATCTGGATGCCCGGCGGGAATGGGATGAACGCTACGGCGATGCACTGGCCCGGGCCCGAAACTGGCGCTGGGCTGCGTTCGCTGCCCTGACCGTTGCGGGCATTGCAGTCATGGGGGTGGCCTGGCTGGGTGCACAGAGCAAGGTCCAACCCTATGTGGTAGCGATCGACCAGATGGGCAATCCCATCGCCATGGCCGCGCCCACCAGCGGGGCCGCCGTCAATCAGCGCATCATTGAAGCCCAGGTCGCCAACTGGGTGTGGGAAGCCCGCACGACGCTTCCCGGAACTGATGCGCAGAAAGCCATCCTGGCCCGGGTCTATGCCCTGCTCGGCAATCAGGCGGCCGGCATCATGGATGCCTGGTACAAGGATCATCCGCCGTTCTCCGTCAACGGCATTACCGTCTCCCCCACCATCACCAGCGTGCTGCCGGTATCCACCAATACCTGGCAGGTGAACTGGAGCGAGACCCGCTTCCAGAATGGCCAGGTGCTGGGCAGAAGTAACTGGAAAGCCAACATCACCACCGGCCTCGAACCCAGGCTCGCCGAAAAGCCCCAGGCCCTGATCTACAACCCCTTGGGCCTCTTCATCCAGAACCTGACCTGGACCCAGGTCCTATCCCAAAACGGAGCCTAAGCATGAACAAACTCACTCTCATTACAACCCTTGCCTTGATCATGGCTGGCCCAGCGCTGGCTGCACCACCTGCTGAACCCAGCAGTCTCGACGTCTACTACTACCTCACCAAGGATCACATTCCCGGTCCCGGGATCAGTCGGGAAGCAGCCCAACTCAAGGCAGCCCAGACCTGGCTTGAAACCGATACGGCCCCGCCGATTGCCGGCAATTTCGGCGAGGTCATGTATGCCTATGGCCATAGCCATCCGCGGGTGCTGTGTGCCCCACTGGACCTGTGCGTCGTTAAGCTCATGAGCGGAGAGAAGATCATCAACTTAAGCATCGGGGATTCGGTGCGTTGGCTGGTCCAGCCGGCCCAGGCGGGCGACCGGCCGGTCGTGGTGGTCAAACCGACCACAGCCGGTTTGCACACCAACCTGGTCATCACCACCGATACCGGCCACGTCTATTACCTTGATCTGGAATCGGACAAATCCGACTTCGTTCCCATCATCGCCTTCTACGACCCGGAGAAACTGGTCAGGACAGTGAATGAGCAGCAGGCCCTGGCTGCGGAGAAAACCAAACGTGAGGCCGAAGCCCGGGTCGCCGTGCTCTCCGGGGTGAACCCGGCGGATCTCGATTTCGCCTACTGGTGGGATGGCCCCAAGCAATTGCAGCCGGTGCGGGTCTTTTCTGCTGAGGGCAAGGTGTTCATCCAGATGCCGCCGGACATGAAACATGCTGATGCGCCCGCCCTCTTTGTCATCGAACACGACAAGGAGCAGCTCACCAATTACCGGTTAAGTGGCAGCTATTACGTCGTCGACCAGCTGTTCCAGGAAGCGCGTCTGGTTCTGGGCGTGGACAGGGACCGCAGCGTGGTCACCATCCATGCCGGCAAGAAACCGTTCTGGACGGGATTCGGGGACTGAGCCACCATGGATGAGAACCAGCTAAATGCCGAGCAAGACCTCGACATCACCGGCCCCAACCGCACCGAGAAAATCATCAAGCCCGAGCCCGTTCACACCGGTCGACGGCTGAACCGGAAGACGAAGCAGTATGCCCTGCTGGGAATCGTGGTCGTGGGTGGGCTCATCCTCGCAGGTGTTGCGCTGTCGGGTCATCACGGCAAAAATGAGAATGGAAATGATGCAGTGAGCAACACGGACCTGATCGGCCAGGCCGCTCCACCCTCCCCGCCACCGGTCCTGACGTCTGCCAATCCACCAACCCTTGGCAACCCCTCTCCCCTGGCGGGTTCAGGCGGGGGAACAGGTCAGACGCAGACCATGCAGACCACGGCCGGCAAGGATCCGTTAGCTTCCCCATCTGCAACTACCTCCTCATCAGAAAAACCGCTGACGCCGGCGCAGAAGTACCATGAATGGTTACAGGATCAGCATTACAAAGGCCTGGAAGGCCAGGTACTCGCCACCCAAGCGGCGTATGCTGCACCGCCGGGTAAGGGCGATGAAAGGAGCGGTGCCTCAGTATCTGGAAACGTGGCAGCAGGAAGCACGCCGGATTTGTTGAGTGCGGCGCTGGAGGCCGCCAAGGTCGGCGGCAACGTCGTGCCTCAAGCCAGCGTTGCAGCAGAAAAGGATTCGAGCCCCCAAGGGGAGAACAAGCGCTTTCTTGATGCACAGAAGAAGGAACTGGACACGAACGGCTATCTCACTCAGTCGTTGCAGCCACCAGCCTCGGAGCATGAGGTGTTTGCCGGAAGCCTGATCCCCGCGGTGCTGATTTCCGGCATCAACTCGGACCTGCCGGGAGAGATCACTGCCCAGGTGCGCCAGCCTGTCTATGACAGCCTGAATCCACGTTGGGTGCTCATACCCCAGGGTGCACGCCTCATCGGCCAGTATTCCAGCGACGTGGCCTACGGCCAGCGCCGGGTGCTGGTGGCCTGGAACCGGTTGATCTATCCGAATGGTGCGACGATTGCCCTGCAGGGGATGCCGGGCACGGATGGTCTGGGCCAGGCGGGACTGGGCGACCAGGTAGACAACCACACGCTGAGAGTCATCGGGAGTGCGCTGCTGATCTCCACGCTCGGGGTGGCCGGACAATTGTCCCAGCCGCAGAACACGTCGGTGCTGACCACGCCCTCCGCGGGCCAGCAGGCAGCCTCAGCGGCGGCAACGAAGCTGGATGACGTGGGAACGCAGATGCTGCAGAAGAATCTGGCCATTCAGCCGACGCTCAAGATCCGGCCGGGCTATCTGTTCAATGTGCTGGTGACGAGGACGATGATCCTGCCGACCTACCCGGAATGAGGCGCAACGTGTTGGCGGTGTTTAGCCGCTCCTGCGCCGTGTCATTCTCCCGGCCTTCAATTATCAATTCGGGGGTTGCGATCAGGCAGCCCGCTTGAGCAGAGGCTGGATTTTGGGTTGCTTGCGTTTGCCGGCCTGCCACAAATCGTACTGGGCCTGCATGCCTACCCACAGATCCGGGGAGGTGCCCAGCCAGCGGGATAGCCGGATGGCCATGTCGGCGGAGATCCCGGTGTTGCCGTTCAGTATCTTGCTCAGGGAAACACGCGAGACGTGCAAATCAATTGCCGCCTGGGTCACGCTCATGCCCTCGGGTATCCACTCACGCAGGACGGCACCCGGGTGGGGCGGGTTATGCATTCGGGTCATGTGTGCTCCTTTCAATGGTAATCCTGATAATCGACCAATTCGGCGTCCTTGCCGTCGAAACGGAATGTCAGTCTCCAGTTGCCATTGACCCAGACGGACCAGTGACCTGCAAGGCTTCCACTCAATTCATGCAGGCGCCAATTCGGCGCATTCATGTCTTCAGGCCCGGCTGCGTTGTCCAGGGTCGCCAGCTGAAGTTGCAGCTTTGCCGCATGATGCGGTTGTATGCCCTTCTTGCTGCCTGTCCTGAAGAACGCTTCAAGCCCCTTGTGCCTGAACGATTTGATCATTCCGTATTGTTAACTGTTAAGTATCAGTTGTCAATATGGATGGCAGAAAATTCAGATTCAAAGACCTGAACGGAATAAGCAGATCATCAAATAAGCGTACCCTCGTCGGAGATGGCAGGTCAGAATAGATGTCTGTTGTATGCCGATCACCGGCCCGTCATAGCGAGGTGGCCTACCGTCGCTTGGTCGGCCTGACCGGCCGTTGAGAGCTTGCTGCTTGAGCGACCGCACCTCCTTCGCATTGCAGCCGCTCGAACGTTCCCAACGAAAAATCTGTGGTGAGCGGAGTGAGCGGCTGCTTGTCGAAAATTGCTACTCACCCTATCGACCCTGAACGGCCTGTCGCAGGTTGCTTACTCAAGCGTCTGAAACGCAACGCAAAGCGGACACCGCTTTTCGGCCTGGGAACGGGGTATAACGATTAGAGGCCACCAATACAACCCAGTTGAAATCGGCGATCAGTCCCCAACGCCACTAGGAGCCTGGCCGTGATCAATTTTTAGATTTTTTAGTTCCAACCTTGCCTCGGCATGGGTCGGCTCCAGCGCCAGCACCTTCTGAAATGCCTTGGCCGCCACATCGGGGTGTCCCAGATTCAAATTGGCCCGACCCCATGCCATCCATGCCTCTGGATTGTCGGGCTCCTGGCTTGTCCAGTCGATTGCCAGATTCAACAAGTCGGACCAGTTCTCTCTCGCTTCTTGATCACAGGCGACAAGAAAATATCCGTTCTGTCTCTTCGCACATTCCCAGAAGCTGCCCTTGCATGAAATGGTCTCGAGCGGGACTTTGCCTAATTGCTTCATCCAGGCTACCGGTACGGCAAAATGGTAGTTTCCCCCCACCTTTGATTTGTAGGTCAGAATACCCAGAAGCCGACCTTCGGTGTCAAACAGCCCGCCACCGCTTGCGCCCGGGTCAAAGTATGACGAAGTCTGGATGACCCGGCCACTGCCACAGTCACACGTGAACAAACCTTTAATATTGCCCTCGCTGACGGTGAAAGTGCCACCGGAATAGCCCACTGCAAACACTGGAATACCAACTCTGGCATCTGCCGGCTTGGAAATCCGTGGGAATTTGCCTGCGTAACCCGGAACCTTGAGAACGCAGAGGTCAAGGTACTCGTCCCCACTTTCCCTGGTTGCCAGCCAGACGTCCTTCCTATCGCGTGATGCATGGATCGTGCTGGCATCGCGAATCACATGACAGTTGGTAAGGATTTGGTGCGGCCCGATCATCACCCCGGAACCCAGCACCTTTACCCCATCCAACCGGTCAACCTCGATCTTCAACACCCAGCTGGCCCAGTCCGGTTTAGCGTTTGCCTTTGCATTGGCCTGGCTAGCTGCTGTTACCAGGGTGAGGAAGACCAGTAATAAGAGCCGTACGCCTCGCATCGACTATTGCCCCATTTAGGATATGAAAACATGAAAACGAGGAATCATCCCCAAATTCAATCGCCATTTTGATGTATAGATTACTTCTCAAGAAAGAATCTCATGCAAGAGCAAGAAGGACTCCACACAGAGACCATTGCATCCGTTGATTCCCATCACCTGCCATGACCAAGGCAATCGGAATGGGGACAATGGCCAATGAAGCCCAAGTAAATCCACGCGATTCCCATCCACCTTCAACTGGTCTGGCGAATGCCGGACCGGCTCCTCGTCCCTGAGCTATATCGAAAGACATATATCCATGCCGTGGATCATGGCATATACATACTAGTAACGTGTGGGTATGGGACATTACCCTTGGTCCCCTTCACGAGGACGGGCTGTACCTAGCCAGTCTGAAAGCCTTGTTCAACGGTGAACGGATCGGCATGCCATGAGCGAGCGGATGACGAGAAACCGAGTCATGCAGGCACTGTTCTTCGGGCCCAATGCCCAGGAGCATATGCAGTATTGCGCCGTGAGCCGGATATTTGCCCGGCGCTGGTAAACCATGGAGTCCCGCCCGCGCCTTCCCGGCAAGTTGACCGTCCCTTCGGCCGCTGGGCTGATCGCCCGGACTCGTTTGTTCGAGCGCCTGGACAGCGCCAGCGAGCGTGGCGTGGTTTGGGTGTGTGCGCCGGCCGGGGCAGGCAACACCTCGCTCTTGTCCACCTGGCTCAGAGCACGCCGCCGCTTCCCGCTTTGGTACCGGATGGATGCGGACGACAATGACCCCGCCAGCTTCGTGCACTACCTGGCGCAGATGACAGCGGCGTTGGCGCCCCTGGCGCGGCCATTGCCACCGCTGACGCCAGAGTACCTGCTTGGTGTGGAGACCTTCGCCCGGCGCTTTTTCCGCGATTTCCACGCTGCGCTGCCTCAGCCCTTCGCCTTGGTGCTGGATGACTTCCACCTGATTGCCGCCGACTCGCCCACGATGGCACTGATCGAGGCTGCGCTAGCCGAGCTGCCGCCGGAGAGCGTCACCATCCTGTCCAGCCGCAGTCAGCCCCCGGCCGCGCTCGCACGCTGGGTGGTGTGCGGTGGGGTGCTGGAATGGGATGATCTGCGCATGGACACCGACGAGGCTGGGGCGTTGCTGCGGCAGGTAGATACTGCGCATACTTGGGACGTCGCGGCCATCACCGCGGCGACACAGGGCTGGGCGGCGGGCCTGGTGCTGGTCGCGCGCGCCGCCGGCCGTGCATCTTCGCTACAGCCTGTCTCTCCTGAGGCCACCGAGGCCCTGTATGATTATTTCGCCCGGGAGCTTTTCGATGGGGCCAATGCGGCTGTTCGAGAGTTGCTGCTGGCGACGGCCCTGCTGCCCAGCTTCACCGAGGAGCAGGCGCGTGCGCTCACTGGTCATGCCAATGCCGGAGAGATCCTGGAAACCCTGCGCCGGGAGCATTTTTTCATTTTCCGCCTGGACGATACGCCGCCCTCATATCAGTACCATCCGCTATTTCTTGCTTTCCTGCGCCACCAAGAACAATGCACCCTGATGGAAGGAGCCCTCAACCGACTGCGCGGCCTCGCGGCCCAGCTGGCCGAGGCGGCCGGCCAATATGAGGCGGCGGCGCAACTCTACCGTGATGCGCAGGCCTGGCCACAATCCACCGCCCTGATTTGTCGCGTGGGCCCGGAATTGATGGCCCAAGGGCGGCATACGACGTTGCTGCACTGGCTCGGGGATCTACCCGAGGTAGTTGTTTTAACATCTCCCTGGCTTCTCTATTGGCTGGGAATGGCCCAGATCTATGTAAACCCCGAGTTGGCATCTCATACCTTGGCGCAGGCCTACGCCAGGTTTCAAAATGAGGGGGCGCGCGACGGGGCTGCACTTGCTTGTGCCGGCATATTGGAAAGTATTTATCTGCGCTCCGATGATTTCACCAAGGTGCAGGAATGGGGTGACCGACTGGATGAGTTGCTGCCGCAAGATCTTCGCGACCTGCCTCTGCCGCTCGCGGCGCGCATTTTGACCGTGGTTCCAGTGCTCGAAATGGCACGCCATGACCAGCCTCTGGTTGTGCGCTTGGTCAAGTTTGCTGAGGCGCTTCTCGCCGATCCCAAGGCGGTGGTGTTCCATAGCTTCACGGCTGGTGCCGTGCTCAACCGAGCTTTCAGTGGTGATCTAATATTGGCGCAGAAGCTTCTAGACTCGGTAATGGCCTCTTCTGGCCGCAAGGACTGGCCTCCGGTGGCACACATCCACCTGTTAGCCCTCTCTACTTTCTGCGCATGGTTGAACGCACGTCCGCGCGAAGCCTACCGGCATGTCGAGCACGCCCTGGCCCTTGCCGAAGAGAGCGGTGTCCTTGTGTTCAATGTCGCTGTGCTGAGCCAGGGTGTTTTCGCGGCCCTGGCGCTTGGCGATACCGTCCGCGCCAGCGACTGGCTTGACCGCATCCAACCTAGGCTGCGTCCCGATTGCCGGATCAACTATGAGGAGTATCGCTTGTTGCGCGCTTTGTTCAAGCTTTCGACCGGTGATCTGGTCGGAGCGCAACTCGATTTGGAAATCGGCGTTGAATCCTGTGCGCAATTAGGTATGCAGGCAGGAGAAGGCCCCTTTCGGGTGGCGCACGGTTGGTCCCTCGCCCTATCCGGCCAAGCTCGGCGCGCGTGCGTGCTTATGAAAGCTGACATTGAACGGACCCATGCAGCGGGGTCTGGCTTAATGGAATTCTGGTCGAGGGTGGCACATAGCTATGCGCTGTTGGCCGCGGGTGAGGAGGACGCCGCGCGCAAGGCGCTGGCGCTGGCCTTCGGCCTTGGACGCAGTCGTGGGTTGTTTGTTGCCGGCCCGTTCTGGCTGCCGCGCGAGATGGGACGCCTGTGCGCGGAGGCGCTGCAGGCGGGCATCGAGACCGATTACGTGCGTCGCATGATCCAACTGCGTGACATTCCGCCGCCTTCGCCCGATGTCGAGTCCTGGCCCTGGCCAGTGCGCGTTTACACCCTTGGTCGCTTTGACCTGCACAAGAACGGTGCCCCCATTCGCTCTTCCGGCAAGACCCAGAAGAAGCCGCTCCAGTTGCTCAAGGCGCTCATCGCCATGGGTGGCCGCGGCGTGGCCGTCCGCGACCTGGCCGAGGCCTTGTGGGAGGACAATGCCGAAGGCACTGCCCGGCACGCACTGGAAATGGCAGTGTCCCGATTGCGCAAGCTCCTGGGCGACGATAGGGCACTTCTGGGCCAGGAAGGCAAGCTTGCGCTCAACTACAATCTGGTTTGGGTCGATGTCTGGGCGTTCGAGCGCCTCGCGGGCCAGTTCGAGGCGCACCCCGGGGACGCGCGGACGGACTTGGCAAAACGGGCCATGGACCGCTACACGGGCCCATTTCTGGATGGCGACGAGGAGGCGTCGTGGCTGCTGGGGCGGCGCGACCGACTGCGCAGCCGCTTTCTGCGCCTCGTCGCCGCGCATGGCAATGCCTTGGAGCGGCTCGGTCAATGGAATCAGGCCGCTGACGTCTATCGCCGCGCTTTGGAACGGGAGCCCCTGGCCGAGAACATCTACCAGAGACTGATGTTCTGCCATCTGGAACAGGGCGAGAATGCCCAAGCCCTTGAAACCTTCCGCCGTTGCCGAGACATGCTGTCCATCGTCCTTGGTATTGCACCTGGCCCCCAGACGCTGGCCCTCGCTGCGCGCGCGCGTGGGGGGTGACTCCATTTAACTCTGCCCAGCTTCCTAATTTGGGATCCGTGAGTGATCTGTGAAATGCTTTCTCCTAGACTTCCGTTACCGGGCCGAAATCCCGATCTGTCGGTATCCAGGAGCATATCCGAACATCACCGCAGCTACGCGACGGTGGGAGCAAGTGGCAACATCCGACAGGCCGCCTCTTGCTGCCGGTGACATCGGACAAAGATGAAGGAGGTTGACATGAAAAGGCAAATTGGATTTAAGGTAATGATGGGCGCTGCTTGGCTTGCCGGCGCTGGAGCTATCGGGAGCGTGTTGGCTGCAGATTCCCCGATGAATGACCAAGCCGCCACAGCCCCGGCCCAGCTTGACTGGACTGCATTGTCGAGCAATGCGCAGATGCCAAACGTCGGCCGGCTTGATTGGAATGGATTGTCGAGCCAAACCGAAGTGGCACGGGCCGATGCGGCCAACCCCTACATCGGCACGAGCCTTACCGAACCCCAAGCGCAGGGCCGGCTTGACTGGACTGGATTATCGAAATGATGCTTGGAGCATTGTGGAGAAGGGTTATTCAGAGGGCCGTTGCCAGCCGATTCATCGAAGCTGGGGGGTAACAGCGATCTGAACCTTGACGCGGCCTTCTCCACATTTGAGCAGGCGGCAAGTCCGCTTGTTGAATTGCGGCGTTTTGGCCGGAGTGGTCCGGCGCGCCGCGGACATCCAGCCCATGACAATAACATGTCGGTTCATCAACAGCGTAAGGGAAACTTCAATGACAGACCCAGGTGCAATCGTCTTCCACCATCAGTTTGACACGAGGAGGGTTTGAATGATGAATGAAGATATGGCTGCTCGTTTGGACTCGGATGTCCCGCACTGGGTCGATATTGGCAAGGCGATTAACCGGCAGAGTTACGTCGCGACAGCGAACTCGGCGCCAACGCCGGATAAGCAGGCCAGCAGAAACTACATGGTGATGTTGACCTCCGGCGACCATGATGGAGGCAAGCGGGCCACCCTGGCGTTCGCGGCAGCCTGCGCTGCTCTTTCCCTGGATCTTGACACCCATGTCTTCCTGATCGGTGATGGCAGCCACTGGGCCTACGAGGGTAATAGCGACCCGGTCAGCGAGCCTGGATTTCCGCCGCTTTCAGAATTGATGGATGACTTCATCGATCTCGGCGGCGAAATCTACATTTGCGCGACCTGCGATAAGCTGTGCAGCGCAGCGGACAAGGATGGCCAGCAGAAAAAACGGCGACCAGAAGTCCAGCCGCAAGGGTTGGCCTCCGTGCTGTCCTCGATGGTCGGCGGTACTTCGATTACCTTCTAGGCACGAGTATTCGGGCATGCGGCCATCATGACGGCAGAGGTGTCGGGATATCCGGAGCTTTAGGCCAAGCAGTAGTCGCCGTCCCACGGCAATGGTCTGTGCAGCAGGTCAACCATGCAAGGTTTCACACGATGCCTTGCATATAGTCAGCAAAAGGAGATGATCATGATGGTAATCGTTGGTGTTAAAGAGGACTTGAGTGAACCCAGGGCAATCCCTGCTCTTGAAACGTTCGGCCATGACACTGGCATCAAGGACCTGCATGTGAGCAATGGCCACCCGCATTTCATGTTCGTCGAGTATGACGAAAATCAGTTGAGGTGGCCTGACATTATCAACCACATGGATCAAATTGGGCTGCACGGAAAGGTGTGTGGCAACTAGGCGGCGACCTGGCTGCAACGCCATGAGGCGCCCGAGCGGAGTGTTCACGTTGAGGCGCTTTGCGGCGTGCAGTTGATCCAATCCAGTCAATTGATCCCAACCTGAAAGGGTAGCCCGAATGTCGAACCTCACTCTAATCGACTCTCTTCCCAAATCCCCGTCCGGCATGCCTAAAGGCAGCGAGGCGGATCTTGAGGCGTGGTTTGAACAGCGCTTCAATGAAAGGATTGTTGCCTGGGAAAACAGCAAGACGCCTTGTCTGTCGATCATGGTCACCAAGGGCACGCTGGACTGGGCTTACCCCGCCTTTATTATCAGTTCGACAGCCGCCGCCATGGGGTGGGACACCACGGTGTTCTTTACCTTTTACGGGTTGTCGCTGCTGAAAAAAGACCTGAATCCTTCGATCAGCCCGTTGGGCAATCCGGCCATGCCGATGAAAATGCCGTTTGGGCCGAAGTGGTTTCAGGAGATCGAATGGAACATGCCCAATATGTTGATGGCCAACATTCCTGGGTTTGAATCAGTGGCCACTGCCCTGATGAAACAGACCCTGAAGAACAAGGGCGTCGCCCCTCTTTCTGAGCTGCGCCATATGTGCATCGAAGTGGGCGTCAAACTGATTGGCTGTCAGATGACCGTCGATCTCTTCGGATGGAAGAAGGACGAGTTCATACCGGAAATCAGTGATTGGGCCGGGGCCGCCACCTACCTGGACACAGCCCGGCAGGCTAATGTTACGTTATTTATTTGAGCGACGCCGGTCCCGTCTTGCCCGCAAACAGGTAAGAAGTTTTAAATTGAATAACCCCCACTCGCACCTACGATGAGTGTCTCTTCCTTATAGCTTGGGACTTATTGTTAAGGGGATTGAAATGAGTGCAGGTGTAGCTATCGGTATGATGGCATTGATTTTATCCACCGAAACATTGGCGGGGGACCCTGGGTTTGATCCTGATGTTGCTTTACATGACTGGCAATTAAGACGCCTGATGCATCCTAGCTCCCACGAGCTGCAGGAAGAACAGTCAGCCAAAGTCTATATTTATGATGGACTGACGGATCGGGAAGTGGATCAAGCCTTGGACAATAATTTTCAGCGTATTGAATCCATGATGTTTGTCGGCACCGTCAAGACCGATAAGCAGGGCCAGCAGTTGATCAATACTGAAACGGGTCAGCCGATTCAGGAATCGGGCGGCTGTGGCAATTACTCAGCAGTCGCCAATATAGGCGACAGAAGGGGCTTGGAAGAATGAGCGCACGAGGTGCGGCAATTGCTGGAGTTTCGAGAGTTGCTCCTCGATTTTGTCGCGCAGCTTCTCGCCCTTTTT
>JBAUMF010000110.1:0-1635 GCA_049578545.1 Thiobacillaceae bacterium
ATGACGATCTGTTCCGCATTGGTCTTTTTCGAGTACCCCACTATGTCCAAGAACAGGACGCTGCACATTTTCGTGTTGCCCCGCCCGGCGGCGTCTGGGTGGATATTTTCATCCATGCTGGTTTTCCCTGCCTTAATTGATTACTTTGAGCTTACCGGTAACAGCATTTATATCTTAAAGGCTCTTATCTTAACTGAAGTTTAGACACACGCCGCTGCCTGCCGCCCCGGATTTTCCATGGTGGCGAGGCACGACAAACACAAAGTACAACGATCCGATACCGACGAACGCGATGCCGCACGCCTCAACACTGCAAACGCTGATCCTGGCCGGGGAAAGGCATCACGAAATTTCCCGACTTCGCGTTGCAGGCATCGCGCACGCGAAGTCCGATAAATTGGATTCGCATCCACTGGCCGAAAAGCCCCGCCGTGATCATTGCGCCCTTGCGCCAAGGCGCGATTTCCATCAGCGGAAAAGATTCCCACAGTTTCAGCGCGAGCAACTGCGTCAAGGCATACGCAGTGGAGCGAATCTGCATCCACAGTTCCAGCGCCCCCTTCGATTGCTGCCACAAGTTCGCAACGCCCCACCATCGCTTCAAGTTGTGGAACAAAGGTTCGATACCCCAGCGCTCGGCGTAGATTTCCACCACAGCCCGAGCCGACAGTTCCGTTTCGGTTGCGATAATCAGTCGCGGGCGCGACCAGGTGTTGTCGTCCTGGCGCATCTCGCACCACACCGCCCGCACCGGCACTCCTTTGAGAAACCGCGCCACGGCGATGACAGAGCGCAGCCTGACCGATTGCATCTTGCCGTACAGCATCAACTCCATCTCCTGCGCGGGCAGCATATCGAGCATGGCCGCATCGATCCGCCACCCGTATTTGCGCTTCGGCCCCCGGCGTTTCGGTTCCGGCTCCGGCGGCAGAAACAGCGCCGTGTCCCACCGCACCTGGCCGATGATGCGCACCTTCTGTTCGAGCATGGGCAGAATCAAACTCTTGCGCATGAACCATGCGTCGATCAGCAAGCGCGCCTCCTTGACGTGCTCCCTGACAGAGTCGATCAACTGTCTCGCCACCCAGAGCTTGCCGCGTTGTCCGGATTCCTCGACCAACCAGGAGCGAACCGGTATGGTCAGCGCCGAACCCAGCCTGACGCGCACGACCAGCGCCAGTGTGACCCAGCACTGGCTGTTCAGAAAGGTGGGCCGGTTGGCCTTGTGGCTGTGATCGTGTTTGATGCCGATACCCGGCCCCGTCTTCGCGCAACGCGGAACCAGCGTGTCGTCGATGATCAGGTTCACCATCTCGTTTGGAAACACCATCTGCACCAGTTGCAGCAAACGGACGGACAAGTCTGCGACCGACACGTGCGCTCGCTCGATCAGCTTGTAATAAGTGGTCCAGTGCGCCTCGCGGCTGATGGCTCCGATGGCGCGGGTGACCCAGCCTTCCGGGTTGAGCATGCAACCGATCAGGAGTTCGACAAACGTCCGGCGGGAGCGCGGCGGAACGGCCAGCAGAAGAAAGGAAATCCATTTCGAGAGCAGCAAGCAAACTTGGGCGGTGAGCGACATGAGCAGGTATCCAAGAAGGAAAACCCCTCATTGGTCGCCGCGTTGCTCGCTCT
>JBAUMF010000111.1:0-16131 GCA_049578545.1 Thiobacillaceae bacterium
CGGTGGAGGGCAGGCGACAGGCTCGCAAACTGCTATCCAAACTCAATGCCCAGCAGCGATTGGAAGCAAGGCGGGCACGGGCAGAACAGGAGGAGAAGACGTTGCAGAACCAGTTGCAGCGTGAGGCCGAGGCTGCGCGCAAGGCGGAGATGCTGGAACGCGCACAGGCTCATCCACTGTGGAACCTGTCTCCGGTCGAGGTCACGCCTGCATCAATCGAATCCCCGGTACAGGGGACCGCGCCATGAACCGGCTGTTCGATGCCTCAGGGGCCCAGTTGCAGGAACTGCCGTTGAGTCGGATCCAGCGTGACCCTGATCAACCCAGGAAAGCATTCGATCCGGAGGCGCTGGCGGAGCTGGCATCCAGCATCCAGGTGCTCGGTGTCCTGCAGCCCATCCTGGTACGTGAGGAAGCCGGTGGCCGGTACACGATCCTGGCGGGGGAGCGGCGCTATCGGGCAACCGCACAGGCAGGCTTGTCCACCCTGCCCTGTCTGGTGCTGACAAAGAACATGGACAAGCTGGTGCAACGCGTGGTGCAGTGTTCGGAGAATGCGCATCACCAGGATCTGAGGCCACTGGAATACGTGGACGCGATCACGGAGATGCTGATGGCAGGATTGGGGATCGCGGCGATTGCAGAAGCACTGGGCAAGCGGATCGACTGGGTACGCGGGCATGAGCTGGCCGCCAACCCGGCCTACCGGACCCTGTTCGAGACGGGGCGGCTGCGCAGTGTGGATGTGCTGGCGCACTTCCGGGCGCTGCCGGATCAGGCGCGACGTGAATTGCTCGATTCGGATGCAATGATCACCACGACCCGTTGTGCGCAGTTGCGGCAGAAGTACCGTGAGCTGGAGGAACGGGAACGGGCACTGCGTCAGCCGGGCTTGCCGCTGGTGGGCCCTGCCGATGAATACGGGGCATCAACCTCGCCACAGGGGGGTGAGCGACAAGGTTTCATGCCGGCTGGAGAGGGAGTCGAATCCGGCGCTCACGATGCCGCTACGGGGGATGGGCAGACAAGCCATGAAGGGATGCTCCCTGTTGCGCAGGCTGACGTCAGGTTCGCTCCAGGGTCCGAACTGGGTGGAACGGAGCACAGCATTGTTTCACTTGCGGTGCCCTCGCTCTGGATTCAGGAGGCGGGCGGCGTGGAGTCCATCCGGCGGATTGCGCTAGCAGCCCTGGCCCAGTGTCGGAGCCTGGGATGGCGGGCGGCATGACCATGGCTACGATGGAATCACTTTATGCCAGCCTGGATCAGGCGGAACTGCGCAATGTGGCGAACTGCAGCTCGCTGTTGATCGAGGATGTGCGTCAGGAGGCAAGGCTTCTGTGCTGGTGCATCGCGAGTGGCCAGTGCGACTTTGATCCGGCGAAAGGAAGTCCACGGCAGTATGTCATGGGCCACCTGTGGGGCATGACGATGCGATATCCGGTGTCAATGCGGCTGGGGGGGTCAGGCCCTGCGGATGCCCGGAGCGAGGGCGCCGAGGAATTTGAAACACCCTGGGTTCGGGAAATGCTACTGGCTTCCCCCCACGCCCAGGAACCGGTTGATCCGCTGAATGCGCTGCTTGAGCGAGAGGAGACCAATGAGCAGGTGCGCCTGGGATCATCACGGAAACAGGAGGTGCTCGCGCAGCTGCCGATGCGTGACCGGACATTTGCTGAACTCCTGCTTGCGGTTCCTATCGACAAGGTAGCAGACCTCTATGGCCTCTCGGTGCGTGCGGTGCGGTATCGGCAGGAGGAGTTGTTCAAGCAGCTTGGTGAATTAGGTAGCATATGACCTCCCCATTTCTCAACGATTCCGAAATCTTAGACATTTGCAGACCGCTGGCTCAACCGGCTGCCATGGTGCGTCGGCTGAAAGATATGGGTTTTCTCGTCAAGACACGACCAAATGGTTGGCCACTTATTTCACGAGTTAATTTTGCAATCGTCATGAACGGAGAGGGAAACCCCCGAAACACGCCCAGTCAAGAACCGGAAACAAATGGACCTAACGTTCAGGCCCTGCTTGACAGATTTAAGACGAAAGGAGCAAGGTATGACGATGGGCAGAAAACGCAAATCGAACCCCCTCGGATTACCTGACCGGGTCTACTTCAAAAATGGGGCATTCTGGTATGTCCACCGGGACAATCGATGGGAGCGTCTAGGAACTGATATTGGTGCTGCAAAGCGTACTGGTTCCCACTATAACGCCAAGGTCGTGGAATATGGAACCATGATCTATTTCCTCGATGCGTTTCTGACTGCCTCGGAAAAAAGAGTTGCGACTTCCCAACTTTCTCCACGTACCCTGGCCGATTATCAGCACAACGTCATCCCCCTCAAGGATTTCTTTGGACGCATGGTCCCGGCTGGAATTGAGCCAAAACATGTCGCCCAATATCTGGACGTCAATGCTGAACTGGGACGCCCTGTTCGTGCAAATCGGGAAAAGGCCTGTCTTTCTGCCTGCTTCTCCTGGTTAATTCGAACCGGCCAGGCGAGCGTCACCAGCAATCCCTGCATTGGCGTGCGCCGTAATCCGGAATCCAAGCGCGATCGCTACTTGGAGCATTGGGAACTGGAAGAGGTACTCAAATCGGCCCCGAAAGCGGTACGCGGATTAGCGATGCTGGTCTATCGTACCCTGCAAAGACCAGAAGACATCATCACCTGGACCCGGGCCAACCTTGCTGAAAAACGCGAACCGGACGGCAGCATGCATCGTGTGATTCGCAACCGACAAGGCAAAACGGGTGCCACCGTGGATATTGAAATTACCCCTGATATCCAGGCCATCCTCACCGACTTGAAAATCGATGGTGGAGCAATTGCTGGGCCGGGTATGACCCTGATCCACCGTTTGGATGGACTCCCGTATACATATGACGGTCTTTCTGCGATGCTCAAACGCTGTATCGCCAAAGCCAATGGCCTCGCCACTGGTCGTGAAGCATCACTCAAGAACCAGTCGGTTGACCGTGGCCAGTTAAGGATTGGTTCTTTTGGCTATTACGACCTTAAAGGCAAGGGGGCGACTGACATGTGGTTAAGCGGAACCTCTCTGGAGCTCATCCAGGTGCTTTGCGGCCACGAGTCCGTCACGACCACCGAGAAATATGTCAAGGCACGCTGGAGACAAACGGTTGCACCCAACAAGGTGGTTCTGGCTGTATAAATCGCGACCTTGAATCTCAAGCAAAAACTGGTTGTATCAAATTAAACGCGCCAGAAAATTTCTCGCATTGAGTCCATCGCATGAATTTTCACATCACCATCCACCAGCACAGAGCTAGCGAAAACGTCCGTCGCCGTGAACGCGATCGCGGAGTTTTCATAGCGGGCCGGTGACTCCCGTTTCAACGCTTGATATAGGCATTCAGCCCGATAATGACTGGCTTGCCGTCGACCATGGCCGTCGTAACGGCATTCCCACGCGTACTGGCGACGACTAGGGTTTTGCCTGAGGACGATGGCGTCGGGCTTTTCCAGGTCAATTTCAATGTGAAGTTTGTTGTCTTTGATTTCAACTGTCATTGCCATGGGGATTCCCCTTTCGATTTGATTATGGACGTCAGGCTCAAGGCCCTGCGCGCATTTTGCATTTGCCTTGTCAAGGCTCGCGCGTTGGCCCAGTAGTCGGAATACGTAACAAAAATTGATCCTGGCCCGAGGGTTTGTTCTATTGGCATGCAGCCAGTCAACTCATCTCGATCACTCGCGCCACATCGCCATGGCACTCCGAACACAAACCGACGAGCAACAACTCGCCTGCTTTGACTGCCCCGGAGAAATGGGTGATCGTGACCGCATGGCCGCATCTCCCGCACCAGACATTAGAGAGCAGTAGCTTCTTGCTGTGACTGGGGATGGTTGCCCACAGTTTAGCGGCGGGGCCGGTAAATTCAGGAATGGATTCGATGGCCATCAGTATTTCAAGAGCGAAAAAGTTGCAATAAGCTCACCAGTCCACCGTAGCTCAAAAGGGGGTGTCAAAATAATCCATTTTCTGCCGCCGCCGTGCTTCTTTGAGCCAGGCTTTGAGCTTTTTGATGTCTTGGAATATGAACAGTTCGCTTTTTAAGTCGCGGATCGCGTGTTGGATGCCGACGATGTCGGCCGCGAGATTGCGCATGATGGTGCTGGGTGAAATTCGAGCAAAGGGGGAGATACCAAATTGCGCTTTGAACATATCCACGGTGTTATAAATTTCGTTCTCCAACTCGTTGAGCTGTTCTTTCAATATTTTGTTGTAGTGCTTCAGTCGGCCTGCGCTAATGTTGTTGATCGTGGCTTGGTCGATGTGCTCTAGCTCCAGTTGCAGTTCCAACAATAGCAATAGATTCTTCTGGTCATAGGCTTGGTTAATGCGCTGCATCAACTCCGTTTTCCGATCACGCTCTTGTTGGTCGGGTTCGCGGTCTGGATGCAGGGCGCTGGCCAGTTTGCGGTACAACTCACGGATGGACTGGCTGGTTTGTTGCTCTTCGGCCAGTTGCTGGGCCTCTTTGGTTATTTGTTTGGCGGTCTTTTTCCGTTTTGCCTGGCGTTCATCATGCGCCTGTCGGTCGGCTTCGTATTGTGTCTGCTGTTCATGCATGTGCGCTTGAGCCCGGTTAAACAATTCCTCGGGTGAACACATGTCAAAATCGTCCCCTAGGTCAACGCCTATCACCTCCTCCAGGATCGATTTCATGCCTTTGACGGCGGCAGCTTCCTCAGCGTCGAAGTCAGAGCCACTGTGTTTGTTGTAAATGTTTTTCAAATCTGCATCGTCACGCTCTGCTGCAAGCTCCCCGGCCAACTCGCTAATCAGGTCATCGATCATGCGGCGCTCCGTCGAAGTAAGCCCTTTTTGATCGCTGGCACGGTCAAGGCTATGCACTAACTCTATTTGGATATCTTGTGAGGTTTCGACCAGCGGAACAAATTCGCTGGCGTATTTTTTCTGGTAAGACGGAATAATCTCCTGCCAATCGGCGAGGCTGGCGCGCCTTTCACCAATTTTTTTGATCAGGGTGTTGAACGCCTTTTGTTCTTTGGACAGATGGGGATGGTCTCTGTCAGTGACGATACTGATGGCTTTTGTCTGAATTTTAAGCATGATGGGGAGTGTCTTGTATGAATCGGCCGCTCGTTTGAATTCCCAAGATCTCAAATCATTCTTGTCCGATAGCAATTATAGAGTGGGGGCATCTTGAGGTAAACGAATTGGAGCCGCTCATTGAAACGGCTCCAACTCGACGAAGATCATAGCCGTGATCCAATGCAGCGGCTCGTGCTCACAGCGAAGCAATTGAGTGAACGAGTCAGCATTGTACAAAGGGGTTTGCGTCTGAGCGAGGGGAGTGAATCCAACGGGGTGTGAGCCTAGGCAGGTGGCTAGGGTCGATCATGATACGAGGCATGGTGATC
This sequence comes from Thiobacillaceae bacterium, assembly GCA_049578545.1. Classification (GTDB taxonomy): domain Bacteria; phylum Pseudomonadota; class Gammaproteobacteria; order Burkholderiales; family Thiobacillaceae; genus DASQBT01. The sequence continues at coordinate 5,418 of JBAUMF010000111.1, forward strand.
GATCTGAACCACGAACATCGTTTGATCATTACGCATGGCAGCAACATTGCCGCGGCCTATTCCAGACACCCATCGTGGCCTGACTACGAATTCGCCCTCTGCATGTTGCCCACGCGCGTCGGAACGATGCACCTCAGGTCATGCGGGCCTGCCAATAGCCGGGTTGGCGATGGAGATTCATCACGGCGACGACGAACATCCGATCATGTTCCTGGGCATACAGCACTCCAAAGGGAAAGCGATGAACCAGCACTCGGCGAATGTCGCCTTCCATCACCTGCCAGGCAAGCGGAAATGCCAGCGCGCGCTGAATCGCGGCATGCACCTCGGTCGCGAAATCTAGGCCCAGCCCCGGCTCGTGGGTTTCATACCATTCAATCGCCTGGTTCAGTTCCGCTTCTGCCTCCGGGTGGAAGGCATAGCTCATTTCGCATAGCGCTGACGGATGCTCTCAAACACTGCCTCGCCTGGCACGGCCTCAACCCGGCCTGCGCGGAGTTCATCGAGACGCCGCCTCGCCACCTCCACCCATGCAGAATCGATGGCGCTGTCGGGCGCATTCAAGCTGCGCAACAGGGTATCGACCAGCCTTGCCCGTTCTTCTACGGGCAGGGATATCACCTCGTCAATCAATTCACCCGTCTTCATCGAGGTTCTCCTTCACACATGCCAACCCAAAGTTTACGCTAACGCCTGTGCAGGGCAAATTGATAAATTTTGGCGCGACTCGCCCTTATCGTACCGTCTTGCGCAGATTGGGGACGTGATAACGTTCGACTCACTCGTGATCTGTTCATACTGGCGATCCACCGGCTCTTCAGCATGGGGAAAGCAGATCAAATTGGAGTTGAGTACCGCCTAACCCCCTTGTCCTTCCGCTGAGTCGCTGACGTGGTATGGTAGAACCCAATAAGGTCAAGATGGCTGTCTAATAAAAAGACGCGAAAACACGTAAGAATGCGGCCTAAATGACCCTAATCTTGACCGAAATATTAGACACCGCTCACCCCATAAACCCAATAACCACGCGGCTTTGCGGCCAGATCGAATGCCGAACTGTTAATCCGCAGGTCGCTGGTTCGAGCCCAGCTCGGGGAGCCAGCAAATCAATAAGTTACGGCAGTTTCGCGAAGATCATCTCAACTAAGTCGCAATTCCGTGCCCCCACAGTGCCCGTTAGGCGCAGCCAACAAAAAACCCGCCGTAATCTGGTTATTATTCCCAAACTTCTCCCGAGGTTCACCATGAAATTACTCGGCCCACGCTTCCTTGCTGCCTCCATAAGATGGTCTCCGGTCGCTATCCCAGTAAGGCGTAACCAAGCGGAGTCCTTGCAATGAATCTGCATTTCGAACCCACCTTTGGAGGCATGCAGCTATCGTCCAACCTTGGCATGTGCTTGTTCTTTTCGCTTAGGCTAAAAGATACGTCCGACACATTTGATCTCGCTAGTGGATTTAATTTACGCGAGTGCACTTTTGCGCTCACCATTTTCCCAATCTCACAGAGTCCATATGAAGAGAAGCTAAACGAAGATGGACGTCTTGGTGAGTTCAGGCCGGCTTTTACGCCCCCAAAGAAGGATAGCCTTTACAGGCTGTGGCTGCATGTGAATGTCGACCAATTCAACACCTTGTATGCTGAGGCCTCCAAGGGAAATCTACCTTCCGACATAGCCATAGGAGTTAATTACGATAATGAGGAGCCCGACGGGTTGACGGAAGGCGTCTTCGACGACGCGAGTATTGGTGGCCAGCCATTGGCGATACGTGATTTTCTGTTCACGTTACAACTGGCCGGCGCGCAACAAAGCGTCATAGCGTGAATAAACGCATAGATGCGAGTGTTCCATTTCGTCAACGCCGAATTCGGACTAGAAGACTTACGCAGGCGCCGTCTGAAGGTGGCCACACTTCACGAGCTTAACGACCCATTTGAACTCTTTGGCGTCAATCTTGCCGATGAATCACTTCGTCGCGCATTTGCAGCCATGAAGAATCAATTGGCGTCAAAACGTGGGTTGCTCTGCTTCAGTCGAGACTGGCACAACCCAGTTCAATGGAGTCATTACGCGGCAAAGCATACTGGCATGTGCCTTGGCTTCGACATTCCTGAGGAACATCTCGGTGCCGTAAGATACTCGCGTAAGCGCCTTGTTGTAGAGACTGAGAGCTTCAGCCATCCTCGCCAACTCGACGTCGAAACTGCTGAGCGTTTCCTGTTTACTAAGTACTCCCATTGGCGGTATGAGAACGAAGTCCGGTCCTTTGTCGCGTTGGAAGACAAAGACCCAAAGAAAGGCCTCTACTTCGTCAACTTTTCTGACGAGCTGCGTCTCACCACGATCATAATTGGCGCGCAATCAAATATTTCTCGTGCAGAACTTCAAGAGACCCTTGGTGATCTTTCCGATAAAGTCGAGAAATTCAAGGCACGCCTTGCCTTTAGGTCGTTCCGTGTCGTCCGTCAGCGGAATGCGAAGCTATGGGCCTAACCCTGGGATACCGTGCGAGGCGCCATGCGGACAATGACGAAATAGAATCTGCATAGCGGAAACGGGTCGATTTCAGCCCGCCAGGATTGAGCCTGACGCGATGAAATGGCAGGGGCGATAGCTTCATCCATGCCATAATGAAATCCGGCCTTAGGCGGGTTGGTGGAATGATGGGCTGGGCGACGTCACCACGCTTGTGGACGTATTGAAGTCGTCTGAGTATGAATCGTGAGTTCTGCACCATTGAGCTTTCCAAGGATTATTGTTGACACTACGTATTGGACATCGTTTTGGCTGGTTAAGTAGATGGTGAATAGTCCCTTTACTTCTGATTGCTTCCCGAGCGCTTTACGTAAATCGTCCTCAATAGAGTCAGCGAGCAAATAATAAAAGCCTCCGGGTGTAATTAACCTCGGCTCCTGCTCTATCACTTTCGCGCCATCCCCGACCCTGGTTCCCCAGAGATAGAAGTTCGTTTGTCCTTTGTTGCAAATGTTCAAGCGTTTTGAATTCTGGTCGTAAGTAATCTCTGGCGAGACGACGAAGGGGAGGTCAGCAAGGCCCCTACTTATCGTGTTTTGCCGCTCGCTTATGTCTGCTTGGCGGTTGCTGATCTTTACCTGTTTGAAACCGATAACAACAGCGGCAAGTAGGGTAAGAAACAGAATTACAGTTTGCGCAATTTCGGTAATGGCTTGACACGCTTCGAATCCGCTCATTCTATTTCCTCACACCTTCAGAGACGCCTGACAGTCAACCTTTCACAACTAGACGCCATGATAGCGTTCAGTATCCCTCAGTACAAAAGAAAACCCGCCACTAGGGCGGGTTCCTGCCCGAGCACTAAAGAGACGTATAGCCCCAGGCTGCCAGTGTTAAGCGATGTCCTCGCGAGCACGAACTGGCTAATCTCAGCGCGTTAGAGCGATAGAAGCTCCGGTGCGCCGCCGTTTAATTCATCAGCTCGTGCCGAACTTCAGCAGCTTTATACATTCACTATTGAGCACACTCCCGCCAAGCCTTTTGGTCACGTAGAACATGACGTTCGGTTTGTTTGAGAAGGGGTCCCTGAGCACCCGCGTCCCGATGCGGTCCGCAATGATGTAGCCTTGCTGGAAATTGCCAAATGCAATCGCCATGCCGTTTGCTGTGGCATAGTCTGGCATGTCCTCAGCTTCAAAAATCGGGTAGCCAAGCAGCGTGTCCTGCATTCCTGGCTGAGTTGTTGGGTTAAAGATGTAGCGCCCTTGGTTATCCTTCATGCCCATGACGGCAAACAGGGTCTTTTTGTTCATGACGAACACGGCATTTTTGCGGTAAGCCGCCTTCAGACTTTGCGCCAGGGTAAACAGGTCATCGGATGGGTTGACGGATGAGCTCGTGGTCTTGAAGTTGCCAGAAGTACCGGTGTAGACATATTCCAGGGTGCCGAACGCACGCGTCGCGTCGGACGTGTTTGCAACGGGGTTCGACAGAAAACCCATCGGCTGATTCACACCATTGCCGGAAATAAACGCCAGGCCTTCAGCCCTTGCAAACTCGGTGGCAGCCTGTTCGGCCATCCATTGATCGGCATTGAAGAAGGCATCATCCAGCATTACCTGGCTTGCGCTTAGGTTTGCATACAACTCACCCATGGGGGGTGCGATATCTGCGAATGTTGCGGTGGCCGTCTCAGGACGCGCAGCGGTTTCACCCACCCATCCCGATGCGGTGCCGCGTTTGTTCACCAACTTGTGATAGTCTTGGGTCGAAATTTGGACCGTTTGGGCAATGGCCCGGATCGGGGAAATGTTCACCGCGAGGTCGGCAATCATGCCGTCGATGACCTTGGGGACAGCATAGCCGCCGGTGTCGCCCTGGTTCGTCGCCATCGCCTTCATCTGAAGGTCGCCGAGGCCATGCGTTTCACCCTTGCAGATGTACTTTTTGAAAGCACTCTGATGCTCTTTTGCGTCAATGCTAAAGTCGTCATGACCGACGACTCCAAAGTTCGGGCGGCTCGCTTTCGCATCCTTGCTTTCGAGGTAATTAACCCTCTGCACCAAAACGTCGAGCGCTTCGTGGCGTTCCTGAATTGCCTTTAGAATTTCATTCGAATAATCCATTTCGTGACTCCGATGTATGTGGGAGTCACGACTTTCATGGCAGGCTGCGACGGCCTACGTCGACATTTGGCAGTAGGTTTTGTCAGTGATTTTGTTGCGTGCTGTTTTGATATCTCGATACGCCTGGCGCATGGTCACGCCGAAGCGTTCATGGATCGCCAGGGCAGCATCAGCTGCAGACATGCCGCCCCGGATCATGTTCAAGGCAGCACCTACCCGGCGCTCGCCCTGCTTGCTGGCCGGGAAATAGACAGTCTTCCCCGACCACTTCTGAAGCTCCATCACGCAGACCACGCGGGCGTGCGCCGTGGGCATGGCATCAATCAGACGCCGACAGAAAGCCTCGCCCAGCGTTTCAGATTTGCGCTTCAACCTGCTTCAGTCGCGAAATTTCTGTCTTGGCTTGGTATCTGGACCACCCTGCCCAGCGGAATAGCCGCTCCAGGTCGCGCACATCAGGCATGAGTGCATCCAGAAGTAAGGAAAGGTCCAGCATGGTCAGTGCGCCGTTTCTGGTGCAGCGGTCGCTTCCTTGCGGAAGAACTGGCCTATCACCTGATCGTCAGAACTTCTAATCAGAACGCCAGTAACAACCGGCAGGGGGTCAAAACTGATGCGAAGCTCAAGCCGGGCAGCCCCATCAGCAATTTGCTGCATGGCTTCAGGAAAATCTTCGGTCTGCGCCGCCAGTTCAAGGCCTTGTTTGCCAAACACTACGCTGGCGGCGATCAGGGCGAGGAAGGTGTCGTTCATTTCATTTCCTTTTCAGTTTTGGCTAATTCGAATTGTTTGATGGCCCAGACCTTGGCCAATGGGCGCTTTGCAGCGGCATAGTCCAGCACCGCATCGCTATGGGCGAACCAGGCAGCGCGGGCCAGGTCCAGATCAAGTTCACAGCTGCCGCCTTCACCACACAAGCCGGAGACGTTCCCGGCGAATAAGTCTACGCCCGAAATCAAGGCCTCGGCCATGTAGGCCGTAAAGGCAGGGGCCTCTTGTCCGCCTGCACGCAGTTTGCGAAATTGTCGGGCCATTATTTGATCCTTTTCAGCGTTGAAAGCGCATTTGAATTGCCGATGGGTGCGCCAACACTTCCGGCGGACACGGTATCCAGGCCAAGCTGCCGGATACACGCCAGGAAAGAATTCCGCGCGTCCCTCATCACGGCACACAGGGGATGCGGTCGGCCTTTCTCATTAACCAGGCCGTCCAGGGCGATGCGCTCGCGACATTGACGTGCCGTCATGGCGCTTTCACACGCTGCGCTCAATAGTGCGAGTCCTGCCGCGTCTTGAATGGCATATTCGGCCTTGATGCTCTCGAAAAGCTCAGCTTCAGCGGGCTCTAGATGCTTGGGTATGTGATCCTTTTGTTTCATTTTGTTGACCTTAAATATTGGCGTTGCCGATTGTTAAGATTTCGTTGTTCGCGCACGGTTTCCGGGTCGTCACCTCGAAGGATTTGCCATCCCCTCCCATGCCTTTCATTCTTATGGGCTATTCCCGCGCGGGTTGCGCCGCTTGTGCGGTCCATTGCTCCAGCGGGCACGCGGTTCAGGTTCCGGCTTGGGTGTGTCGAGTGTGTCCCTGTGTTTGATCTCCCAGGTCACGTAAGGGGCAGCGTCGCGCTTCGGTTCCTCTGCATGGTTCAGGTCGAAAGGTTCACATGCCTGGTGTTCGCACCAACAAACTTCGCACACAACGATGTGGGGCGCGATGCAGCGCCAGCCGTGGCTAAAGCCTGGCTTAAAGGCAATGCCACACCTTGCGCAGCGGCGCCGGGGTTTTGATTCAATCGCCATGCTGTTCTCCATCGGTAAACTTGGGCTGGCTTTCTTTTGCCATCGCGGAGTAGGAAAGCCAGGCATCCTCAGGGTGAGCCAAAGCCAGCGCCAAGGCTTCGCGGTGTTCGGCTTCAGTGAAGCGGTAAAGGTCGCCGCATAGTCTGACAAGTCGGGTCAGCTCATCTGTTAGGCATTGTGCGGATAATGTGCGAGGTAATGTGCGCCTATCTTGGGTAATGTGCGATTGTGCGGGGCTATAGGTGCGCACATTCGCACAACCGGGGGTATTCGTAAGAACCGCGCCAGCTAAGGCTTTCAGGCTGCCATTTTGAGCATCAGCAATTCCTAATGTGCGGGGCGTTTGTTCGCATTGTGCGGGTAATGTGCGCGGCATTGTGCGGCTCATTTGGCACCCGCCTTTCTGGAATCCGGCAGCACAATCTTGTTGACGCGGGTTTCGTTGGCGGTCTTCACCACTCTGTTAAGCTGGAATCGGCTCAATCCGAGTTCGGTTTGTATGTCCTGCCGGTTGGCGCCGTCATCCACCATATCGGCAATGCGCTCGATGACGGCGTTCTCTGCGGACTTCCACTCCCATCGAATTCGATCATGTTCCGAGTGCAATGCCACTTCCAGGGGGGCGGCATCGTCGCCGGTCAGGTTGCGGGCTTTCTCGAAGTGGACTTCAAAGCGTGCGCCCGCATCGGGCTGATACTCTGCCGGACGCTTGAGACTGATAACGGTATCCAGCACGTCTTCACGGCGGGACGCACCCCTCTGTTGTCCTGACTTGCCGCTATGGTGAATGAACAGCACAGCACGGCCTTGGGCGCGGTGCCGCAATGCCCAGCCCTGAACAGGCAGCCAGCTCTCCCCCTCGTTTTCCTTGCCGGATCTAGCCATCGTGCTAAGGTTGTCCACGATGATGAGGTCGATCCCTTCTGTGTGCGCGTCGATGACCTCTTGCCCTGCCTGGTCCGATAGGTTCGGCATGATGCCGTCAGGCTGCAAGTCAGGGGTAAGGATGCGGAACCCGTCTTCGAGTGGTTCATCCGGGAAGCTGTTGACGATCAGCGCGAGGCGCGATTGCAGCACCCGATACTTGCGCGGGGCCTTCCAGCCAAGAACCTCGCCGCCCGTTGCCACGGCATAACCAATGCACAGGGCAAGCCAGGTCTTACCGATGCCGCGCCATGCGTACAGCATCGCGATGCTCTGTTCAGTCAGCCAGGGCGACAGCATCGGTTCCCGTGGGGGCAATTTGAGCTTGAGGAGCGCCGCCAGCGATACACACTTGAACAGACGGCGCAGCTCTCCCTTATCCAGTAGTTCTGAAAGCCTTTGCTCCTCTTCCTTAGCCATCGCTAAGAGAGCAGCGTCATCCAACTTTTGAAGCGTTGCCAGGTCAGTCATGCGGCCTGCCTTTGCCGTTCAGCGGCGAGCCATCTGCCGATTCTGAGCCATGCGGCGCAGGTCAAACAGGTTCCGCTTGATTTGCAGTAACAGGGACGGGTAAGATGCGATGTGCTGATGTCGTATTTGAAAGCCGCCCGCTCCCCAGCCTGGCGGCTTTTTCTCGGGTGGTCCATGCTCACCCCGCTTTCGCGGGTGTTGAGCCTTCGGACGCAATGCGCTGAATTTCGTCTGCGGGGATTCTGCGGTCTGCGCCTATCATTACGAAGCGCAGCGAGCCTGTCTTCATCAGGTCATAAACCTTGCTGCGTGAAATGTCGAGCGCCTGCGCCGCGCTGTTGGGTGAGTAGAGCTTCCGCGTTGCTACGTTTTCCATGTGTCGCACCTGTGCTGTTGGACATGAGGCGATTCTGGAAGAATGTTTTTTGATCTAAAAGAAAAGTAGTCCCCCATTACTTTTCCTGAAGAGATTTAGTCTTTGGTTATCTTCCCCGTTGGGCCACCAGTGCTGTCGATAAACTTCTTGAGGTTGATTGCTGAACGTTCTGCACGTGATTTGAGCTGACTGAGATATGTGCCGGCCGTCTTTTCGTCAATGTCGTTATAGTGGTGGCACATTGCTTCTATCGCCTCTTGCTCCGTGCTTTCTTTAAGGGCCAAACTCAGGGCAATGGCGAACACTGGGCTATCCATATAAACCCTTTCCATGTCGTGTTTTTGTCCACGATGCTTCCTGATGCCCAGCAGCTTGGGGAACTCTGGGCTGGTCTGGCTCGCCTCAATAATCAAATACGCTGCGGCCGCGGCGTCCGCTTGTTCAGGCACTTCAAAATTGAGCGCCCGGTTGATAAAGCGGTCGACTGCATCCTTGTCGTGCTTGGCGTTCTTCATGTCTTCCCCTCAGCGCGTATTGGCACCACGTTTTCCCGGTGCGTGCCACTCGCAATTTCGGCCAGCTTCGCGTCCCAGGCTTCCAGCGCCTGCCGCTTTTCGTCGGCGCGGTCGTAATGGTCGTAATGGCGCGCCTGTACGCCGCCCAGGCCGTGACTCAGGATATGGGCGCGCGTCTCTTTTGATATCCCCATGCGTGCCAACATGGTTTCGCACGTGCGGCGTAAATCGCGCATCTCGAAAGGCTCGCGTGCGGTCTTTTTAGCCATCATCGCTGCGCATATGTCAGTGACCACGGCGGAAAGTGTTTCTGTGCGGACGTGCACCTTGCCGTTAAGGGTAATCAGGTAGGGCTTGTCGCCGTTCAGGTCAAGCATCCGCGCCACAATCTCGGCGGCCCGGTCAGTGAGTGGGAGTCGGTGCACGCGGGGATTAGCGCGGGCGCCCTTGCCATCGTAGAGCGTGATTTCACGCGCTTCCATATCCACGTCGCCCGGTTTCAATCGGACCAGCTGCGCGGAGCGTTGGCCGCCCAGCAGCAGAGCCAGCAGAATGGCATCGCGTGCGGTCCCCGATTGTTTCTCAAGCGCTCGGAGAAAGGTGCGCATTTCGGATTCGTTTAACGTGCGTTCACGGGCGCGGTTAAATGCTGAAAGTTTCTTCGCTGGGACAAGTGCGGCGGGGTTCGCAGTTAGGTTGAATCCATGAAGATCGGGGTGCGCTGTTGGCTCGCCTTCGGCGGCCAGCGCTTCGGCAAATGCCGCCCGCATGTAGCTGCGCAGCTTCGCAGCCGTGCGTCCTGCGCCTCGGTCTATCAGACGCGCGAGAATGGCGCTTATGTCCCGATGCGTTATATCAGCCGCGCGCATTTCGGCCAGGTGTGGGAATTCGTCGATCACGTTGCGCTTGAATATGTTTCGCACGTCCTGCGCCGATTGCTTTCCTTGCCGCTCTAGGTGTTTGACGTAACCGCCGAGCAGATTTCGCAGGGTGCCCGCCGTTGCTTGCCGCTCGTTTTCCTTGCGAGCCCTTGCCGCCGTTTCCATACGTGCACGCTTCTCGGCTTCTTCGTGCTCAAGGTGTTCGCGCAAGTCGTGTTCTCCGTCCTGGTAGCGCTTCGACAGTTCCCCGGCCTTGGTGCGTGCCGCTTTTAGAGTGAGCCCAGCTGCGCCCTTTATGTCATAGCTCCCTAGCACAATCGAATCGCGCTTGCCGGCGCTGTTTGAATAACGGAAATAGAATGCAATTTGCCCGCTTTCGCTCGCACGTAACCGCAGGCGTCCGACGCCGCGCGCTTTCGATGCGTCAGTGAGCCAAACATCAGTGCCGCTTGATTTGGCATCGCGCGCCGCCTTCGCAATGCCCTTGTCAGTGATACTTGCCATCAGGTTTTCTCCGTTAGTCCGTAGGTTCCTGCGTTTAATCCGCAGGTCTGCCGTGCCCGTTGCGTGCCCGTTAGGCGCTGGATACTCACGCACGCAGAACGACACTTACGGACTAAGGATAACCTTAAGTTAATGATATTACAAGGAATGTAAAGACACACAAGGACAGGTGCGGACGCGTGCGGACGGCATGTTTCAGGACTGTCAATCCGCAGGTCGCTGGTTCGAGCCCAGCTCGGGGAGCCAGCAATCCCAAGTCACTCAGGCCACTCTTCGAGGTGGCCTTTTGCGTTTCTGGAGTCTGCATAGACCGCTCATGGGCTCGGCATTTTGCAACGCCGCTCAGTATGGTCGCGCCGGCGTCTAGTGTTTGAAACATGGCACCGCGACAATCGAGCCATGTCGCGCACACTCACCCCTCAATGTTTGAGCGTTGAGTTTGTCCTGATCTTTTTGGGCCTGCCCCTGCTGTTATGGTGGCAGAACGAGTTGATGAGGCGCCGGATCATTCCTCAGATCCTGCTTCTTGCTCTGCTATTTCTGATAGTGCTGTGGCGCGACCCCAGTTTCGACCGGCGGATGCTGCGTACCTTCCCCGCTGACTGGCAGCCCTGCCTGGCACGCATTGCCTCGCTGTTTG
>JBAUMF010000112.1:0-6476 GCA_049578545.1 Thiobacillaceae bacterium
CGTATTTCGAGTCCCGATGGGGCAATAATTTGCTGAACTCGTCGAAAGGTCGCCGGAAGCTTTACCGTGTCTGGCGAAGACAAGATGGCCTGTGTTCCACCTGCCAGATGCCAATCACAAAGAGCACTCCTTGGCATGCTCGCCATATTGTGAAGAAATCTGAGGGCGGATCGGATGCAGCAGGCAATCTTCAGATGCACCATCTCAATTGTCATAGGAAACATTAGGATGCCGGAAAATACAGTGGTGTTACCGGGTGTCGCAAGATGCCTTTGTAGAGGCTTGAGCCGTGTGCGTCTAAAGACGCATGCACGGTTCTTAGGGGGCTGGACACGGGTAACCGCGTCCAGCTACCCGACAGGAACTCCGGGAACGGGTGAATCAATCGACTTCCCCGCAGGCGCGGCGTGGAGGGTCTGACCCAGTTAAGTAGCGTGCTTCTCTCATCATGCAAACACTACCGCGACTGACCTACAACCGTAGTCCCTGCTGCTCAAGCCCAAGCAGCCCTTCCATGATTGGCTGATGACGGCAAGTCCCATCCCCTGTCGCTTACTCTGGCCAATCTCCAGAAGGCCGCAATTGCCTACCTGATTCCTGAGTTTGGCCAACCCGAGAACGCTGAGAAATGGGCCATGCAACGGTGGCGTTGGTTCTTCGAGGAGCAATTGTCAGAGTGGCTCACCGACCCCTACCTCTGGCCACACAACAGGACGCCCAAGATGTTTAGGCGTGCTCGGCGGGCCGGGGCAACACGCCACGGGCGACTATCAATCCATTCCGGCCCCGCCGTAAGATAGAGTCCACGGACATGCCCGGCCAAGAATGCGGACCTCCAAAGTCATTGGGCGTATAGCTCGATTTTACCGATGACAGTGAAATCCGCCCCGTTGGGCCGGAGCACGAAAAATTCCCCCATACCTATACCGGTTGGCTCAAGAACGATGTTGGCGATGTTGAGATCGTGGGTAATCATCACCAAATTCGAGGGGCCGCGGTGGTTCAGAATTTCGTGCAACACCCGTTCATTATTCAATGCGGCCTGACTCTCAGAGACTACGCCGGGTGGCATCAGATATTGAACAGCGGTCGCACGACCAAACGCAAGCCTGCCGGTGTCCATGCAGCGGCAATAGGGGCTGGTCAGAACCTCCCCAACCACAATGCCGTGAGCGCGGAAGGCTTCTCCCAGACGCTTGGCCTGCTCAACACCGCGGTGGGACAGGTTCACTTCTGCCGCGCAGTTCCCGGGCGTGAGCCGCCCTATCCCTTCTCCGATAACGACGTGAGTGTGACGCAACAAGATAACCTTGCCACCCCCCTTCAGTGCCGCCCAGACTTGCGCGTCGTCAGCCAGTGCGCATCCGCTTGAAAACGCCAGCAAACCCACCAAGCAGAGTAGGAATGGGCCCATCCGTCTGTTCAAGTTGCTGTGCATGGGTTGCATGGGTCCGTCAGTTCAAAAAAGCCCAACAGTGGATAGTCGGACGCGCTCCTCCGGCGATTCCTTTAAGTATGTGGACGTTCATGATGCCATTATGATTGTTGATGCGGAATTGATTCGCCTAGCAGCCGTCCGTCTAACATTTTTAAGAATTCAATATAGCCCGCGCTGGAAGAGATTTGCACACCTGAAGAGTGCGCCTACCCGCAAGAATGAAGAGGCAATGCAAAGGCGCTTACCTGCCTTGAGCGTCCAGGTTCTGCCAGTTGCAGCGACTGGCCGCGGATGAGGCAAAGGCGGAGAATAACCTCCAGCGGACCCCGGTCCGCGGCTCAAGGACGTGTTGGCGGCAGCTTTTCCTGCCGTTCAAACCATCCACAGTTAGCCGACCACCTCTGGTCAACAGGGCCTGGCCGTCCTACAGCATTGGAAGGGACAAGATCATCTACGGATTCTCTTTGTATGATTCTGTTGAACGTCGCCTTTACTTCAATCCCGCCCTGCGCAAGAGGGCCTTGTATGCCTCCAGTTCCGAATCCGTTTGAAAAGGACTGATGCGTTCGATCTTGTCGAGGGTAAATCCCGGCTTGATCATAAGCACCTCCTGCACCTGCCATTCGGCATCTGCCTGTCTTCCCAGCTTGATATAGGTCGCCGCGAGCGCTAACCGCAACTGAATTTTTTCCGGGTCGCTGTCGATCGCCTCTTTTTGAACAGGCACTGCCTTTTCGTATTGTCCAGCGAGGAAATAGGCCAGCCCCAAAGCGCTCCTATAGGTGGGACCATAATGTGGGTTCAGTTTCATGCCCGCGCCTACGAGCCCGATCGCCCGCTTCGGATCGCCGGCATAGGCGGTCGATATGGCAAGTGTTACAAACGCGTCGGCATAGTTGTGATCGAGCACGAGTGCCTGGTTCGCGGCGTTGATCGCGTCAATGGGATCCCGGCGGTAGAGCTGCACGTAGCTCAGCGCCCAGAAGGCCTCGGGCAAATCACCCTCCAGCTCGACAGCGTGGCGCGCCAAACGCAGTGCCTCATCGGCGCCCCGTTCGGCGTCGGTGCTCCATTGAAAGCGCCAATCATCAACGCAGGTCAGCGCCAGCGCGGCATAAGCACGTGCGAAATTGGGGTCAAGAACAATCGCCTTGCCAAAAAGCTCTTGTGCTCGTGCGTTGTCATCCGCATCTTGCCGGAAGTAAACCTCCTCCCCTCGTAGATAGAGATCGTAGGCCTCGACGTTGCTGGTATACCGATGATCGAGACGCTTTCGTTCCTGGTCCGACAAGGTCACCCCCAATACCGCGACAATCCGATGGGCAATCTCGTCCTGGATGGCAAAAATGTCGCCGATCTCGCGGTCGAAGCGCTCGGCCCACAGCTGGTGCTTGTTTCTCGCGTCCGTCAACTGAACGTTGATGTGCAGGCGGGCGCCTGTTTTTTGTACGCTGCCATCAATCACGTAGCGCACGCCCAGATCTTCTGCCACGTCGGTGGCCTTGGTTGCCAAATCTTTGTAAGAGAGTGCCGTATAGGGCGCAATCACCCAAAGAGACCCGAGATGAGAAAGAGCGGTCGTAAGGTCGCCCGTGATGCCGTCGCTGAAGTAATCCTGCGCCGGATCGTTGCTCAGGTTGGTGAGCGGCAACACCACCAGTGAAGGCAGATCCGAAACAGGCATTGATTTCTTACCGAACCCAGACAAATCCTGCGTACCGATCCACATTAGCCAAGCAGCGACGAGAGCGACAACTGCCCCGCCGACCAATGCCAGTAAGCCCAGCCTCAGAGGCGCAGGCAATGAGCGCGTGCCATTACCATCCGTGCCGACCACAGCATCACCGTTGCTCGTCGGGGTATCCTCATGGCTGACCGCGGCCAGGAGCCGATAGCCGCGCTTGGGTATGGTTTGGATGTAGGCCGGCTTTCTGGGGTCGTCGCCCAGCGCCTTGCGGAGTTTGATGACGGACTGCGTCAGAGAATCGTCGCCGACGATGATGCCGGGCCAGAGTGCGACCAGTAGGGCCTCGCGGCTCACCACCTCGCCCGGATGCGCGGCAAAGAAGGTCAATAGCTCCATGACCTTGGGTTCCAGGCGAATGATCTCATCGCCGCGCCCTATCTGATTGAGGCCGGGGTTTACCGACCAGTCGCCCACCCGCATTCATCCTCCTCTAACCCGCTCGCTAACCCATGTTACGCCGGAGGCTGGACAGGTGTTCTCAACATAGGTAATTCATCGGGAAACCGTAGCCAATCCATTGGAAAATTGTAGCCAATCTATCGGGAATCCTTAGCCAATCCATCGGGATTGAAGCCTACCAGCCGCCTAGGATGACTGTGGAGCGTCCAAATAGCGCCCCACGCCCAAATGGCAACCAAAAGGAGTCAGTAACATGAACAGCACGCGCAGAAACCTCAGTTATCTCTTCCCCGCTCTTTTCGCCATGTCCTTGTCTGCCCTAGCCGCCGACCAAGAAACCAACAAGCCCAATGTCGCCGAACAGGCCCCCAAAAACATCGTACAGGCTAATGCTGATGCCGATTTACATGCCTGGGAAGTAAGGCGCCTGACGCACCCTACCCCCCTTGAATTGCGGGATGAACAGTCTGGCAAGGTCTATATCTACGATGATTTGACTGACCGGGAAGTGGATCAAGCCCTGGACAACAATTTTCAGCGCATTGAATCCATGATGTTTGTCGGCACCGTCAAAACCGATGAGCAGGGCGACCCAGTGATTAATTCTGCAACGGGTCAGCCGATGCAGGAATCGGGCGGTTGTGACAATTAAGTATTCCCCATGGCAAATTCACCCCTAGCCAATATTCAGGCAAGAACGTCGTCTATCATGGGGATGTGGCCGTCTGCTCAGGGCGAGCAAGGTG
The DNA here is from genome assembly GCA_049578545.1 of Thiobacillaceae bacterium. Lineage (GTDB taxonomy): Bacteria > Pseudomonadota > Gammaproteobacteria > Burkholderiales > Thiobacillaceae > DASQBT01. Next base: position 4,331 of record JBAUMF010000112.1, read on the forward strand.
AGTTCGTCGTGTTCTGAGAAGGTCTGCTGTCGGGGTTGCTGCTGACGTTCGTCGTGCCCGATTTTGCGGTCGGTGAAGGGCTGTAGTTGGCTGGTAGTGTCCTGTGAGCTTGGCGCCGCAAACCGGACGCTGATAACTACCAACCGATTTTCGCCACGGTCCACTATCGAGAGGCAAGGCCGAGGGGTAATGTCGGCCAATAACAGCCAGTCCACATGCCCAATGAAGTGTCCTAAGATTAATCTGAAGTGGTCAATCAGAAGCTGGAGAACGTCCTAACTAGACCCAGCCAACCTAAAGGAGATATCATGTCCGGCTCAAACATGAAAAAGTTTCTTGTCTTATATCTCATACCTGCCCCGGTTATGGATGAATGGGCAAAGACGGACCCAGAAAAGAGGAAGGTTGCCGAAGAAAAGATGCGGGCTGAGTGGGCCGAATGGATGGCCACTCATTCAAAAATGTTTGTCAGCACAGATGCTGCCGGAAAGACCAAACAAGTCACGTCAACTGGCGTTTCAGATACTCGGAACGATATCATGCTGTACTCGATCGTAGAGGCCGAGTCGCAAGAAGCTGCGGCGAAATCATTTGAAAATCATCCTCATCTACAAATTCCGCAATCATCCATCCAAATAATGGAAATCAGAGCGATGGGTGGGTTGTAACGACACTATCGGCCAAAAGCCGTCACTGGTGTCGCACTGAAACCAGCCTGTGAGTCGCCCCGTCTTCGCTGCACACAAGACGTTCAATTAGGCTACACAGGCGGCTGCGCTGCTGCCAATTCGGACTGCAAATAGCAAGTCTGGAAATCGTCAGGGCTTATTGGCTGTCACTTCTGGGGCAAGAACCTCATCGACCGCACCTGCTGGCCACTCATGAGAAAAAACTAGCGATGCGTCCTGAAATACCTCCCACAGAAGACTCCAAATACTATAGTGAAACTGTCGGGTAATTGCGGGGGTACGGCAGAAGGCCCATGAGTTGCGGGGTTAGAAATTCCGCCATGACGAGCTACTTATCTTATGCAATCTCAGGCGGTAGGTGAAGGTGTCCTCCATGAACTGGGTTATTCGGTGTACCGTGCCATGGTGGCCCTATCGGATCAGGAGGTCTGTTATGAAAAATCCATCCCTTGGTTTTAAGCAGGTCAAAGCGATTGCGCTGGCGGTTACAGATGGTGCCCGCGCTCGACATTTCTACGGTGAAACTCTGGGACTCCCACCCGTCATGGAGGGTGGCAAGCAGGTTGGCAGCCAGTTGGGCGATGTCATCCTGATGTTCAAGGATGATTGGTACGGACGCCCGACCGATGCCCCCAATCCCCGCGTGACCATAGAGGTCGAGGATGCACGCGGTACAGAGCTGGCCCTGCGGACGTTGGGTGTGGCAGTTAGCGATACTGTCGAGCGATACGACAATTCCCTAGTTGGGGGCTTTCTTGACAGCGAAGGCAACAAGCTGTGGTTTTGCTCGGACGCATGACCAGGTGATGCCAGATCAGCGGAACTGTCGGCAGGTCAAAGCGACTCGACCCATTAACCTGGCCGACAATTAACGCATCCCAACTATTCACAGATTCTTTGCGCTAATTTTCATTTCTAGCCGCGGATCGGCGTTCGAGTCAGTATCCGGTAAATCGCTTAGCCCATAGCTGTTGTACGCTGATGGAATGAAATTGTGGTTGGCGGCAGGGAAACTTGTCGGACGTACTTGTAGTCATCGAGCTTGTTGGGGGAGACCTGTTATTTCACCCCCCAAGGCCACCGCGTGGGAACCAAACCAGCCTCGGGGCACCTCCAGCGCATATTTCACCGGCTCAGGCGAGCAATGGGTGCGCCGGGTCATAGGCTCCATGTCGTCCAAGCCGGCAATGATGCCATCCTGACGAATGAAGGCGACGGAAAGCGGGATGAAGGTGTTCTTCATCCACATGCAGACCTTGCGCGGGCCGGGAAAGACAAACAACATCCCTTCCCTGTCATTCAACGAGAGGCGACCCGTACATTATTGATTCGGCCAGCAAATAGTATCAAGCTGCATACTTAACACGCGGGTCTTGGAAATAGGTTCTGACGCGCTTGGGAGATTGCGCCAGTTTCTGCATGTGTTCCGTTGCGGCGGCTCTCAGTTTTTCCTTGGT
>JBAUMF010000113.1:0-12761 GCA_049578545.1 Thiobacillaceae bacterium
AGGAGTAGAACAGTCGATCCTGATTACCTGCCTTCCTTCCCATCATCGCTAGGCTCTCCGCTTATCCATTGCAAAGAATCATAGCCAATATGGCAGCATTATCCAGGGGAGTATTTCAACAGAATACGCCAGCAAGCAGACTGTAGGGAACAGACAGAATCTGATATAAGGCTTGCGAACACTTGTCACGGGATCAGGATCGTCAATGCGCTTCTGGACTTCCTGCAAACGTGATTCCATGATCGCCGCGGAGCGCCGTTGATCACGACTGATTCGGAGCCCCACTTTATGGATCGCAAGCAACATTGGAAACAGGTGTACACCACCAAGAACTCTGAGGCGGTCAGCTGGTTTCAGGAGCATGCCGATCTGTCTGTTCGGCTAATCCACAACACCGGCCTTGGTAAGGATGCAGCCATCATCGACGTCGGTGGCGGTGCTTCCAAACTGGTGGATGAACTTGTGGGTGAAGGCTATACCGACCTGACGGTGCTAGACCTGTCCTCGGCTGCTCTTGCCGTCGCCAAGCAGCGTCTGGGAAAACAGGCGGATTCTGTGCACTGGATGGAGGGTGACATTACCTGTGCTGAATTCCCCATGCACCGGTTCGACATATGGCATGACCGTGCCGTGTTTCACTTTTTGACTGATCCGGCGGACCGACATGCTTATGTCGAACGGGTCATGCGCGCCGTACGCCCGGGTGGGCATGTGATCGTTGCCACCTTTGCCGAAGATGGGCCGGAAAAATGCAGCGGCCTTCCGGTGGTGCGATACCAGCCTGAAGCCCTGCACGCCGAGTTTGGAGAGGCGTTCCTGCTGGTCGAGCACGAAAAGGAAGCGCACTTCACTCCGTCCGGCACCGTTCAGCAGTTTGTCTATTGTTATTGCCGCAAGGGCACGAGCTAGCTTTCGAGAGCGATTTGGGCATGCCCCTCGCCTTGGGGCGATATGCGTTGGAGGCTTGTGCATCGCTGCGCGGCCAAGGGGAAACGATCGGTAAGGCAGCCGTGAAGGGATGCTATTCGGCTTTCACCGGCGATTCGCCGCTTGCCTGGAGCGCGGTCAGCTACAGGGGCGTACATTGAGGACAATAGCTGGTTGCGTGATCGTCATGCGCGCGCTCCGGATCTGTAAGGCACGCTCAATCCCGGTACTTGATAGGATTCCGGCCGCGGACTGCGGTTACATCAAGTCCTGCCATGTACTTAAGCTATTGGGCTAAAGTGGCAGTGCCGTTACCAACGCCGAGAAGCAACGCCCGGAACCGAAATGGCGGCCAGTCACCAAGACAGTGGGTCGGTTTGCGCGGGGTTCATGAATAGCGTCGCGCTAGCTAGAAGAAATCATGGAAGTCCCCCTGAGTTCGTTTATCGGCCGGAAGCCTGTGTTTGTATGATTCGCCGCTTATGTATCGACAGACGAGACCGAAAATCGATATCGGCATACGATAGCGAATCGAAGGACGTTGTCAATGGGCGTTGTGTCGGCAATGTGAAGGGCTGGCTTTTCATTGGGTCGCGCCGAGTCAGCAGGTCAATGACTCGATGCACTTCCGTTTTGCGAGCTTTTGCGGGGCAGTGTGCGCACGCCGGCGGCGCCGGTGGGTATCAACGCGGTTGTCGTGGGCTTACATGTCTCCCACCGTTGGCCCCGGCTCCGCCTTGCTCTTCCGCCCAAATACATCCTCCGCCCGTTCCAGCCGTTGTTGCTTCCACTGACTGATTTGGCTCGGATGGATTTCAAATCGCTGGACCAACTCCACCAGCGTCCGCTCACCCTATCCCGTCATTCGAAGACTACTGAAGGAGTGATCAACGGGCCGGCTAATGGGTGTCCAGTTCCGTCGACGGCGATCGCCCGGCTCATGTCCACCCGAGAGGATCAACCGGGGCGGATCAGAATGGTCACGTTCACAGTTACCATACACAACCAAGTTCAACCGGATGTTGACGGACAAGTCCATTCGGTTCAGGCTTTTCGACAATAGCTTGCTCTGCGACCCATGCGACATTCCATTCGACAGAAGATTTTCGGCATCACTACGGCCCTGCTGGTGTTGATGATCGTCGTCACCTGGCTGTCAGTGCTCAATTTCCGGCAACTCAACAGCCAGGTACGGGCGCTCTCCGAATACTACCTGCCGCTGCAGCAGCAGGTGGCCAGCGTTGAAATCCTCATCCGCCAGCAGATGGTGCACATGGAGCGGATTTTGGCCGGTATGGCGGCTGCGAAGCCTGATCCGGGATTCCTGGCCCAGGAGTCGAATAGCTTCGACAACCGCGGCATCAACGCCGACCAGATTATCGATTCATCGCTACGCCTGTTGACTGAGGCACAAGCGGCCAAGGGCATTCAGCTGGATCGCACCACCATCGCCGTGCTGGCCCAACAGCTGCCTGATATCCAGACGGCCCGTCAGCGTTTCCACGCCGCCTTCCGCCAGTTCCAGATCGAGGCAACGGAAGGCACCCCACGTTCGGAACGGATTGTGCGCGCCGCCATGTTGCGGGAGAAGGACAATGTAGACGTGCAGATCGGCAAGGCCTACGACGCACTCAACAAACTCACCCAGGAGACTGCCGCCCAGGCCAAGACGGAGGAGAACCGCGCCATTCGGCTCAACTGGATCATCACCGCGATCGCCACCGCCTTGGGCCTGATTTTCGCATGGGCGGTAACCCGTTCCCTGGTGGAGCCAATCCGGCGTCTGCTGGGCGGTACCCGTGCGGTGGAGCAGGGCGATCTGACAGTGGAGATGCATATCAAGACCACTGACGAGCTGGGCGTCCTGGGTGAATCCTTCAATCACATGGTGGCGGGCCTGAGGGAAAAGGAGCGGATCAAGGAGACTTTCGGCAAGTACGTGGATCCCCGCATCGTGCGCGTCCTGCTGGAGAACCGCCTGCCGCGCGAGGGTGGCGAGCGCAGGGTGATGACCGTGTTCTTTTCCGACTTGGCCGACTTTACCCAGATGTGCGAGGGGCTCATGCCGGACATCACAGTGCGATTCCTGAACCGGTATTTCTCCCTCATGTCGGCGGTAATCGGCGAGCGGCAGGGGATCATAGACAAGTTCATCGGCGACTCGGTGATGGCGTTCTGGGGGCCGCCCTTTACCAGCGAGGCCGAGCACGCCGAGCTATGCTGCCGCGCCGCCCTGGACCAGCTGGCCCACCTGGAAGAATTCCGCGCCGGCCTGCCGCACTTGCTCGGCATCCGCGATGGGCTGCCCGAAGTGAACGTCCGCATGGGTATCGCCACTGGCGAGGTGACGGTAGGCAATATCGGCTCAGAGACGTCTCGAGGCTACACCGTGATCGGTGACACGGTGAACCTCGCGTCTCGCCTGGAGCAGGCCAACAAGTTCTATGGCACCCGTATCCTGGTGGCCGAGCAGACCCGGCGGCAGGCAGCGGGCGGGCTTGTTTTCCGCGAGATCGACAGCCTGCAGGTCGCTGGCAAGAGCGAGCCGGTGCGGGTGTTCGAGTTGCTGGGCTACGAGCGGGACGTGTCCGACGCCCGAGGCAAACTGTTGGTGGAGTTCGCGCGCGGCCTGGCCGCCTATCGAAAGCGTGACTGGGACGCGGCGCAGGCGGCTTTTCGCGCCTGCCGAGAGACGACACCCGCAGATCGCCCAAGCCAGGTCTTCCTGGAAAGAGTAGAAGAATTCAGACGCGTACCGCCGGCCGATGGCTGGGACGGCGTGTGGATTGCCGAGAGCAAGTGAGCCTAATCACCCACGCCTGACTCGGAATGGCAGGTGCAGCCAGGGCTGGTGCTCGCGGTATTGTCGCAGCAGATAATCTTGCCGGCCCGGCAGCCGCACAGCCCCTTGTGTGCCTTGCAGCAATCCAATTGGCCTTGAGCCATGTCCAGCCGTTGCTCAGCCGTCACGCGACAGGCCTCGGGCTCAGGAGGTGTCAGCTCGGCAGCGGGCGATGCGCTGTCGATTGTTACAGTGGGTCCCGTGTCCGCCAGGGCCGCGGTTGGCGAGCAGGGTTGGATGAAAGCCAGCAGGGCAATCAGGGCGATCGTTATGCGCATGTTCATGATTCCACTCTCCAAGTCGACAGGGACTAATACCACTATATACGATTGGTCGATATGACGATCGTTCAGGCCACGAGCGGTCGGATCATGGCGCCGTAACGACCCCTGGCGGATGTGCCCCGAGCGGCCAAAGGGTTTGCCCGCACGCGCGAACCTTGAGATTGCGGGACATTATTCAGAAGCGGCATGGACCGTATTGTTCGTTCTCCAGGCCAAACACGATGCGCTGCACCGCTTCGAAACGTCGAAATTGGAGCGCGTTTTTTCAACAAAATTGACTAAGGGCGGCCATTCAGTTGTGGTAATGGCTAGTGTTAAGGATTGGAACGGCTTTCCGGGCCTCCTTCCTGCAAAGCCCAGAATTACGTCCGCATCACCGTCGTGATGGTGCAGGCACCTCAGCGTTGTCTAATGCCCGATACAGGCCGAAGGCGTGACGCGACATCGATTGCTCGGCGCTGCCCGGAGCAAGGCTTGGCACGACGGGGCGCTGCATGATTACCCCGAAGAATAGTGTCAGAAGGCATCGTGTTCGCCTCGGCGATGCCATCGACCACGCCCAGCTCCCTGGGCCACCATCAATACACGGGACGTGTGCATGAATTACCAGTAACGAAGGTTGTTTTGGTAGAATCCGTTGGGTTTTCAGTTTATGGGGACAGGGCCTTTCTCAGAGCTGCCCTCATCCGAGGGAAGTCTCATGCCGCACGATTTCATGCCAACCAGCCCTGCCGAACACCGCTGTGATGTCCTGGTGATTGGTGGCGGCCCGGCCGGCTCGAGTGCCGCCACCCTACTGGCGGAAAAGGGCCACCGGGTCACCCTGCTGGAGAAGGCGCACCACCCCCGCTTCCACATCGGCGAATCCCTGCTGCCGGCCAACCTGCCGCTGTTCGAGAAGCTGGGCGTACGCGCCGAGATCGAGGCCATCGGCATGGAGAAGTGGGGGGCGGAATTCATCTCCCCCTGGCACGAACACCGCCAGACCTTCGAATTCGCCGACGCCTGGGACAAGTCCATGCCGCTCGCCTACCAGGTGCGCCGTTCCGAGTTCGACGAGATCCTGATCCGCAATGCCGCCCATAAAGGCGCCAATGTCATCGAAGGCTGCCGCGTGCGCGACGTGGAATTCCTGCCGAACGATGAGGGGGTCATCGTCCGGGCGGAACATGACGACGGTCGTAGCGATACCTGGCAATGCCGGTTCCTTATCGATGCCTCCGGCCGCGACACCTTCCTCGGCAACCGCTTCAAGGCCAAGCAGCGCAACCCCAGACACAACAGCGCCGCGCTCTATGGCCATTTCACGGGCGCCCAGCGCAATGCGGGCAAGCAGGAAGGCCACATCAGCCTCTTCTGGTTCGAGCATGGCTGGTTCTGGTTCATCCCCCTCGCCGACGGCGCCACCAGCGTCGGCGCGGTGATCTGGCCGGCCTACCTGAAAACCCGCAAGACACCGGTGCGCGACTTTTTCCTCGACCTCATCGCCCAATGCCCCGCCCTGGCGGCGCGGCTGAAGGACGCCGAGCTCGTCTCGGACGTGGAAGCCACCGGCAACTTTTCCTATGCCTGTGACCGCAGCCACGGCGCCAACTACCTGCTCCTGGGCGACGCCTATGCCTTCATCGATCCGGTCTTCTCGTCCGGTGTCCTGCTGGCCATGAACAGCGCCTTCACCGGCGCCGAAGCGGCCGACACCTGTCTGCGCCAGCCGGACAAGGCGGCGCTGGCACTCAGGCATTTCGACCAGACGATGAAGCACGGGCCGAAGGAATTCTCCTGGTTCATCTACCGGGTCACCAATCCCACCATGCGCAACCTGTTCATGTCGCCGCGCAACTACTTCCGGGTCAGAGAGGCGCTGCTGTCGGTGCTGGCCGGCGACATCTTCGGCAAGACGCCCATCTGGCGTTCGCTGTTGGCATTCAAGGCGATCTATTACCTCACCTCGCTGGCCAACCTGAAGCGTACGGTCACGGCATGGAAGCGGCGCAAGCTCAATATCCGTCCTCTGGAAGAGGCGGAAGAAGCCGGCTGCCGATGAAGCCTGCGGAAGCGATTCTGCGGCTGGAGGTCCTGCCCGTGTCCAGGCTTTCCTGTCTGGCCGGACAGGGCAACGTACTTGGCGGCGCCTGCTTTTCCCATCCCGCCCTCCCGCTCGATAGTGCCCCTCCCGGTATGGCAGAACTGCCGCTCCTGGCCGTGGACATGGTCCTGCCGCCCGGGGAAGAGGCGATCTGTGAGGTCTGGCATAGCGCGGAACCACTGGAATCCGGCCAGCATGGCCCCATCCGCTACCGTCAAAGCGAAACGCTGCTGTTCGGCTGCATGAGTCTGGACGAAGCCGCCGGGAGCGCAGGCCATGATGCGCGTTCGCCCCTGCAGGCCACGACCGAAGCTGCTTACGCGTCCATCTTCGACTTTCTCGAAGCCCGCGGCTTTCACGTCCTGCGGTTCTGGAACTATTTCCCCGCGATCAACCGGGAAAGCCACGGGATGGAGCGCTATCGCCAGTTCAATATCGGCCGCCAGGATGCCTTCCTGGCCCATGGCCGCTCGGTGATCGGCAATGTGCCCGCCGCCTGCGCTCTGGGCTCCGCCGGCGGCGGCCTCCACATTGCCTTCCTGGCGGCGCGGGCGAACGTGATCAGCGTTGAGAACCCGCGCCAGGTCAGCGCCTACCATTACCCCAGCCAGTATGGCCCGCGCAGCCCCACTTTCGCGCGCGCGGGGCTCGTCAACCTGGAGGGGCGCGACATGCTGTTCATCTCCGGCACCGCCAGCATCGTCGGTCATCAAACCCTGCACGACGGCGACGTGGCGGCGCAGACGCGGGAATGCCTGCAAAACATCGCAGCCACCGTCGCCGAGGCCAACCGCCAGACGCCAGGCGCCGACTTCCGCCTCGACCGCCTTGCCTACAAGGTCTATGTCCGACATCCTGAAGACATGGCCACAGTCCGCCGTGAAATGGCGCAATTCATCGGCACCCCGGTGTCGGCTGTGTTTCTGCAGGCCGATGTGTGCCGCGCCGACCTGCTGGTCGAAATCGAGGCCTCGGGCGGCCATGCCAGCGGCCCCGGTTAAACGGGTATTTCAATAGGGCACATGCCATGTCTCTCCACCGTCGCCTGATCCCGCTCGCCACCTTGCTGGTCGCTGCCATGGCCGCCGGCCACGCCTCGGCCGCTGACAAACCCCTGTGGGAACTGGGCATCGGCATGAGTGCCCTGTCCTTCCCGGACTACCGCGGGTCGGACCAATCCAGCCTCTACGCCATCCCGTTTCCTTACCTCGTCTATCGCGGCACTTTCCTGAAGGCGGACCGGAACGGCATTCGCGGCACCTTCTTCAACAGCGACCGCATCGAACTCAATCTCAGTGTCGGCGCCTCACCGCCGGTGAACAGCGACGACAACAAGGCCCGGCAGGGCATGCCCGATCTGGAACCGACGGTGGAGATCGGCCCCTCGCTCGATCTCAACCTGTGGCGCACCCACGACCGTCGCTACAAGCTCGACCTGCGCCTGCCCGTGCGCACTGCGGTCACCGTCAAGGGTGGAAAGGACAACATCGGCTGGGTGTTCTCGCCGCGCCTCAATCTCGACATCATCCATGTCGCGGGGCTTGGTGGATGGAATCTGGGGCTGCTCGCCGGCCCGATGTACGGTTCGGAACGCAACCATGAGTACTTCTATTCGGTGGCGCCGCAATACGCCACCGCCGCCCGTCCGTCCTTTGATGCCAAGGGCGGCTACGCCGGCAGCCAGTTCCTGATGTCGGTATCGAAGCGCTACCCGAAATACTGGGCAGGAGCCTTCGCACGCTGGGACAGCCTCAAGGGCGCCGCCTTCATCGACAGCCCGCTGGTCAGGCGCGACAACTACTTCGCCGCCGGTGTTGGCATCGCCTGGATCCTCGGGGAATCATCCACCCGCGTCGAGGCGGCCGAGTGAGCGCAACCCGGGCTTCGATGCCCAGCCTGCCGCGACGCTGGCTGCATCGGCTCTACGAATATTCTGCGCTGTGGTTCGGACTGGTTCTGCTTGGCGCGATTTCCCTGACCTGGTCGCTGCTCGCTGTACCCCTCCATTACGTCCTGCCGAAGCGTTGGGCCGTCCCGCTCGGGCGTCGGGCCAACACCACCGGTTTTCGCATCTATCTCGGCGCGCTTGCCCTGGTCGGGGCCTGCCGCTTCGACCTCGCCGAGCTCGATTCCCTGCGCGCCGAAGGCCCGCTGATCATCGCCCCCAACCACCCTTGCCTGCTCGATGCCCTGATGGTCATCTCGCACCTGCCCAACATGGCTTGCATCATGAAGGTCGATATCGTCGACAACGTCTTCCTCGGCGCCGGCGCCCGCCTGGCCGGCTACATCCGCAACGACGCGCAGTTGAGCATGATCAAGCAGGCCGTGGCCGAGCTGAAAAACGGTAACCACCTGCTGATCTTCCCCGAAGGCACGCGCACCACCCGCTGGCCGGTCAATGCCTGCAAGGGCACCACCGGGCTCATCGCCAGCCGGGCCCGTGTGCCGATCCAGACTGTGTTCATCGAAACCGATTCGGCCTACCTCAGCAAGGGCTGGCCGCTGTTCCGCCGGCCCGCGATGCCGATCACCTATCGCATCCGGCTCGGTCGCCGCTTCGATCCGCCGGAAAAGGCCGGCGTCTTCACCGAGGAACTGGAGCGCTACTTCATCGATGAATTGCGCGATGCACCGCGTTTCCTGCCGCCCGATGCACCGCAGGCATTGGAATCCGGCGTCCCCCGGCTGACGTGATGGCAGCTGATACGAATGTTTCCGCCAGCCACCTGGTGCTGATCCCCAGCTATAACCCCGGCCCCCGGGTCTACGATACGGTGCGCGCCGCCCGCGCCCAGTGGGCGCCAGTGTGGGTGGTGGTGGACGGCAGCACCGATGGCACGGCCGAAGGCCTCGAGGACATGGCGGCGAACGACCCTCATCTAAAGGTGCTGGTGCTGCCCGAGAACGGTGGCAAGGGCGCCGCCGTGCTGCACGGCCTGGATCTGGCCGCCCGGCAGGGGTTCACCTACACCCTGACCATGGACTCCGACGGCCAGCACCCGGCCGACCTCATCCCGACTTTTATGGCGGCCTCCATGGCGGCCCCAGGCTGCATGGTGCTGGGTGTGCCGGTGTTCGATATCAGCGCGCCACGCCTGCGCATGCAGGGCCGCAAGATTTCGAACGGCTGGGCCAACCTGGAGACCCTGTGGGTGGGCATCGGCGATTCGCTCTACGGCTTTCGCGTCTATCCGATCGAACCGCTGCGCCAGGTGATGCGCAGCCAGCGCTGGATGCGCCGCTTCGACTTCGACCCCGAAGCCGTGGTGCGCCTCTGCTGGCGCGGCGTGCGTCCGATCAACCTGCCCGCGCCGGTGAAATACCTGAGCGCCGACGAGGGAGGCGTTTCCCACTTCAACTACCTGCGCGACAACGCCCTGCTCACCTGGATGCATCTCCGGCTGATGCTGGGTTTTCTGCTGCGCCTGCCGTTACTCTTGCTGCGGCGCCTGAACACTCACCGGTCAAGCACACCATGAAAAGCGCTACCGATCCATCCGCTGAAGCGGTGCATGCCCCGCATCCGCCCCTCACCGCTTATTACGCCAGCGAACAGGAGCGACGCGGTTTCGTCGGCAATCTGTTCGACCGTACCGCATCCGACTACGATCGCATCGACCGCCTGCTCGCCCTGGGCAGCGGCCCCTGGTACCGCAACCAGGCGCTGCAGCGGGCTGGGCTGAAACCGGGCATGCGCATCGTCGACATCGGCGTCGGCACCGGTCCGGTGGCGCGCGAAGCGGTGGAACTGGTGGGCGATCCCGCCCTGGTGGTGGGCGTCGATCCCAGCGCCGGCATGATGGCCTGCGCCTACCTGCCAGACGTCCAACTCATCGAAGGGCGGGCGGAAGCGATCCCGTTTCCCGATGCCAGCTTCGACTTCCTCAGCATGGGTTACGCGCTGCGCCATATCAGCGACCTGTCAGCCGCCTTCAGCGAATTCCATCGTGTCCTCAAGCCCGGCGGCCGCCTGTGCCTGCTCGAAATCACCAAGCCGGAACGCGCCTGGAGCCAGGCGCTGCTCAAGGTGTACATGCGCGGCGTGGTGCCGCTGCTGGCCCGCCTGTCGGGCAGCAGCGCCGAGTCGGCCAAACTGTGGCGCTACTACTGGGACACCATCGAAGCCTGCGTGCCGCCGAGCGGGGCGATTCATACGCTGGAGAATGCGCGCTTTACAGGGGTGCACCGGCACATCGAAACCCGCGCGCTGTCTGTTCTGGCCGAGTATCAGGCGGTCAAGCCGGACTAAGTCGCACGCTGCCATTGGCATCCGCTCGCTTCGTCACTGCGAGCAGATGAGACTCAATGCCGCCCCGCGACAGCAACCCCAATCTGCGGCAACCACCGTCGCAGCCCCGGCGTCGTGATCACCGTGCTAAAAATAGCCATCAGTACCAGCATGGTGAAGACCTGCTGCGAGATGACGCCGAGGTCGTAGCCGACGTTGATGACGATGAGTTCCATCAGGGCGCGGGTCTTCATCATGATGCCCAGCAATTTCCCCTCGTGATGCGACATCCCCGCCCAGCGCGCCGCGACATAGCTGGCGCCGTATTTTCCGATGCTCGCCAGGGCGATGAGCAGCAGGCACCAGCCCCAGGTGGGAGTGCTGTCGAGGCTGCCGACATTGGTGCGCAGGCCGGTGTTGGTGAAGAAGATGGGCAGGAAGAAGACCATGACAAAGTGGCCGATGCGTTCCTTCCATGCCTCGATGACTTCGTGCTCGTCGTGCAGGATGACGCCCATCATGAAGCCGCCGAAGATTGCGAAGATGCCGAGCCGGTAGGTGGCCATCGCCGAGATGAAGATGCCGGCCAGCAGGATGCCGAGCAGGTTGTGGGAGAGCTTGCCGCGCCCCGCCTTTTCGCCCGCCGGCGCCGGCCCGGCCTGGCTCATCCGGATGATGCGCTTCATCAGCGGGCGCACCCCAAACCACCAGAACAGGAAGAAGCCAGCGACCAGCAGAACCTTGGCTGCGAACGCGGCGGCGCTGAACTCGGACAGGGTCAGCGCCGTCACCAGGGCAAGCAGCAGCCAGCCGACCACGTCATTGATGGCAGCGGCGCTGATGGCGATGACGCCGATGGGCAGACGGGTGATCTTGAACTCGATCATCATCCGGCCGAGGATGGGCAGCGCGGTGATGGAGAAGGCGGTGGCGATGAACAGCGCCGAGGCAAGCGGGGCGGCACCGGGCGACAGCAGCGGTGCAGTGAAGTAGCCGAAGCCGAAACCGAGCGCGAAGGGCACGATCATGCCGGCCGTGGCGACATAGGTGACGGCGCGGCGGTTGTTGCGCGCGGCGAGATGCGTGAAATCGAATTCCAGGCCGATCTGGAACATCAGCAGGATCAGGCCGATCTGCGACAGCATCTGCATCGGCGCCGGCGCAATCGAGCGGAACACGTAATGAAACAGGTCGGGCGCCAACAGGCCGAACAGCGAGGGGCCGAGCAGGATGCCCACGATGATCTCACCCACCGCCGGCGACTGGCCGACACGGTGCGCCAGTTCGCCGCCGAGGCGGCCGGCCAGGACGATCACCGTCAATTGCGGCAGGGTGAAGAACAGCAGCGCCTCGGTCTGGTGGACGGCGAGTGCGTGCGCGGGGGACGGCGACATCAGATCAGGCCGCCGTTGACCGAGATGATCTGGCCGGTGATGTAGCTCGCCTGCTCCGAGACAAGGAAACCGACCAGATCGGCCACCTCCTGCGGGCGCCCGGCGCGCTTCATCGGCACCATGCCCTCGATGGCCTGCGCGTCGAAGACGCCGTCGATCATGTCAGTCTGAATGATGCCTGGCGCCACGGCATTAACCGTCACGCCGCGGCTGGCGAGTTCCAGCGACAGCGACTTGGTCGCCGCGTGCAGGGCGCCCTTGGCGGCCGCGTAGTTGACCTGCCCGCGGTTGCCGGTGATCCCGGCGATGGAAGTGATGTTGACGATGCGCCCCCAACGCCTGCGCAGCATCGGCATCGTCAGCGGCTGGGTGACGTTGAAGAAGCCGCTGAGCGCCACATCCAGCACGCGGTGCCACTGCGCCGGCGACATGCCCGGGAAGACGGCATCGTCGTGGATGCCAGCGTTGTTGACCAGCACCTGGATAGGAGTGTCGGCGACCAGCGTTTCCAGCGCCGCGCGGCTTGCCTCGGCGTCGGTGACGTCGAAGGCGATGGCTTCGGCCTGTCCGCCGTTCATTCTGATTTCGTCGGCCAGCGCCTGGGCACGGGCCAGGTTGCAGTTGGCGTGGATGTAAACGTAACAACCGTCGGCGGACAGGCGGCGGCAGATCGCCGAACCGATGCCGCCGCTGCCGCCGGTGACCAGGGCGCGTTTCATGGCAAGTTTCCCAATTTGTCGGCGTCCAGCAACGCCGCATCCAATAGCACCGTGGCGCGGCCGCTGAGCAACTCGCGTCCGGCGACGCTCACGCGGAAGCCGTAAAGAATGGTGTTGTCGTCGCCGGACAAATGCTCTGCCTCGATGTTGAGGTCGGCGGCGATGTCGTCCAGCCGTGCGATCTGCAGGTCGACACCGCGCACGCTGGCCAGGTAGCCGGCCCGCGGCGCGCTGTCGGCGGCGGCCAGCAGCGCGCCATGGGCGGCCATGGCCTGCGC
>JBAUMF010000114.1:0-5149 GCA_049578545.1 Thiobacillaceae bacterium
ACTACAGCCGTCTCTTCAACCCTCGTCCCCAATCGTCATCCATCACATCAAGACCTTATCGACCGGCACGTCCCAAAATCGGCCGTAAATCAAATCGAAATTCAGGTGAATAGCTGAAGACGGGCTAAAGCTGAAAGGTCGTCGATAACGTTTACGCCCTGATCGGTCATATCGGCCGACAAGGGTTTCGTGCTCTGCAGTGCGGAATCGTAGAATCATCGTTTCTGGCCACAGCCGGGTTTGTGATTTGGCGAAGGCGAAACGGGAGACCGTTGACAACTACGATTCTCTGGCAGACAAGGTGGGCGCAGCGGCCCGGGACATGGACTCCATGGATCAAGTACTGGACCGCTTTGCGGACCTGCTTGCTTTCCGCCACGTGAAAAACTACAACCGCCTGCACCGGGCCAACATGAACCGTGCCTTTGCCGAATTCGAGTCTGATTGATCCCGTCACATTTACAGATGGAGCGTGGCCAGTGCTATCGATCAGGTTCACAATGATCCCATGGCAACGCTTATCAGACTAATCGTCTATCTGTGGGTCTCGCCCGTTACGCTGCTCGGTTTATTGTTCTCGGCCGTATCCAGAGTAACGGGGGGTGGGGGTCATTTCCACAGTGGAGTGTGGGAGGCTTGGGGCGGTTGGCCGGCCTCGTTGCTGGAATCAGGCTTGCCGTTTGCCGGCTCGGTGGCAGCAATCACAATTGGTCATGTCGTGCTGGGGGTAAGTGAGCAAGTCATTCATGACACACGGGCTCATGAACGTGCGCATGTCAGGCAATATGAACTGTGGGGCCCTCTATTTCTATTGGCATACCCGTTGGCGGGCGCATGGGCATGGAGCAGCGACGGTGGCCCCTATTCTGACAATCCTTTCGAACGCGCGGCCCGCAAAGCTGAAGTTAAACGTATCTAATCGTCGATCAGATGGGTGAGCGACGCTTCAGCGGGCAAACCTGTATCAGGGTCTATCCAGTCTGCGATACCTAATTCCTCTTCGGCTTCTTCCAGACTTTCGCCAGGCTCATAGTCAGAATCGGCATTGTATTCCATATCCTGGACCGCTTCTGCCAAGGTGGGAAACGGACCATACTCCTCCACACTGGTTTCGTCGCGCCAATAAAAACCATCTGGCCGCTCAATGATGCGACTCTGATCATCGCTGGATTCGTTGGGCTTGGTTTCGGCCGTTTGCTGCTTCGTCATGATTCCATTCTCCTCATCATCCAGTTTCAATATAGAAAAGCTGGGCTAAAAGTCACCTTGCAATCCAGGGAAGCGAGCCAAGGCTTGCCAACGCAACAAACAGGTAAGTCCAACTCCAGATTTGATAACGCCGGATCAGCTCCCCAGGCAATTTATTGGCAATTAAGTAGGGTCGGCCATCGCGTGGCTTGCGAAGTACATGGACGCCATCGCTGAGTCGAATCTGCTGATGCTCCTGTTCAACCTCGAGTTCAGCCGCTTTGCGCACCAACTCCCATTCAGCAAGGTCAATTTCGCCATCATGATTGCGATCAAAGCGCTTGAGCAAGCTAGCCTTGTCCTTCTTCCAGTCGGAAAGAAGCAAAGAGATGTCGTTATTCGTATCAAAGTCTGACTGGGCTCCGCCCACAGTAGCGTGCTCACCTACTGCGTAGAGTTTCTCCCCCTCGATCAGACTCCACTCGGTTTTCCGGTATATGTCTTCAATCCAGACGCGCTTGCGAGAAGTCAATATTTCGGCGCCATCAGGGTCAATCAAGACCAGGCCGCTCCCATCATCCAGGCCAAAAGTGTCGTGCGACTCACCCGAGGAGTCATGGACCCATTTGTCACCACTTCTGCGTTCGACCTTGTATCGATACCACAGGCAGGGCAGCCCGGTCAGGAAGCTGGTCAGCTCATCTCCCGGAGGCTGTTTGCCTCGACCCGCAAACTCGACATAACCTTGCGGGGCAGATATAACTTTTGCGGTAGGTGTGTCGTCCACGATCCGAAAACGCTTCAGATTAACCAGCCACGCAACAATACTTGATAATAGGATAAAAAGGGCGGCAAGAAGCCAAACGCCTGTTTGGTGGATTCTCAGTCCGATATAGAAAACTGCTGCATAGACAGCCAGCAACCCCAAATTGCTTGCATGTAACCGGGCGTCAAACAGCGAAATTGAGAGCATCAGGCGTTGAACATTTGCTGCACATTAATGTCTGTCGTCTCGGTTTGGCTGAACCTGAGCAGCGGATGCTCCTGGAATTTGAACAGGCTGGCGATGATGCTGTCCGGGAACTGTTCGATGCGTACATTGTTGATATTGACTGAATCGTTGTAAAACTCGCGACGGTCAGCAATCGCGTTTTCAAGACTCGAAATCCTCGCTTGCAGGTGCAAGAAAGTTTCATCTGTTTTGAGCTCCGGGTAGGCTTCTGCAACGGCGAAAAGATGGCCAAGCCCGGATTTCAGGTTTTCTTCGGCTTTCCCCAGACCGGCGACATCATGACTTCTCCGTGCATCTGATACTTGGGCACGGGCCAGCATGACCTTTTCAAGGGTTTCCTGTTCGAATTTCATGTATTGCCTGCAAGTGTCTACAAGCTTGGGAAGTTCGTCGTGGCGTTGCTTGAGCAACACATCAATATTGGCCCATGCCATGCTTACATTGTGTTTAAGGCTGACGAGCTGGTTGTAAACAAAAACTCCATAGACGGCCAAAAGAACCAATACGCCATAGAAAATGGCTGCGCTCACGCTCATGGTTATCTCCAAATCTAATTCAATAAATTATTTCAGTAGGTTAACGGACAGACTTTACAAAAAATGTAGCCTTATAACCGTGCAGCAAGGATTGAGGCAATTTCACTGTCTGTAAGTACGATCGGGTTGGTTTTCATGCTGCTTCCACGGCTGTTGGCAACAATATGTGGAATATCCTGTTCAGTGATGCCGTATTTGCTCAGACGGGGCAGTTTCAATTGCGCTGTCCACTTTTCGAGAATTTCCACCAGCGCTTCCAACGCTGCTTCATTGTCCATGTGGGCATCTTTGCTTAGCAGCCGACCTGCCTGTGCATACTTTATTAGTGCTTCACTCGCCTTGTCGCGTGTCTTGAGCGACTTGACGTTCATTCGTGTCGCTTCCGCTACAAGCGTCCCGCAAACAACGCCATGCGGAATGGGGAAAAAGGCACCCAAAGGAGAAGCGAGGCCATGTACCGAGCCCAGCCCGACCTGAGCCAGGGTAATTCCAGACATCAAGGCTGCATACGCCATGCCTGCTTGTGCCTCCTTGGCATTGGCACCATCGTTATGCCAAATCAGCAAGCTATTGCGCACCGCCTTCATTCCTGACCAGGCCAGCGCATCGGTAAATCGATTGGCCTTTGATGAAACATACGATTCAAGCAATTGCGTGAAGGCATCCATGCCATTTGCTGCAATTATTTGTGCAGGGCAACTTGCCAATAATTCGGGGTCCACAACGGCGATTTCGGCAACCAGTTTTTCGTCGCGGAAGGACTTCTTGAAGCCGTTGCTCCCCTGTATCGACAGAACTGCATTTCTAGTTGCCTCTGAGCCGGTTCCGGCGGTTGTTGGCACGGCGATAAGTGGTGTTGAAGGCCCCAGATATGGCAGTTCGGGTCCTATGCCTTCCAGATGATCCATTACCGAATTGCCTGGTTTCAATAACCCAGCAATCGCCTTCGCAGCGTCAAGTGCGCTGCCGCCGCCGATACCGATTACAACGCCAATATGTTTTTGTTTGAAGTCGGCTACAGCCTTATCAACCAAATCGGGGGAAGGCTCTCCATCGACGCATAGATCCAGCCACGCTAATTTCTGATTGCGAAATGCTCTCTGGAGATACTCCCAATGGGGAGTGGAGCGAAACGAGTGGCTGCCCGTAACAATCAGGGCCCGCTTTCCATACCTACCTGCAAGCTGAGGTAGACTATTTATGCGCCCAGAGCCGAACATTATTTGGGGCAAGCGGGAGAGAGAAAAGTCAAACACGCGCTCACCTTCAGAATACGGGGAAGAGACCATGGTAGGTGACCCCGCTGCGTGGGATTGCCATCCAAGGGCCCACCGCTTCTTTCCATTCCAGATAATGAGCTGTCTGCTTGTGCGCTAAAGCGCCCTCGGCCGTCACGTACGCTTCATACAATACGAATTGCGAGGGGTCTTCCGGCGATTGCATCACATCGAAACGCACATTACCCGGCTCTTGTGTCGAGGCTTCGTGGTTTCTTCTCGTTGCTTCAATAAAATCCTCTATGTGGGAACCGATGACTTTCACGTAGACTAAAGTGGTATGCATGACTGCCTTTCCTTAAAGAACCTCTGAAGAAGCCCCGATTATTATGAGTAACGAACATGCTTGAAGGTCAGCGGCATCAAATGGGCTTGAATTGGGGTTCTCTGCCCCGTTTTTGCAGTCGCTTCGTGCCATTTCCCGTTCACTGGGCGGACCTTGCCCCTTGAACCCGTATCAAGGGGCGTCGCATCATGTACAGATTCGCCAACGCACAGGTGGCGAACAACCGGTTGGCATTCTTCATCAGCCCCTTGTAACGCACCTTCACGAAGCCGAAGATGCGCTTGACGACGCCGATGGCATGTTCGACCTTGGCACGAACCCTGGATTTGGTTCGGTTCTTCGCCCGCTCGGTCTCGTTGACCACCCCTTGTGGCGGTAACGCCGGTTGGTGAAATCCTTCGCGGCCGGCGCATGCTGCTTGATGACCTCTGTTTGGCCCCGGTAAGCCTGGTCGCCCCACACCCGCGTTTCTTCCCCGTGCAGCAGATCGGACAGCACTTCGGAATCGGCCACATTGGCGGCGGTGGCCACCACCGAATGGATGACCTTGGTCTTGCTGTCCACCCCCATGTGTGCCTTCATGCCAAAGTACCACTGGTTGCCCTCCTTGGTCTGGTGCATGTCCGGGTCCCGCTTCTTGTCGCGGTTCTTGGTCGAGGGCGGCGCGTTAATAATGGTGGCGTCCTCGATGGTGCCGGTAGACACCTTCAGGCCTTGTGCCTCCAGGTGCCGGTGCACCTGTTCGAACCGCTTCCTGCCCAACTGATGTTTCTCCAGCAGATGGCGGAAGCGCAGAATGGTGCTCTCGTCCGGCGCGGCCTCGCACCCCAGATCAACACCGACAAAGCGA
>JBAUMF010000115.1:0-11403 GCA_049578545.1 Thiobacillaceae bacterium
AAGCCGGCCAAAGTGGCCCTGACCGCCTGCATGCGGAAGCTGTTGGTCATCATGAATTCCATGCTTAAGCATCGTACCCCTTGGAATCCTCCTGTTGACTTACAACACAGTTGCTAACGTAATTTAGGTAACAAGAAATCTAGCGAGATATGCGGTCTAAATCAACCTTTTTATCACTAACTATAACTTTCGTAATAGGTTTTGGTGTTGCTTTCGATTTTAGGGAAACCTAAAATGTCACGGATGAAAGTTCAAGCGATTTCTAAACAATCTCCCAAGCTTCTTGATCGTCTGCGGGCTGAAATCCGTTTGCGGCATTACAGCATCCGCACCGAGGAAACCTACGCGGACTGGGCGCGCCGTTACATTCTCTTCCATGGCAAGCGCCATCCTGCCCAGATGGGGGCTGAGGAAATCAGGAATTTCCTGAGTCACCTGGCGACTGAGCGCAATGTGTCGGCTTCCACCCAGAACCAGGCCAAGTCCGCCCTGTTGTTCCTGTACAAGGAGGTGCTGGGCATCGATCTCCCCTGGCTGGATGAGGTGATCAGCGCGAAGAAAGCCAGACGATTGCCGGTAGTGTTGACGCAGACGGAGGTGCGCCGATTGCTGGGCGGCACGTCGGGTAGCATGGGTTTGATTGTTGCCTTGCTGTATGGAACGGGCATGCGCCTGCTTGAAGGTTTGCGTCTGCGGGTAAAGGATGTTGAATTTACCCGCCGTGAAATCATTGTGCGTGAGGGTAAGGGGAATAAGGATCGGATAACGATGCTGCCCGAAAATCTGTTGCTGTCCTTGAAAGCCCACCTGGAAAAAGTGAAGGCCCTGCATGACCGAGATATCGAAGCAGGCTTTGGCGAGGTGTACCTGCCGGACGCGCTGGCGGTGAAATACCCTAATGCGGCGAGAAGCTGGGGCTGGCAGTACGTGTTTCCTTCTTCGCAGCGTTCGATCGATCCTCGTTCTGGGGTCGAACGGCGTCACCATGTGCATGAGCACAGTGTTCAGCGCGCAGTACGCGAGGCGGCGAAACTGGCAGAGATTCATAAGCCGGTCACACCGCACGTGCTGCGTCATTCCTTTGCCACGCATCTGCTGCAGGCCGGTTACGACATCCGCACCGTGCAGGAGCTGCTAGGCCACAAGGATGTAGCCACAACCATGATCTATACACATGTCCTGAACAAGGGCGGGCGCGGCGTGGTCAGCCCGCTGGATGCTTGAATTGTGACGCCTGCTTTGACTGGACGGCCTCGTCGCGATGCTTGCAATGACAATTGCGACGACAGGGATCGAAGTCTGACAAGGAACACGCGTTGAATACGAAGCAAAAAACGCCGGGGACGCTGGCGACCCTGATCGAGGCCCTGCGCGTGCTGCCGGGGGTGGGGCCCAAGTCGGCGGCCCGCATGGCGTATCACCTGCTGCAGCGCGACCGCGCCGGTGCGGAGCAGCTTGCGCATGCCCTGGCGGATGCGCTGGCCACGCTGCATCACTGCGCGCTGTGCAACAATTTTGCCGAATCCGATGTGTGCGAACTGTGCGCCAACCCCCGGCGCGACCGGCGCATGCTGACGGTGGTGGAAATGCCGGCGGACCAGAACGTGCTTGAATCGACGCAGAGTTACAACGGCCTGTATTTCGTGCTGATGGGGCGGCTGTCGCCGCTGGATAATATCGGGCCGAAGGAGATCAGCCTGGAGCGGCTGATGAGCCGCGCCATGAACGGCGAGGTGGAGGAAGTCGTGCTGGCCACCAATTTCACCCCGGAAGGCGAGGCCACCGCCCATGTGCTGGGCGACATGCTCAAGGCCAGGGGACTCAAGGTGACACGCCTGGCGCGTGGCGTGCCGGTCGGGGGCGAGCTGGAATATGTGGACAGCGGCACGCTGGCGCAGGCCCTGCGCGACCGGCGCAGCATTTAGCGGTTTAGGCAGCGAATGAATCACTGATGCCAGGCCGATACGCAGGCAAGCCTGCAGGTGCAAAATCAGCGTCGGGTCGGCGTGTCCTCGGGTGTGATTGAATAACTGCCGTTTTCCTGGCGGATTCCACCATGGCCGGCGGGTCTCACTTGCCGGACGCCGTCCGGTAAAATGACCGTTTCAGCAATCTGGAATGGACACCGTATGGAACTCTCCGCGCTGACTGCACTGTCGCCGCTCGACGGCCGCTATGGCGGCAAGATTGCATCGCTGCGCCCTTATTTCAGCGAATTTGGCCTGATCAAGCACCGCGTGAAAGTCGAGGTCGAGTGGCTGAAGGCATTGGGTGACGAGCCAGGGATTGCCGAGGTGCCGCCATTTTCGGCTGCAGCAAAAGCGTTTCTCGATGCTCTTGCGAGTGGTCTTTCCGAAGCGGACGCCAGGCGAGTGAAGGAAATCGAGGCGACCACGAATCATGATGTCAAGGCAGTGGAATATTTCCTGAAGGAGCGCTGCAAGGACAATGGCGAGATTGCGAAGGTCAGCGAGTTCTGGCATTTCGCCTGCACCTCGGAAGACATCAACAACCTGTCCCATGGCCTGATGCTGAAAGGCGCGCAGGAAGAAGTCCTGCTGCCCTCGCTGGGCATCCTGATCGATCGTCTGCAGGGGCTGGCGCATGCCCTGGCAGACTTGCCCATGCTGTCGCACACCCACGGCCAGCCTGCCAGCCCGACCACGCTGGGCAAGGAACTGGCGAATGTGGCGTACCGCCTGATGCGGGTAAGGGCGCAGCTCGCGGATGTCGAGTTGCTGGGCAAGATCAATGGCGCGGTCGGCAATTACAACGCCCATCTTTCCGCCTACCCGGAGTTCGACTGGGAGGCGTTCGGCAAGAGGTTTGTCGAAAGCCTGGGACTCGGCTTCAACCCCTACACCATCCAGATCGAGCCGCACGATTACATGGCCGAGCTGTTCGATGCGCAGGTTCGCGCCAACACCATCCTTATTGATCTGTGCCGGGATGCCTGGGGCTACATATCGCTCGGCTATTTCAAGCAGAAGGTGAAGGAAGGCGAAGTGGGTTCGTCCACCATGCCGCACAAGGTCAACCCCATCGATTTCGAGAATGCGGAAGGCAACTTCGGCCTGGCCAACGCGATGCTGACGCACCTTGCGCAAAAGCTGCCGATTTCACGCTGGCAGCGCGACCTCACCGATTCCACTGCGCTGCGCAACATGGGCGTGGGGCTGGGCTACACCCTGTTGGGCTACGAATCCTGTCTGCGCGGCCTGGGCAAGCTGGAGGCCAATCCGGCTGCATTGGCGGCCGACCTCGATGGCAACTGGGAAGTGCTGGCGGAGCCGATCCAGACGGTCATGCGCCGCTACGGGGTGGCCAATCCCTATGAGCAACTGAAGGCGCTGACCCGTGGCAAGGGCGGAATCAGCCGGGAAACCCTGCATGCGTTCATTGACGGGCTGGCGATTCCGCAAGGTGAGAAGGTCCGACTCAAGCAGATGACGCCGGCGAGCTATATCGGCAAGGCAGTGGAACTGGCCCGGCGAATTTAACCCCCGCAGTGCACAATCCCTCTCCCCATTGCAGGGGGAGAGGGGCCGGGGGTGAGGGGGGTCAAGCAGGCGGAGAGGGTTGGGGTGAGGGGGTTTGGGACCGGCAAGAGCGGCAGGGGTGAAGTGCCCAATTGCGGCCTGCAATCATGGGATCGCCATCGCTCCTGTTTTGTGCAGGATCAGTCACATCATGGTTCAACGGTGGTCAGGCCCAGGGACTTCCAGTCCTGCATTCCGCCACGGTACCATTTGAGCTTGTTGGCCGGGTAGCCAAGGAAAAGCAAGGTCTTGATATTGGTGGGGGACTGGCCGCACCAGGCACCATTGCAATAAAAGATCAAAGTCTTGGCTTGTGAAAAGTCCCAGAGCGGCCCAGTTCGATGAGCCCTGAACTTGTCTTCCAGAATTTCGGCAACTTTTTCCGGGTCATTCCTGGCAAGGAATAATTGATCCCAGGGAATGACGACTGCACCGGGGATGACCCCGGTTCGCTTGATCCAGTCGTCGGTGCGGGAGTCGACCACCATCAGGTCCTGATTGCCTGCACGGATGTCACGCAGGTAATCCATGAGTTCCAGTTCGCCTATGGTTTCAACCCCTGGCGCCAATACCATGGGCTGGATGCAGAAAGGGGGACATGGCCTTGAGGTTAGCGCGTAGTCCGAATCGATGATGTTGAAGGTATCCGGATTGCGCTGTATGCGTACCCGCTTTCCATGGTGCAAAGCCTCGACGTAGGGCAGGTCGTGGGTGATATAGACATGCTCATCCTCCGCCATGGCCCTGTTGGAGCAGACAAGGCATGAGGCTGATATGAAAATGGAACATACAAGGGACGCAAAAGAAGTGTTCATGAATTGTCATCTCCTTCAGGCATTTTGGCTTTGATGGCAGCCACAAATCAGCTTGTTAGGTCCTCAAGTCACAGGCACATCGTCGACTCCCGGCCGCCACGCTCTGATTCAGGGGCCCCGCGATTTGCCTCGAGCAGGTCTCCGGCGAGCTATTGTGGTCGTCCATTTTGCATACTTGAAGCATAGCCATAACATGGGAAACCAGCTAACCTTGCTTTATTGAACTGCGTGAAGCATCGAGATGGACGTGGCTTTCAGAGTCCTTCATTCAGTACCTTCTGGCACTTAATCAAACAGGATCAATCATGGGAACCCATGCTATGGATGTCGGTTTGGCCGACTTTAAACAACACGTCATTGAAGAATCACGCAGCCGCCCGGTGGTAGTGGACTTCTGGGCGCCCTGGTGCGGCCCCTGCAAGTCGCTCAAGCCTATTCTGGAAAAGCTGGCAGAGGAGTATGGCGGCAAGTTCTTGCTGGCCAAGGTCAATGCGGACGAGAACCAGGAACTGTCTGCGCAATTCGGTGTGCGGGGCATTCCTGCCGTCAAGGCCGTGGTGAATGGTGAAGTGACTGATGAGTTTTCGGGTGCGCTACCGGAATCGGCAGTGCGTCAATGGCTGGACAAGCTGATCCCCAGCCCGGCAGAAACTCTTCGGGCCCAGGCGGCAGAAAAACTGGCGAGCGGAGATGCGGCCGGCGCACTGCAAATTCTGGCGGAAGCCTCCAAGCTTGATCCACAGAACGAATGGGTGAGACTGGATGCGGCTGAAGCGCTGGCAACGTTAGGAGAAAACGGCGAAGCGCAGCGCCTGCTCGAAAGCATCAAGGGAGACGCTGCGTCCAGTTCGAGGGCGATGCAACTCAAGGTAAAGCTTGATCTTGCTGCAAGTGCCGAAAGCGGTGTGGATGAAAAAGACTTGCTGTCGCGTCTTTCAGCAAATGAAAACGATCTCGAAGCCCGTCTGAAACTTGCCAATTACTATGCAGCAACTGGAAATTATGCCCTGGCCTTTGATCAGCTATTGGAGATCACCCGGCGGGACCGTGGATTCGAAGACGATATCGGGCGCAAAACCATGCTGAATCTGTTTACCTTGCTGGGGAGCGATCCACTGGTCAGCGAATATCGGCGCAAGCTGGCCTGGGCGCTGAATTAACTCGACGTACATGACAGATTGGGCCGTTAAGCCGGAAGTGGAGCCTCGTTCATCAAGCGAGCACGTGAATGAAAGAAGCACTGAAGGTTGTCGGCTGGATGGACGATGGATGTGCTCGCGACATCATTGATTCATCGCTGCAGTCTTCGCGATTACGAATGAATCACCGCCAACCCTGATGAAATCGTGGGACTGTGGAAAGATCGGATACCCTCACATTCACGTCCTGCTGTTCGTTGGCAAACATGAAGACGCTGCCGAAGTAGTAAGCAGTGCCCGTGATTTGCGGGCCAAGGCGGTTATCAAGGCCGGGCTGGGACAGATCAATGAACACGGCTTTGATGTTCGTGGCGGGGATTACGCCGCCGAATACATTGCCAAATTTGGCAAGGAAACATCGAGAATTCAAGAGGGTAACCCCACTACGATAGATCGAAACTGAATAACTTGATCGATTCGTTGGGTAACATTCCAATAAAGAAGATGGGAGGTTGTCATGAACCTTTTGAAACTATAACTCAGTGAGGTAAGCCCCCGGCTTTGCCGGGGGACTCCAAGAGGTTTGACCTATGCGGCGGTTGGGAATGTATGGCGCTTGTGGCGTCCCCGTTTCCCTCCCCCTTGATGGGGGAGGGCTAGGGTGGGGGTGAAATAGTGTCCGAAGCAAGTAGAAGTTTCTCACCCCCATCCCAACGTTCCCCCGTCAAGGGAGAAGGAGTGTTGCCCTGCCGCCTTCAGGCGGCTCACGATTTTATCGGCGCCTTTGAGGCGCTCACCCAATAAGCCTCCGGCTTTGCCGGAGGTAATTTAACTGTAAGGGGCTCTTGACGCCTCAAAGCGTGCTGATGGACTGCGACTCCGATTGACTTTGCGGCCATATAAGCTTGCTCAAAGTGGATAGGTTCCAGCTTGATCTTTTCTCCGGCTGTCCCGATAAAACTGGACTCCGACAAGAACTGTTGGTCGATGAACCCATTTCGATGAGCAATGAGATTACGTAGAGCAAATAGATTATGTATCTCGGTTGATTTCAAAGTCTTTGACAGAACTTCATCACCATTCGCAAGCACGGAAAATCCAGCCTTAAACGCTTTAAGACTAATCATCGGATTGATATCAAGCAAAATATTTCCCATGCTATGCTGGACGTTAAAGTTAACTGCCTCGATCAGGTCAAGCGAAAAGTCTCGTGGGTTCCAAAGTCGCTTTGTCTCGTCGTTCTTGAAGAGGCTTGTTGCTAGCGCAGGTTCCCGATTAAGCAAAATGCGGAAAAACTCCCGAAGAAGGTTTTCACATGCGCTCCATAACATGACGCTGCTCTGTCTAAGAGCGGCGCTGTTTGTATCGGCGATTAGTTCAGGTGTCGACTTCCATTGGGAGACTAAACGTGCGGATGCCTTCTGAAGTAGTTCGTCACCACGTTCTGTTGATTGCCACTCTTCCACGGTGCGACGTCCTGCTTCAGCGCGAAGTTCTTCGTCGTCAGGTATTTCCACCCCATCTAAGTCCGCTGCCTTTGCCCGTAAAAACTCGGCCTTCGTTTTGAGGAGTGTCGAAATGAAAAGCCTGTTTAATTCATCGTCAATTGTGGCCGACATCGCCATGTTGTAAAAGACCTGGATGACGCGAGTGACTTCAATCAATGTGGATTTGAATACTGCGAATACTGAGCGTATTTCCTCATCAGAAATTAGAGCTTCGTCGATCTCTTCCAGGGCAAAGCATTTTGGCGGCTTCAGAAAGAACAGCTTTTCAGCCTTTTGAAGGTCTGTTTCGCTTTCCATGGTTCTGGGTCTTGTAGGTGTGTCCTTGGGTCAGGCGCAACGATGAGTTGACTGCGCCCGGGATGCGCGTATCGGACAAGATTGTCGGTTGTCGGTCATGGTGACTGACTAAGTGTTTGAGTTGGCGGTTGGGCGCGCTGACAGCGATGAGGGGCGCGAACGAATCGAACGAGCTATTCCCGGTAATTTAGTCAACAATTGCTTTATCACTTGTTAGCATGAAGGCCCCAGCTTTATGAAGTTATCAGCAGAATATTAGACAGGTGTCTAATATTCTGGGTCACAGACGGCGTTAAAGAATACTCAAACCCGCATGAATATTGGGGTGGCTGATGGGACTCGAACCCACGACAACAGGAATCACAATCCTGGACTCTACCAACTGAGCTACAGCCACCACCGTGAACAATGGCCAAACTGGCCTGCCCGACAGGAGTCGAACCTGTGACCCTCGGCTTAGAAGGCCGATGCTCTATCCAACTGAGCTACGGGCAGTTTGAACTGCTGCGGGCACTCGGGACATAAACCAAAATCAGGCAGCTATCCGATGGTCGGGGTGAGAGGATTCGAACCTCCGACATCCTGCTCCCAAAGCAGGCGCGCTACCGGGCTGCGCTACACCCCGAAAGACCGCGAATTATGCCTGATAAGTTTGGGGCAGGTCAATTTCGCTTGGGTTAGAATCAAAGCCTTTCAACAGCCTCCACCCTGTCATGACTGCCCAACTGCTTGACGGCAAAACCATGTCCGATGCACTGATTGCCGCTGTGGCAGACAAGGTGGCGGAGCGGCAGGTTCAAGGATTGCGTGCGCCGGGGCTGGCAGTCATTCTGGTCGGGCACGACCCGGCGTCATCCATCTATGTGCGCAATAAGCGCAGCGCGTGCCAGCGTGCAGGCATTCATTCCGTTTCGCACGATCTGGCTGAATCCACTTCACAGGCTGAACTGCTCGCGCTGATCGATGCCATGAATGCGGATGCAACGATCGATGGCATTCTGGTACAGATGCCCCTGCCGGTGCATATCGATCCTGAAACGGTGATTGAGCGAATCCGGCCGGACAAGGATGTGGATGGATTTCACCCGTACAACATCGGCCGGCTGGCGGTACGAATGCCCACGCTGCGGCCTTGTACGCCCCGAGGTGTCATGACGTTGCTCAGAGCCACGGGGGAAAATCTCAAGGGAAAACAGGCTGTCGTCGTGGGCGCGTCCAATCATGTCGGCAGACCGATGGGCTTGGAGCTTTTGCTTGCAGGCTGCACGGTGACGATATGCCATCGTTTCACCAGAGATTTGAAAGCAGAAGTGGAGCGTGCGGATATTGTGGTCGCGGCCGTAGGCAAACCTGGCCTGGTTCAGGGTGAATGGGTCAAGCCTGGCGCGATGGTGATTGATATCGGGATCAACCGGCTGCCGGATGGGAAGATCTGTGGTGACGTCGGTTTTTCTGCAGCTCTTGAGCGGGCTGGCTGGATTACTCCGGTGCCCGGGGGCGTCGGTCCGATGACGGTCGCGACGCTGCTGGAGAATACGCTCGAGGCGGCTTTGCTCCACGGTTAATTCCAACTCCGGATCAGGTTCTGTGGAGCTTCCGCAGGCTTTCTACGCTGACATAGCCTTCTTCACCTGCCCATAAGCCTGACAGCGCTTTTGCGGGCGCTTCTGCTTCACCCAGATCAGTCAGCACCGCAGCTGCGCCCGTAAAGTCATGGTCGACCGTGTAGTCATTGATCGTCACCAGGGTTTTTAACCCTGCTCCTGTGCTGGCGCGGATGCCGTTTTCCGAATCCTCAAATGCCAGGCAGTCTTCCGCCTTGAGATTCAATTTGTCCAGAGCCCAAAAATAAATATCCGGTGCAGGTTTTTTCGCTGGCACGATGTCTCCGGCTGCGATGACTTCGAACCATGACTCGGCGTCAGGTGCCAGCCTGTGAGTGAGTAAAGCGGTGACATTGTCAGGCGTGGTTGTCGTGGCGATGGCTAAACGCAAGCCGGCAACCCTTGCTTCTGCCAGAAGGCGTGCAACGCCCGGCCGCATCGGCAGGCCACCTGCGGCCAACAATTTGGTGTAGTGAAGCGTCTTGGCCTTGTGCAGGTCGGTGATCATGCGGTCGAAATGCGCTGGCCGCTTGAAATCAGGCCGATAGGCCTCTACAAAATGTTTCATTCTTTCCTTGCCGCCGGTGATTGCCAGCAGCCTGCCGTAGAGAGAAATATTCCATTCCCAGTCCAGGCCAAATTCACGAAAAGCGGCGTTGAAGGCGACACGATGGCCGTCCCGTTCTGTGTCGGCAAGGGTGCCATCGACGTCAAAGATCAGCGCATGCAGGGACATAGTATTAATTCTTGCTTTGAAACGGTGAAAAGGTTGCGAAAAACAGGGGAAAACGGTAAGTTCTACCCTTTTCCGCCCAGCCTGAACGTTGGAGAACTATGGCGACTGAAACAATTAAACGCTTTGAGCCTTACAAACCCAAAAAAGGTGAGGCATACATGAATGCGAAGCAACAGGATCATTTTCGCAAAATCCTGTTGGGCTGGAAAGCGGAGCTGTCACAGGATATCGATACGACGATTCACTCCATGCAGGATGAAGCGACCGTGTTTGCTGACCCCAACGACCGCGCTACCCAGGAATCGGACATGGCGCTTGAATTGCGCAACCGGGACCGGGAGCGCAAACTGATCAAGAAGATCGACGAAACCATTGGCAAGATCGACTCGGGTGATTACGGCTATTGCGAATCCTGTGGCGTGGAAATCGGGTTGGAGCGTCTTCAGGCCCGTCCTACCGCAAGCCTGTGTATTGACTGCAAAACACTTGAGGAGATTCGCGAGAAACAGATGGGCAAGTAACCGGCCTCGATCCTGCCACTTGTCAGCTGGTTCAATAAGTCTGATCTCTAGTAGCTATCATATAAATGATGTGTATTGGCTATGAGAAAGCCGGCGGTTGCCGGTTTTGTTTTCTGTAAATATGCGGGTAACGGGAGGCTGTATGGATGCGGAAACGGGATTCCTTGCCAAGTACCAGGGCCTGCTCTACAACATCCTGTCCTGGGATCAACTGAATGCATTCTGGTCCAGGCTCGATCGTCAGGCTGGCTGGTACCTTTACCCCGTCGGCCATCAGTTGCCGGATTCAATGGCAAGCGCAGACGAAGTCGAACGGTTCATTCGCGAAATTGGCACGTTGCTGCAACGCGAACATGAAGAAGATTACTGTGGCATTGTCTATGCGGACGACCTGGAAAAGCCCAGCTTCATCAAGATATATGACCCCAATAATCTCGGCCTGAGTTGCGGGTCCAGCGGCAAGCATATCTTCCCAGGCTGGATCATGAGTTTGCAGCCACCCGTGGAGCTGATGCCGGAAGTCACCCCCAACAACCGCAAGCGCTGGTGGAATTCGCTGTTTCCCTGACTGGCAGACGGCAGCGACGCCAAAATAGAAATCGCCCTGCCTAGGCAGGGCGATTTTGCTGTTGATGCCGGATTACTGGGCGGCGGGAGCAGCAGCGTCGTCCTTCTTTTCCATCGCTTTTTTCTTGGCAGTATGGTGCTTCTTGGCAGTATGGTGCTTCTTGTGCACGGCTTTTTTGTGAGCGGTCGACTCATCCATTTTTGCGGCGGACTCATCCATTTTTGCGGCGGACGTATCCATTTTTTCGGCGGACTCATCCATTTTTGCGGCGGCCTTATCCATTTTCTTGGCGGCCGTATGGTGCTTCTTGTGCATGGCTTTCTTGGGGGCGGCGGCGGGCTTTTCAGCGGCGGTAGCAGCAGGGGCCGCATCGGCCGCGGGGGCGTCAGCAGCCATTACGGAACCAGCAAAAGCGGAAAAAATCAGGGCAGCGATCAGTTTGTTCATTACAATCTCCAGAGTATTTAAGGTTTCAAAAAAGCAAGAGAATCTTGCTCTTTCAGGGTGTAATCATAGAGGCGGAGGCTTACACCATTCTTACTATTGATCCGGCCAGCAAATAGTATCAAGCTGCATACTTAACACGCGGGTCTTGGAAATAGGTTCTGACGCGCTTGGGAGATTGCGCCAGTTTCTGCATGTGTTCCGTTGCGGCGGCTCTCAGTTTTTCCTTGGT
>JBAUMF010000116.1:0-17987 GCA_049578545.1 Thiobacillaceae bacterium
GCGGCCATGGCCTGCGCCGCGTACTCGATGCCGCAGACCGCGCCCAAACGATCGTGCGCGCGCAGAGGATTGTCGGCGAGGCGGTGGCTGCTCGCCGTGCAGCGGATGCGACGGGCATTCCAATGCGAGACGGCATCGAGCAGACACATACTGCCCTGGTGCGGGAGGTGGGCGAGCAGCCAGGCGTGATCTAGCGGCATGGTTCAATCGCCACGGCCAGCTGCAGCGGCGCCAGGTAATCCAGGACGACCTCGCCTGCATTCCCCTGCGCCACGGCCTGCAACAACGGCAGCCCGCGCGCCGCGGGGATGGCGCGTCGCAGAGTTTCGAGTTTACGGTCTGCCAGCGCATCGGGCGCGGCATCGCTCAGGCGGGCCTGAATGCGGGCCAGCGACTGGGCGCTTCGCTCCGGCATCAGGGCCAGGGCGATGCCGAACGCGGAGGGCAGGGGGCGTTTGGCGTGCAGGGGCTCGGGATAGGGCGACTCGTAGGTCACCAGCAGGCAGCCGGTGTTCTCCATGCTGACCTGGCTCATCGCCTCCAGCAGGCCGGCGCCGAAGCTGGCATCGTAGGCGCACAGGACCGTGGCCGGTGTCATCGCCCTGGAGGCGATGCCCCAGTAGCCCGCCGGAGCGTTGTGCACCGAGTTGTGAAAGCGGGTCGGCGAGATGTGCCGATCCTCGGAAGCCAGCACCTTGCAGATGGCGTCGCAGTTGTCTCCATCCGCACCGGAGGAGGCGAACACTGCGGCCAGGCACCGGGCATCGAGTTGCCCGGCGGCGCAGGCTTCTTGTGCCACGGCCAACGCCACCTTGACCGCAGTGCCCGTACGCCGGCGCTCGGCAGGGGGCAGAGACTGCGGCGGTGGCACGGCGATAGGCCGCGATTCGTAGGGGGCGGCGCCAGCCAGGATGGGACACGCAGCCGGCCAGTTGTCGAGTCCCGGGCCGAGGAGGCCGATGCCGTCGAGGTAGGTGGTCAGCTTCATGTCAACCCGCCCTGCCCAGCACCAGGCTGCAGTTGGTGCCGCCAAAACCGAAGGAGTTGCTCAGCACCCGGCGCGGCGCACGCTGCTGGTTCGCGGTCAGGTACTGGATGGCAATGCCCGGGTCGACGCGACGGCTGTTGACTCCGCCCGGCAAGAAGCCATGCCGCAGGGCCAGGGTGCTGATGATCGCCTCGAGGCCACCGGCTGCGCCCAGGGTGTGGCCCGTGGCGCCCTTGGTGGAGCTGCATGGCACCTGGTTGCCGAACAGCGCGGCCACCGCCTTGCCCTCGGCGGCATCGTTGCTCGGCGTCGCGGTGCCGTGCAGGTTGATGTAATCGATGTCGGCCGCCTGCGCGCCCGCTGCCTTCAGGGCGGCGGCCATTGCCATGTGCGCCCCCAGGCCTTCCGGGTGCGGCGATGACATGTGGTGGGCATCGCTCGATTCGCCCGCCCCCAGCAGCAGCACGGCATCGGCATCGAGGCTGTCGGCCGGGCGCTCCAGCAGAATGAAGGCCGCCGCCTCGCCGATGGAGAGGCCGTTGCGATCCGTGTCGTAGGGCCGGCAGGGTTCGGAAGAAAGCAGTTCCAGCGAGTTGAAGCCGTATAGGGTGGTCAGGCACAAGGAGTCGACGCCGCCGACAATGGCGGCGTCGATCAGGCCGGCCGCGATCATCCGCGCAGCCGAGGCGAACACCTTGGCGCTCGACGAGCAGGCGGTGGAGACCACCACGGCCGGGCCTTCCAGGGTGAAGGCGCTGCGCACGAAGTCGGCCACCGAATAGGTGTTGTGCGTGGTGCGATAGTGGAAATCGTCCGGCAGGACACCGGTCACCGGATCGCGGCGGCGGTAGGCCTGTTCGGTCTGCAGGATGCCGGAGGTGCTGGTGCCGAGCAGCACGCCGACCCGTCGCCGGCCGTAGCGCGCGATGGCGGCTTCGACGGCGGCACTGAAACCATCCTGCTGCAGGCCCAGCCAGGCGAGGCGGTTATTACGGCAGTCAAAGTCGGCCAGGTGCGCGGGAAGCTGCACGCTATCCACACCCGCAACCTCGCCGACAAACGTGCTCAGATCGACCGTGTCGAAGGCGCACGGCGCCAGCCCGCCGCGCTGCTGACGCAGTGCGTCGTGAGTGGGTTCAAGGCCGCGACCGATGGCACTGGTTGCGGTGAAGTGGGAAAGCCAGAGCGAATTCAACAAGTAGACCAATCCAGATGAAGCAAACTTTCAATTCTACAGGCCGGTTTCCTTCAAATCCGCCCGGATGTTCGCGCTGCGTATGCGCGGTGGCGCAATGACAGCCAGGCTGCCACTCCCCCCACCAGAAGGCCGCCCCAAACATCTACCGCCACATGCTGGCGGGTGGCGAGGGTGGAATAAATGATGCCGGTGCACCACACCCAGTTGAACAGCCGACTCCACAGCGGAGCGCCGAATCGACGCAGCAGGTGATGCAGCCAGACCCCCGAAAAAATGGCAGTTGCGACATGCAGCGAAGGGAAGGCATTGCCTGCGGCATCGACGTGTTTAAGGAAATTCACTTCAGGATATCGGGCCCAGTCAATATCGGCTGCGGGGACCGCGGTGGGCCAGAAGTAAAAGGCAATCAGCCCCACCAGGCAGGTTCCGGCCATCGCCAAGCCGTAACGATAGAGTTCGCGTCGCGTCGCGAGCAATGCCGGGGGCAGGGAAACATACACCCACAATGAGACATACAGCGGCATCGCCCACGGCTGGAAACTGATCATCCGGTCCAGCCAGGTGAAGGGCATCACCGTGGTCGGGTAGGCCGGGTCTTTGAGCACGTAGAAATACGCACCGAAAAACAGGCCGATAAAAAGCGGCGTTCCTATCGCTTTCAGAACCCCATGCTGGGCGATGGCCGCTGCAATCTGCTGGTACCAGGGCGTTTGCTGACTGTATTTCAAGGCCTGTTCTCCGGCGTGCGGCAGTGCTGACTCATGCGTAGCGTGACGCTCATGACAGGGCGTCACGCAAGCTGACAAAACGCAGCCCGGCAGCCGCCGCCGACTCCAGCACGGCAGGCAGCACGTCGAAAATAACCGGAATGCCACGGGGTGACCGTGCAGCATTGCCATCGTGCAACAGCAAAATAGCGCCCTGCCGCAGCCCACGCAATAGTGCATGCTTGACACGCTCGGCGTCACCGATCCGGGTATCGAAACCCCGCGCCGACCAGCTGGCGAGCGTCAAGCCGAGTCGCGCCAGCACGGGGTCGAGAAAAGGATTGCGCAGGCCGGCAGGGGCACGAAAAAACACGGGGCGCTGGCCGGTAATCTGGCTGAGGGTGCTTTGTGCGGCCTGTAATTCGCGCATGAAACCACGCGGGCCCAGCAGCGAAAAAAGATGGCGGTGGTGCTGGCTATGGTTCTCCACGGCATGGCCCCGGCGTACGATTTCCCGGCATAAGTCCGGATAGCGTGCCGCTTTCTCGCCCACACAGAAAAAAGTGGCGTGTGCGGCATATCGATCCAGAATATCCAGCACCTGCGGGGTGATGAGGGGGTCGGGGCCATCGTCGATGGTCAGGGCGATTTCATTTCTGGCCGCCGCGGCGGCGGGCAGCCGCGTCCAGTTCGGTCCCAGCCAGTTGCTGCGCGGCCACAGGCCGGCGGCGGCAAGCAACAGGTGGTTGATCACCACGGCGGCTAACGCCCAACGCCATTGCGCGGGTTCGGCGATCACGGCCACCAACGCCAGACCATGCAGCACGACGGATGCGCGGATCAACAGTGTGGGTTGCCAGCTTGAATCACCCATCGGATCGCCGGGCAAAAATCGCCGAATAAATCAACGCCAGGATAACGCCCGGTGCGACGGTGACGCCCATCGCCTGCAAGATGGACACCTTGGAAAACGCAAGCAGGCCAAAACCGGCGACGGTGGTGAGATTGGCAAACAGCATCGAGGCAAGCGTGCGCGGCAGGATGGGCGTGCGCGGATCAGGCCGATCAAAAAACAGGGCGTAGTTGGAGCCCACAGCGACCACCAGCAACAAACCCACCAAATGCAAAATGATCATTTGCTGGCCCACTATGTTTAATCCCGCCGTGACGGTAATGACCGCGGCGGCCAGCGGCGCGATGATGCGCAGCACGCGCGTGGGCGAGCGAAAAACCACGAGCAGCAACGCGATAATGGCGACCAGCCCGCCGAGCGACAGCACAATGGCTTCATGCAGGTAGCCGGAATACAGGCGATCCGATTCCGCCTTCATGTCCACAAACAGCACATCGGGCATTGCGCCCAATGCAGCGCGAATATGATCCGCGTTGATGCTGACATTCTCGGGCGCGGTCAGCGGCAACAAGGCGCGCCATTGCCCCTGCTGCTGGATGAGCAAGGCATCGACCGCCATCGCCATGGAGGTCTGCTGCAGATCGGCTGCCCGCAGCAAAGGCTGGCTGCGCGCGGCAGCGGTGTCGGCCAGAAACGGCGTAAACAGTTGGGCGCGCACCGGCAGGCCTTGAACGGCTTGCGCAAGGCGTGCTTCCAGGATGGGGCGCGGGGGCAGGCTGGCCTGGCGTGCGCGTTGCGTTGCTGTGCTGGGAAGGTAACGGCTGGGGCTTTCGAATCCGGCTAGTTCGCCTTGCTCGACAAGTGTTTGCAGCAGCGTGGAAACCCGCTCGGAGGCGCGCAATACGGATTCCTGATTTTCACCGGGTACGACGACCAGGTAGCGCACATCCGGCGCGCCCATGTCCGCGCGCAATCGGGTGTCGAGTTCCACATCCGCTTGCGACACCGGACTGAGTGACGCGATCTTGTCATTCCACAAACTGGCGCGGTGATCGACCACGATGGCGCAGGCCGCCAACACCACCACCACCGCAGGCCAGCGCAGCGCAGCAGCGCGTTGTACGACACGAGACAGGGCGAGGCCGATAACCGAGACATCATGAATGTGAAAGTTTGCGGGCAGCAGCGAAGGCAGGACGAAGCGCGTCACCGTTGCGGCCGCGATCAGCCCGGCAATGGCATACAAGCCGAGTTGCGCCAAACCTGGAAATCCGGACAGCAGCAGCGAAGCAAAGCCGAATATCGAAGTCAGCACGCCGAGGCGAATGGTGGGCCAGAAGCGCTTGATCCAGTCTTGATGATCCGCACTGCTCTGTTCCGATTGGACGAACAGGTAGATTGAATAATCCACGGCCTCGCCGATCAGGGCGGTGCCAAATCCCAGGGTGATGCCGTGCACCGCGCCAAAGCCCAGGCTGACCGCCGTGATGCCGGCCAGAACACCGCTGACAACGGGCAACAACCCCAATGTCAGTGCGCTGAAGGAACGATAAACGAGTAATAGCAGCGTGGCGATGAGCGCAAGGCTGATGACGGACAGGCGGGTGACCTGGCGCTTGATGGTGTCGCGTGACGTCACCGAAAACACGCCGGGACCGGTCATCACCAGTCTGGTGGATGGGGTCGCGCTGGGTGCCTGGTCGAACGCCTGCCGAATGGCGGCCATGGCGTGCTGCTGGGCATCGGTATCGCTTCCCGCGGCGCGCGTTTGCATCAGCATCAGGGCGCGCGTGCCATCGCGTGATGCCCATGCCCCCTCCACCAGCTTCGGCTGGGAGCCGCTGTCGAGCTGCTCGAGTAATTGCACCATTTCCCCGGTCGGGTCGCGCGGCAGCATGGACTTGACCAGCACTCCGGCAGGCGAGGCCAGCAGGTCGATGCTGTCGCTCAAGGCGGCATGCAGGCCGTCTGCGCTAAAGCGTGCAGGCGTCACGGCCGGGCTCAACAGGTAACGATTGTTGAACAGGAAAATACGGTCGCGTTCGGTGTTAACGGGCTCGCCATTATTGACGCTGACAAAAGTGCGGTCGGCGCGCAGACGCTGGGCGATCTGCCTGGAAAGCCGGGCGCGGGTCGGTGCATCGGCGCCTTCGATGCCAACCAGAATCAGGCGCGAGGCCAGGCCGTCGCGGAGTTGATCCATGAGCAGTTGCTGCTCGGGCGTGGGCGCGCGTGGCAAAAATGCCGACAAGTCGGTGGTGAAGTGGGTGCGGCTGATGATGCCGGCACAGGCCAGCAAGAAAATCAACCATAGCACGATGGCGGTGATGCCACGGCGGCGAGTGTGGCCCATTACTGCGGCGCCGGCTTCTCGATGGTCATCACTGAACGGTCGCCATCCGCCTGGGTAATCTCGACGCTGCGCACCACGTCCTTGACCCCCTCCATGCGGATGCGCGCAATGACGGCACCGACCTTGGGATCGAGGGGGGTAAGCACCAGGGTCCAGCGTTCCAGGCTGCCGTCCAGGGCCAGGTGGTAAACACGTTCCAGGGCCTTGCGATCCCCCGCCAGGGTGGCGCGAATGCTCTCGATCATGCCAGCCACCTCCGGGTAATCCTTGAGCTGGAGGACGTGTTTGCGCTGACCGCGTTCAAGGGTGAGGGTGTCGCCGTCGAGCACCATGGTCTCGGGCTTCGGTTTCAGGGTGCGCTTTTCCAGGCGGGCCGGCGCGATGAACAGCAGTTCTCCGGAAGACTCGACCGGCTGGTCGAGGATGGAAATGAATTTCTTCTCGGTGAAGGTGGCCGCCCCTTGCGGGTTTTTCGCCAGACTATCCATGAGCTGGGCGATACCCAGCGGTGCGGCCTGAACGATGGGGCTGACCAGCAGCGCCAGCCAGACAAGGGCGAACCGCCGAAGGTGGGGCCGCGTAAGCCGGGTCATGTCTTAGCCGGCGGCCTTCGGGCGCCAGAAATCGAAGAAGTTGAACCAGTTGTAGGGTGCTGCGCGGCAATGGCGTTCCAGGCAGGCCGTATATGCCACCACGGCGGACCGGATGGCGGCATCGCGGCCGGTCCGTTCGACGTCGCTGAAATCGGCCAGCCGCTCGAAGTGGATGGCGTAGCGATTGCCGCCCAGGTAGAGCCCGGTCATGAACAGCAGCGGACGCCTGAGCATGGCGGCCAGCCGCATGGGGCCGACCGGAAACTCGGCGTCCGCCCCCAGGAAGGGAACACGCAGGGTCGGATCGCCGCCGAGAATACGGTCACCCAGCACCCCGAGGACCATGCCCTCGTCCAGGCAGGCCTGCACCCGCAGCATCGAGTCGATATGCCCCAGGGGGATGATGTCCTGCACCGCCGCCGGGTTGATGGCGGCCAGCGCGGCATTGAGCTTGCGGGCGTTTTCCTCGTACATGACCATGGCCACCCTGAGGCCGGGCTGCCGGCGGCCGATGGCGCGCACGACCTCGAAGCTGCCCATGTGCGCGCCCATCAGGATGGCGCCGCGTCCGGCGGCCAGCACCGCCTTGATGACGTCCTCTCCGTGCACCTCCACCCGAAACAGGTCGAAACGCGCGTTGAGCAGGAAGACCCGGTCATGGATGGTGGAGGCAAAGCTGTGGAAGTGCCGGAACAGGTCGGTGAGTCGGGGTTCCCGACCCAGCGCCCGGCGCAGATAGGCGCGCGAAGCAGCCTTGGCGGCAGGTGCGAAAATCAGAAAGTAGAGGCTGATGCCGGCCAGCACAACACGGGCAGGGGCACGACCCAGGCGCAGGGATATCCAGGTCATCAGGCGCAGCATGGGCCTGTTGCTTCGCTCCGGGCGCCGGGCCCACTCCGCTCGCGGCAAGATCTCCGGTGCCGGGACGTTCATGCCTGGGGCACCTGCGAAAAAACAACGGCGCCGCTGGCCACGCTGCGCTCGCCGCCACGGCTATCAATACCGCGGATCTCGAAGCGGAAGCCGCCCGCCGGCGACTCGGTGGTGTGCAGGGTCAGGGCCTCGCCGGGCTGAACCGGGCTGTGAAACTTTGCCGACTTGAGTTGCGCCGACCCCGGCATTCCCGGCGTGGCCTGCATGCCCTGCCATTCCACCAGGGCGTGCAGCGCTGCGTCGAGCAGAACCACGCCGGGGAGGATGGGCCGGCCGGGGAAGTGCCCGGCATAGGCCGGGTGGTCGGCAGGGATGGGCAAGGGCATGACGTGTTCGCTCATGCCGGCATCCCAGGCGTGGCCTCAGCGTGCAGGGCGGCCAGAAGTTCCTGGGTGATCTGGCTGGGGAGCTTGCCGGTGGCGTTGCGCGGCAGAGCGTCGACGAACAGCAGGGGGCGCGGCAGAAAGACCGGGTCGATGCGCTCGCGCAGGGCCTGGGTCAGGGCCGCCGGGGTAAGGCCGGGGGCGACCACCACGGCGGTGAGGCGGTGGATCCTGTCCGGGCTGTCCTCCCGGGGCAGCAGAAACACGCCATCCTGCACCCCCGAGATGGCGGTCAACTGATGGTTGAGGTAGGCCAGCGAGGTGCGCTTGCCGGCGATGTTGACCTGGTCGGCATGGCGGCCATACAGCAGGAAAGTGATCGACACCGGGCCGTCGCCGGTGAGGTCGATGACATCGGCGAGGCAGGTCGGGCTGTCGATGTGCCCGCCCTCGGCCCACAGCGTCTGCCCGTCGCGGCGCAGACGGACGCCCGCCAGAGTTTGCCATTCGAGGCCGGCCGCAGTGCGCCGCGAGGCGAGCTGTCCGGTCTCGGTGCAGCCGTAGATCTCGTGGAGCGGGGCGCCAAAACGGCTCTCGGCTTCCCGGGCCAGGTCTTGCGACAGCGGGGCGGTGGCCGAGAGAAGCTGGTCGACCGCCGGCAGCGTTGCCTGATCCGTGAGCAGGGCGCGCAGGTGGTAAGGGGTGGTGACCAGCACCCGCGGACGCGGCAGGCTCGCCAGGGCGGCGCAGATGTCCGCCGGGTAGAAGGGGCGGCCGGCATGCAGCACGGCGCCGCTTTGCAGCGGCATCAGGACGGTGGATTCCAGGCCGTACATGTGCTGGGGCGGGACAGTACCGACGATGGCATGGGCGGCGCCGACGCCCAGGCGTTCCGCCTCAGCCCGCACGTTGCGCACCAGGCTGCCCCAGCGCTTGGCGTGGGGCACCGGCACGCCGGTGGAACCGGAAGTAAAGACCAGTGCGATGACTTGTTCGCAATTGATGTCGGGGATGGCCGGGTTGGGCGCGGGTGGCGGCGCCGATTCGGGATAGCGGACGGCGGGCAGGTCAACGCCACCATCATCTTTGTCCACGATGCAGAAGACATCCGGGGCGATTCTCTGCATTTGCCGGACCATCTCCGGGGTATGGGTGGAGGGCAGCAGGCTGATGCGGTCGCTGACGATGCACGCCGCAAGGGCGACGGTGAAACGGTAGCGGTCGCCGCACAGGTTGAGCACATGCCGCCCCGGCGGCAGCTGGCCGGCGACGTGCTCGACCTCGCCCAGAAACTGCCTGACGCTGACCGGCGTACTGCCGCGCCAGGCCATGCCGGCATCGAGGCGGCGATGGGCGATGAGCGGGAGGGTCGTCATGGACAGCAAGAAAGCAGCCTAACGGGTATGTGGGGAAATGCCCGGGCGCGCGGCCGGGGTTTTCCAGTAGGCACGCATACCGTCCAGGATGCTGTGTTTTTTCTGGTGTGGCAGCTTGCGCCGGCGCACCCCGTATTCGATGGCAAACATCAGCAGAACCAGCGGAAAGGAGAGGAAATTGGCGAAAACCGACCAGACCTCGATGCTGACCAAGAAGAACAGGAGGCTGGAAACCAGGCTGATCGCCAGAAGAAACAGCGTCCACGCCAGCGTGACCTGGCGCGAATAACGGACCTCCTCGGGCGCCAGGCTGCCGTGTACCGCTTCGGCAAAGCGGGTGCACAAGGGCTGCCGCCCGGGTGCCAGGGTGACTCCGAACACGGCGGCCAGCATGGCATAAGTGACGGCGTGCTGAAGGAAATAGACCCAGCTGAAATTTCGCTCCAGCACGCCCCAGAACCCCCACAGCACCACACCCACGACCGCACACAAGAGCAACATGGCCGGCCGCATGGGCGAACGCCAGGTCAGCCAGAGCAGGATGGCCAGGGAAGGCGTCAGGGAGACCGCTACCCCCAGGGACGGGAAGGTGGCGGCCGCCGATGTGGTGGCGCTGTAATGCGCCAGCACAGGATAACCAATGCACCCGGCGGCGATGACGATCCAGCGAACCGCGCGCACCAGGGTCGAAGTCATTTTGTTCTGTTTGCCGCAATGTGCTGGGTCAGGCTGGCGAGGGAACCGAAGATGCGGACGTTGTCCGCATTATCGGAGCGTAACTGGAAACCGAAATGCTTGGAAACAACCAGGGCCACTTCCAGAATGTCGATGGAATCGAGCCCGAGTCCCTCGCCGTAAAGGGGGGCATCGGGCTGAATCTCTTCCGGACTTATGTCGAGATTTAAGGCACAGACGATGAGCCTGGCGACGTCGTTTTGCAATTCATGGTTGGTTTCAGACATGGTGATTTCACATCAATATGGATGAGGCGACCCGACCGAATCGGGCCGGTGTCAATTATATTCGGTAAGCGGCCTTATTGATGCCGAGTTTAGTCCGGCTTGCGATACACGTGCGGGCGCGGGTGGCCGGGGCGGTGGTTGCCGACCTTCTCGGCCGGGGCGTCGCCATTCGGATAGCCCAAGTGGTGGCTCAGCTCTGCGTTCAACGCCCGTTCCAGCAGCGCCTTCTTCAACTGTTGGAAGATCGACTCTACCCCGGCCGCCGACACAGGGCCGGGAATCAGCTCCTGCAACACCTCAGGGTCGATGCGGATCGGCGCCTCAGCCACCCGCGCTACCTTTTTCTTGCGTGGCATACCGGCTCCTTTCAGAGTTCATGGTATGCCTTGAGTGAGGTCCGTTTTGGAGGACAAATAAGTCGCGCTCATCATGCTGCCTTTTCCAGGTTTGCATAATATCGTTTCACGAACTCAGCGGGTGCCAGATAACCTATCTTGGCGTGCCGTCTGATCTGGTTGTAAAACACCTCGATGTAATCAAAGATTTCCCGTCGGGCTGCCTCGCGGGTGGCAAAGCGGTAGTGGTGCAGGCTCTCCGTCTTCAAACTGCCAAAGAAGCTTTCCATCGGCGCGTTGTCCCAGCAATTTCCCTTCCGCGACATTGAGGTTTGCATGCCGTAAGCTGCTTGCAGATCGCGATAGGCCTGGCTGCAGTATTGACTGCCCCGGTCGGAGTGATGAATCAGTCCAGGTTGGGGGTTCTTCTTCCACCATGCCGCCCGAAGGGCTTGCATGACGAGTGCCTTGGTCATGCGCTCTCCCATGGCCCAGCCCAGCAGTTCACAGGTGTGCACGTCCTTGCTCCCCGCCAGATACAACCAACCCTCATCGGTGGGCAGTGGAGTAAGAGACCGGGCGTAGTCGAACTATTTCCCGGCCTCTTCTCCCCGAACCGGGCTTGCACCTCTCGGCGCATCCGGCTCTCCATTCAAGCGTTGCTCATGGCAAAGGCGATATCAGCGTAACGCGACTCAATGAATTGGCGCTCCCCATCCTGCAAAAGATAGGGATCACGCCTGGCGCGCAATAATTCCGATTGGTACCACCTGCTCGATCTGTGTGCGATGACGGATACGTTGATCGGAGATGCCGATGGTCTTTATCATCCAGCTTGGTTCAATGATCGCTTGTTACTCGGTCTGAAGGGCACGATGAGCGAAGCCGAATTGCATATCATCCGCGCACGCCTCGAAGGGGGCATTCGCAACAAAGCAGCCCGCGGCGAACTACGCCGCGGGCTGCCCACCGGATTCGTTTGGGGTGAGGAGGAGGGTCAGGTATTGCTGCACCCCAATGCCGCTGTCACAGCAGCGATTCGATGCGTTTTTGAGCGCTTTGCCGAACTCCGGTCGGTGCGCCGTGTTTGGCTGTGGCTTCGCTCCGGAGGGCTATCGTTTCCCGCACAGTACAACTACGGCAAGGAAATCCGCTGGGGTGCGCCTACCTACACGGGCATCCACAATATCCTCACCAGCCCCGTCTACGCGGGTGCCTACGTCTACGGCAAGAGTCGCCACGAACGCGTACTCACGGAGGCGGGTAAAATTAAACATCGGTGTCGGAAATTGCCCCAGTCGCAATGGGCAGTTCTCATTCATGAACATCACGAGGGTTTTATTGACTGGGCCACCTATGAAGCCAATCAGGCACGCATCGGCACCAATATTCGTCCCCGAGCGCACCAGCCAGAAGGCGCCGCCCTGTTGCAAGGCATCGCGAGTTGCGGCCACTGTGGCCGCAAACTACGCACCCAATATCCCGGACGAAATGCTCGTCCCGGCTACTACTGCGCCAGAAATAACGTCGTCAATGGTCGCGGCGTCCACTGCCTGAGCATCGCCGGGGTACAAATCGACCAAGCGGTCTCGGAAGCACTTCTGGAAGCGCTCAAGCCCGCTGCCTTTGAAGCGACGCTGCAGGCCACACAAGACCTCGAATCCGATCATGAGGCGGCGCTGACGCAATGGCGTCTCGCTGTCGAACGAGCGCGCTATGAGGCGCAACGTGCAGAGCGTCGATATCGTGCTGTCGATCCCGAGAATCGGCTTGTCGCACGGGGGCTCGAAGCGGAATGGGAACTGCGCTTGAGTGAACTCGATCACGCACAAGCCGAGTTGCTTCGCAAAAGCCAGTTGCGTCCCGTTAAACTAAGCTCCGAAGATTATCAACGCATCCGTGCTCTTGGTGCTGATCTCCAGCGCGTTTGGACCGCGCGCACGACGACCGATCGCGACAAGAAGGAGTTACTACGCACGCTGCTCGAAGAAGTCATCATTACCGTGCAACGTGAAGAACTGCTCGCCCATCTCACGCTCCGTTTGCCCCGCCTCAATCCCGCTCGGATCCGTACTGACGAAG
Organism: Thiobacillaceae bacterium; assembly: GCA_049578545.1. GTDB lineage: Bacteria > Pseudomonadota > Gammaproteobacteria > Burkholderiales > Thiobacillaceae > DASQBT01. The sequence continues at coordinate 12,704 of JBAUMF010000116.1, forward strand.
ACACCGTCGAACTGGTTCGCCGACTCTCCACTCACTATCCAGACGGGGTCATCGCAGGCATTCTCAACCGGCAAGGACGCAAGACGGTTCGCGGTGAGCGCTTCTCTGCGAACCATGTGGGCAGTCTGCTTCGCTATCGCCACATCGCGCGCTTCGAGCCATCATCGGATACGCTGCAGGGCGAGCTGGTTACCATCGCCAAAGCCGCCGAGATCCTCTTGGTTGCCCCCGCCACCATTCATCGCTGGCTCGCCGAGGGGCTCATCGCCGGCGAACAGATCACGCCGGGCGCACCATGGCAAATTCGCATTACTGATCAATTGCGCGCACGATTCGTCGAGGAAGCGCCCCACGGCTACGTCGCCATGCTCGAAGCCACACTACTGCTCGGCGTATCGCGCCAGACCGTGTTGCAGCGTGTAAAGCGTGGCGAACTTGATGCCGTTCATGTTGTTCGCGGAAGGAGAAAAGGCATTCGAATCAGAATCATAGATGATCAACCAGATCTCTTCACTCAATCATCATGACAAGGGGTGCATTATGAAGCCACATCCAAGTAGCTGGACAGGTCGCCCTCAATTACCCAGCGACCCGCCGTGCGATCTTCGCCACTTTCCGTCAATTGCAACCTGACCGTTCGCATCGCATGGTGAACACTACGAGCAGGCCGAAAGCCGTAGGAAGCGCCATGGAAATCACTCTCCCATATTGGCTCCATGGCCATCAACATGGCCCGTTGAACAATCCGGTCCCGCAGGCTCGGAATTCCTAGTGGCCGCAGCTTGCCGTTGGCTTTCGGTATGTAAACGCGTCGCGCTGGCAGCGGCTGGTAAGAGCCCACAAGCAATTCTTCACGTATCACCGTCAGCTCGTGGAGCAGGTTTACCTCCATTGTGCTTTTGGTCATGCCGTCGACCCCCGGCGTCCTCGCACCACTCGATGATAACGTGATGCGTGCCGCCTCGCTCAACCAAGTACTGTCGGCAACGAGTCGCAAGAGCCGATCGAACTTGCGTTCTTTCGAATCCGTCGACCACGTCGCCAGCTTGCATTGCATTTCACTGATTATCAAAGGTCTTCACCTCATTGTGGTCAGTTAATCCACCACACAAGCCACTCAAACTGCCCCCCTTCGCCATGTGGCCGGCTTTCCCGGTCTCCGACTACTACGAGGGCTCCGTCAACCAGCACAGCCTCGGGGACACACTCCCTTATCAACTATGCTGGCCTTCCCCAGTTCACATGCTGGACTCGAACGCACGGGTGAGGTTGCCTATCGCAGTCTTTGTCATTGCTTTCTGCAAGTCGTCGCGGATGCCACGGTCTAGCTACGCGCTCCCCGTGCCTCCCTGTTGGCTGCCATACATGTCCATCCATCATTCGCGGTAGCCGATCCTATGTGTATCGGCTACCGATCCGTGTCCTGCCCGTGAAGCGGTGTGGGCAGGGGTGACACTTCAACCCTCAGATGCGTTTCAATAGGTTCGTGTTCTTCAACCATCCCGTGCTCAGCCTAGAGGCTCATCTTGGCGTAACCGCTTCGCCGCAAGCCCCGTTTCCTGCGGACTTCGTCACCTTGCTAGTGTCAGCAAGTCACCGCCGCTTCGGCTCACTCCTTTCCGTAGCGAAAGAAGGGCAGTGCTCACGATCGCTACCTCAGCGAGCACTGCATTCCAAACATGCTCAAGCAACTTGCGCCCCAGTACAGGCGGCGTTCGTTGGCTGGGCGTACCCGGCGTGGGATTCTTTCCATTTCCTTCTCTCCTGTAAGTCGTCATACTACCGTCGACTCATTTGTCCAGAAAATCAGGCCCCACTCATTGAGGTTTGCATCCCATAACCCGCTTGGAGATTGCGATACGCCTGGCTGCAACGGCAAGCCCCAATACAGCATACTGGGCTATGTCAATGCAGAACGTCGGGAGCAATCTCGCCTGCGCTCGGGTTGTCACTATTCATTTGACTATTCCGCTGGTTGATGGCCATCGGGAACACACGGAGGCAGTGAAGGTGCCGGCGAAAAGTCCAGCGTCATGTTTTTCTCTTGATTCACCTGGGAGTGGGGAACTATACATAGCGTCTTAAATAATGGCGCATAGTCTGGCCAACTGTCGATTGGGTCTGGCCCAGAGTCTGAAGCGCTCTTGCACGGCGTCGACGACATGGTCGAGGGTCGGAAAGTGCCGGTTGTGGGTGGCCATGCGGCGCGTGAGTTTCCAAACCCGCTCGATTCGATTGAGTTCAGGACTGTATGGGGGCAAGAACATGAGCGTGAGCACCTTGTGGTGCGCGTGCAGCCAGGACTGGAGCATGCGGGCATGGTGGTACTTGGCATTGTCCAGCACCAGGACCGGGCGCTTGCCACGGGAGCGGTGTTTGAGCGGACGCAGCAGAAAGCGCTGGAAGGACTCGCCATTGAAGATTGGCTCGAAGGCGGTAACCAGTGTGCCGGTGCGGACGTTGGCCGCGCCGAAGCAGGCCACGGACTTGCGCGTGGGCGCATGCAGGAGAATGGGGTCTTTGTCTTCCGGCGGCACCCACATACGGCAGCGTGTGCCATGTTGCTGGAAGTGGCATTCGTCGGAACTCCATAGATCAACCTTTGGATCGGCGGCCAGTCGCCGCAGTTTTTTTAAAGGCAGCCTGTGCTGCCGGGTCGGCCTTGGCGATGACCGGACGAGGTTTGCGCAGCCGAAATCCCATCCGGCCGAACAGCCGCTGGCATTGGCGCGTCCCCAACACGACCTGATAACGCTGGCGCAAATGCTCGGCCAGCAGCTTGCCATCCCACAGGGTCTGGGCAAACCCGAAGTCACGCGGATTGCGCCGCAAGTCGCGCTCCAGGGACTGCCAATGCGCATCAGTCAACCGACTCGGACGCCCGGCTCGCTCTCCTTCCTGCAATCCGGCAAATCCGATTTCCTCGAACCGATTGACCCAGCGCTGTACCGTGCGTTCGCTCTCGTTGAGCCACAGCGCCGCCTGACGCGCACTCATGCCGTTCGCCACCAGCAAGACGCCGTGCAGACGGTGATCGTACCGGGACTCGTCATTGCGCTCGATCTCCTGGCGTATCGCAACACCCATGACCTCCGTGTCGCTGATTTCCAGTTTCCTCATGACGGCAACTCCCATCACCCATGGATGACTCCGTCAGTGTAGCATACAACATACGACATTAGTGAAGACGCTATGTATAGACACCGCCTCGTAAGCGTCACGTTAAGCTCGTACCCATTCTCGCACCAGCACCCCGCCAGTCCGATTTTCACAAATACTGGGCTATGTTCGTTAGCGCACGGAATCCGCCAACCGTTTTGCATATGTTTGGAGCAACGGTGGCGATAAGACATCGTGTCCCATCAGATTAGGAGCTTAATCATGCTTAGAACGCCTTTCCCTCTCAGTATCCTTGTCGCAGCATTTCTTTCTGCCGGGGTTGTAACCGCGCAAGCGGCTGGAGGCCTTTTTTACGATCCCTCCAATGTCGACAGCCCGACTGGGAAAACGATCGGTTACAAATTATTCAGGACTATCGGCTGTCCTGGCCGGGAGCTTCTCGGCGTCCCCTGCCCTGTGCCCAAGCCGGTTGACAGTGGCGGTGCCGTCGGCAACACAGCGGCAGCAGCCGTGATACCATCCCCGCCTGCAGCCGTCGTTGTGATGGAACCTGTGCCGGTCGTCGTGCCGGTCCAGGCGCAGACTGAACAGTACTGCAGCATCCTCGACATCCGGTTCGAGATCGACCGCGACGAGATGCAGCGCAAGGACAAGGAGAAGCTCGCTGTGCTGGGAACATTCATGAACAAATACCCCGACACCACGGCAGTAATCGAGGGGCACACCGATAACGTCGGGACAGCCGAGGACAACATGCGACTCTCCCAGCGCCGGGCGGAAAGCGTGGTGACCTACTTGGTGGATAACCTGCACATCGCCCCTTCAAGGCTGACGGCAGTAGGCTACGGGGAAACTCGCCCCATAGCGGACAACCGCAGCCAGGAAGGGAAACGGCAGAACCGGCGTATCGATGCCGTCATCGCGTGCGCGACGGACATTGCGGGGCTGACTGTGGCCCCCGCCAGGCTCACCATGGCAATGGTGATCGAGTTCGACCCGAACCAGGCCGAGATTAAGCCCCAGTTCGGCGATGGTCTCCGCAAGGTGGCTGACTTCATGAAGGCGAATCCATCCGTCACCGCAACAGTGGAAGGAAACGCTGCCAATCTCCTGCCGACGCCCGAGCTGGGCCTCCTGTCGACCCCCGAGTTGGGCATGAAGATTTCCCAACTCCGCGCTCAGGCCGTGGTGGATTACTTGGTGGGTAACTTGGGTGTCGAGCGCTCGCGACTTTCTGTGGAGGCATTCGGCGACACCCGACGCTTCGCCTACAACACAAGCAAAGAGGGCCAACAGGAAAACCGCAGGGTCAACATCATCTTCAACTACCCAAAATAGGGGGCAGAAATGGGTTTCGGCGTTCTTGGGATTCCCCCGCAATTTCGCCTTCCAAGGGTGACATGGAATGGACGTCGAGTTGGAGAGGAAAACCAAGAAGTTAGGGCAGCAGGCGTACACAGCCGCATGCAAGGAACTGGCGGTCAAGTGGGTGACCTGACAGGACAGCAACTGGAGTGGCAAGCCAAGGGGCTTCGGATAAGGGAGCAAGCCCTGTGCCACTAGGTAGTGTCGGCGTTGGGCAAGATCACCGGGGAGGGAAACAAAGGGGTCACGCACGCCCGAAGCGCTGGATCAATGGCGGCTGAGGATACGTACGGCACAGCACAAACGCCAGCTGATCGCGCGTTCACATTGACATCATGGCGTCCCCTATTTGTCCGTCCCTTGCAGCTCTAGGGAAACTCTGCAAAAGTCATCGTATCATCCCGCTGTGCGTTGAAACCTGAGCACCCTTGGGAGGGGACCGAATGCGACAACAAACCTTTGCCGAAGGCACATTCGAAGTTTATGCCAAGCCCACGCGGCGCTCGGCATTTCTGGCCGACATGGAGCGCGTGGTACCGTGGCCTGAATTGTGCGCCGTGATTGCGCCGTTTTATCCCAAGGGCGAAGGCGGGCGTCCGGCCGCGGGCCTGGAGCGCATGTTGCGCATCTACTTTATGCAACAGTGGTTCAACCTGTCTGACCCGGCGGCGAAAGAGGCCCTCTACGACTCGGCCGCCATGCGTCGCTTTGTCGGTGTTGATCTGGGGTGCGAGGCCGCGCCGGACGAGAGCACCATTCTGCGCTTCCGCCATCTGCTGGAGAAACATCAGTTGGGCAG
>JBAUMF010000117.1:0-106046 GCA_049578545.1 Thiobacillaceae bacterium
GGGCGACAACATCAGCATCACGGTTGCCCTGATTGCCCCGATTGCCATGGAAGAAGGCCTGCGCTTCGCCATTCGCGAAGGGGGCCGTACCGTCGGCGCCGGCGTGGTGGCAAAAGTCATTGAGTAATTGACATGCAAAAACAGAAAATTCGTATTCGCCTTAAAGCATTCGATTACAAGCTGATCGACCAGTCTGCACTTGAAATTGTGGAAACTGCCAAGCGAACCGGTGCAGTGGTAAAAGGCCCCGTGCCTTTGCCCACGAGTATTGAGCGCTTTGATGTGTTGCGTTCGCCACACGTCAACAAGACTGCTCGGGATCAGTTTGAAATCCGTACCCATCGTCGTTTGATGGATATCGTGGACCCCACCGATAAAACCGTGGATGCGCTGATGAAGCTGGATCTTCCAGCAGGCGTGGATGTTGAAATCAAGCTTTAAATAATATTTTGTTGCTTGTATTGCAGGCGAAACGCGAGTAAACTGCGCCGTTTTGCTGTTTGGCCCCGTGTGGGGCAGGTAGCCGGTCAATTGCAATCGGCGCCCGGATCAAAATGGATCATCCGGGGCTTTTATAAAAGGAAAGTGAAATGAGCGTCGGACTCGTCGGCCGCAAGGTTGGCATGACCCGTATCTTCACTGATGACGGAGCCTCCGTCCCGGTGACCGTACTGGATGTGTCGAACAATCGCGTCACTCAGATCAAGACTGAAGCTACGGATGGCTATAACGCCATTCAAGTGACTTTTGGTTCGCGTCGCAACAGTCGGGTCAACAAATCACAGGCAGGCCATTTTGCCAAAGCAGGTGTAGGAGCCGGCGAAGGCATTCGGGAATTCAGCGTCGCTGCAGATGCGGTCACCCAATATCAACCTGGCGCTGCAATCCCGGTAGAAATATTTCAGCCTGGTCAGATGGTTGATGTGTCTGGTGTAACCCAGGGCAAGGGATTTGCCGGGACCATCAAGCGGCATCATTTCAAGTCCCAGCGTGCATCGCATGGCAACTCACGTTCGCATAATGTTCCCGGTTCCATTGGCATGGCTCAGGACCCGGGTCGCGTATTTCCGGGCAAGCGGATGTCAGGTCACTTGGGTAGCGTAAGCCGTACCGTTCAGAATCTAGAAATCGCTCGTGTGGACAGCGCTCGCGGCTTGCTCCTGGTGAAGGGAGCGGTGCCTGGTTCCAAGGGTGGTGAAGTGCTCGTGCGTCCTGCAGTGAAGGGAGGTGCCTGATGGATTTGACCGTTATCAACGATCAAGGCAAGCAGGCTTCAAGTCTCGCTGCTTCCGATGAAATCTTTGGTCGTGCCTACAATGAGGCGCTTGTGCATCAGGTGGTGACGGCATTCATGGCCAATGCTCGCAGTGGCAACAGCAAGCAGAAAGACCGGGAAGAAGTCAGACACAGCACAAAGAAGCCGTTCCGTCAGAAGGGAACTGGCCGGGCGCGTGCCGGCATGACATCTAGCCCATTGTGGCGTGGAGGCGGTCGTATCTTCCCCAATACAGGTGAGGAAAACTACGGCCAGAAGGTTAATCGAAAAATGTACCGAGCCGGTGTGGCGACCATACTTTCCCAGCTGGTCCGAGATGGCAAGCTCAAGGTTGTGGATGGCTTGGGTGTAGATGCACCGAAGACAAGAATTCTTGCCCAGAAACTCAAGGGCATGGGTTATGGCAAGGTCATGATCATCGCCGATGACGTGGATGACAACCTGTGGCTGTCTTCACGCAATCTGGTCAATGTCTATGTTGTCGAACCCCATCATGTGGACCCCTGGAGCCTGGTCAAGTTTGGCAACGTGCTGATGACCAAACAGGCGGTCAAGCAATTTGAGGAGATGTTGTAATGAGCGCTACCAATACCGAGCGTCTGCTCAGGGTGATTCTTGCGCCCGTGGTCTCGGAAAAAAGCACCCGGGTGGCTGACAAACACAATCAGGTGGTGTTCCGGGTAGTGTCCGATGCAACCAAGCAGGAAATCTCCGCTGCGGTTCAACATCTGTTCAAAGTTGAAGTGACGGGCGTTCAGGTTGCCAATGTAAAAGGCAAGGTAAAACGCTCCGGCCGGATCATGGGTCGCCGTCAGGACTGGAAAAAGGCTTATGTCAGCATCAAACCCGGTCAGGAACTTGACCTGGCAGCTGGGCGGTAAGGGAGAACGATATGGCACTTGTAAAAGTCAAACCTACATCCGCTGGCCGTCGTGCGGTTGTAAAGGTCATTAATCCCGATCTGCACAAGGGCAAGCCCCATGTACAGCTGCTGGAATCCAAAAAGCGTGGTTCTGGCCGCAACAACAACGGCCATATCACCACGCGTCACAAGGGCGGTGGCCACAAGCAGCATTACCGTGTGGTCGACTTCCGTCGCAACAAGGACGGCATTGTAGCCAAGGTTGAGCGCCTGGAGTATGACCCCAATCGTTCTGCGCACCTTGCGCTACTCTGCTATGCGGATGGCGAGCGACGCTACATTCTTGCACCTCGTGGCGTGGTTGCCGGAACAGAACTGATTAATGGCGCAGAAGCGCCTATCAAGCCGGGCAACTGCATGCCACTGCGCGTTATCCCGGTCGGGTCAACGATTCACGCTATTGAGTTGCAGCCCGGAAAGGGCGCGCAGATGGCCCGTGCTGCGGGAACATCCGTTCAGCTTCTGGCGCGCGAAGGCGCTTACGCCCAGTTGCGCTTGCGCTCTGGTGAGATACGCAAGGTTCACGTTGAGTGCCGCGCAACCCTCGGAGAAGTTGGCAACGAAGAACACAGCCTGCGTTCGATTGGTAAGGCAGGTGCAAACCGTTGGCGTGGTATTCGCCCAACGGTACGCGGTGTGGCCATGAACCCGGTCGATCACCCGCATGGGGGTGGTGAAGGTAGAACAGGTGAAGGCAGAGTGCCTGTCAGCCCATGGGGTACGCCAACAAAGGGTTATCGTACACGCAACAACAAACGCACGAACGGCATGGTCGTCCGTCGCCGTCACGCCAGCTGATTGAGGTAAGGGAAAATGTCACGTTCAATCAAAAAAGGACCGTTTATAGATGCCCATCTGTTGAAGAAGGTGGAGGCTGCTCAGGCCAGCAAAGACAAGCGACCCATCAAGACCTGGTCCCGGCGCTCTACCGTGCTGCCGGAATTTATTGGCCTGACAGTGGCCGTGCACAACGGGCGACAGCATGTTCCGGTATATGTCACCGAGAACATGGTGGGCCACAAACTTGGCGAGTTCGCGCTGACCCGCACCTTCAAGGGTCACGCAGCCGACAAGAAAGTGAAGAAATAAGGAGCCCATGATGGAAGTTTCCGCATATTTGCGTGGCACCCGCCTTTCCGCTCAAAAAGGCCGGTTGGTGGCTGATCAGGTCCGTGGTCTGCCAGTGGACCGTGCCCTGAATATTCTCGCCTTCAGCCCGAAAAAAGGCTCAGAAGTTATCAAGAAGGTACTCGAGTCAGCCATTGCCAATGCAGAACATAATGAGGGTGCTGATATTGACGCTCTCAAGGTAAAAACCATTTATGTTGACAAAGGTCCCAGCTTGAAACGTTTTGCCGCCCGAGCCAAAGGCCGTGGCAATCGGATAGAAAAGCAGACCTGCCATATCACCGTGACGGTGGGGGATTAAGATGGGACAAAAAATTCATCCAATCGGGTTTCGTCTTGGTGTTCAGCATACTTGGACGGCAAAATGGTTTGGCTCCAACAAGGACTTTGCGTCCACGCTTAAGGAGGATTTGAAAGTTCGCGAATATCTTAAGCGCAAGCTGTCAGGTGCATCCATCAGCAAGGTGCTGATCGAGCGTCCAGCCAAGAATGCACGCATCACCATATTCAGTGCCCGCCCTGGAGTGGTCATTGGCAAGAAAGGTGAGGACATCGAAAAGCTGCGTGCCGATTTGGCTCGCATGATGTCTGTTCCCGTACATGTCAACATTGAAGAAGTGCGCAAGCCGGAGACGGATGCCCAGATTATTGCCGATGGTATTGCCCAACAGCTTGAAAAGCGTGTGATGTTCCGTCGTGCCATGAAGCGTGCGATACAGAATGCAATGCGCCTGGGCGCACAAGGTGTCAAGATCATGTGTTCGGGTCGTTTGAACGGTGCGGAAATCGCTCGTACCGAATGGTACCGTGAGGGCCGTGTGCCTCTGCATACTCTGCGCGCTGAAATCGATTATGGCGTTGCTGAAGCCAAAACCACCTATGGCATTACGGGTATCAAGGTGTGGGTTTACAAGGGTGACAGCCTGAACCGCGGTGATCAGCCTGTTGCGGCCGCCGAGCCTGAAAGGCGCGGCAAGAAATCAGGAGTGAAGCATGCTGCAGCCAGCTAGAAGAAAATATCGTAAGGAGCAGAAGGGGCGCAACACCGGCGTGGCTACTCGCGGTGCCAAAGTCAGCTTCGGTGAGTATGGTCTCAAGGCCATCGGCCGCGGGCGTCTGACGGCGCGTCAGATTGAAGCGGCTCGGCGTGCAATGACCCGTCACATCAAGCGGGGTGGCCGGATATGGATCCGTATTTTCCCGGACAAGCCGATTTCCAAGAAGCCTGCCGAAGTGCGGATGGGTAACGGTAAGGGTACTCCTGAGTACTACGTTGCTGAAATCCAGCCCGGCAAGATGCTGTATGAAATGGACGGAGTGGATGAAATCCTGGCCCGGGAGGCCTTCCGTCTAGCGGCGGCCAAGCTGCCGATCCAAACGACTTTTGTCACCCGCATGATCGGGAGTTGAATATGAATGCCAAGGAATTGCGCGGTAAATCTCCGGCTGAATTGAATCGAGAACTCGATAGTCTGCTTCGTGCTCACTTCGCGCTGCGTATGCAGGTTGCCACTCAGCAGTCCAACAAGACTGCCGATCTGGGCAAGTTGCGTCGCGACATTGCACGGGTGAAGACTGTTATGCATGAGAAGGGCTAACCATGAGTGATACCAAAGTTATTCGCAGCATGACTGGCCGCGTTGTCAGCGACAAAATGGCCAAGACAGTGACCGTGCTGGTGGAACGTAGCGTAAAGCACCCGCTGATCGGCAAGGTAATACGTCAGTCAAAGAAATACCATGCTCACGATGAAAAGAACGAGTATCGGGATGGCGATGTGGTTGAGATCCAGGAATCCAAGCCGTATTCCAAGACGAAGACCTGGACCGTGGTTAAGTTAATAGAACGGGCCGCCACATAAGGATAAGGGCTTGATTTGAAATTTGCGGCAACGTACAATTAGACGCTTGGTTTGGGCGCCGTAATAGGCTGCCCGTTGTTTACTCCCCTTACGGGTTCCAAAACTGACGCCGCGGCTACCTGGCAGCAGGTGCGGGTTAAGTTGGAGATTAAATCATGATTCAAATGCAGTCCCTGCTGGATGTGGCGGACAATACCGGTGCGCGATCCGTTATGTGCATCAAAGTGCTCGGTGGCAGTCATCGGCGTTATGCCGGCGTAGGTGACATCATCAAGGTCAGCATCAAGGATGCGGCTCCCCGTGGCCGGGTTAAGAAAGGCGACGTTTATAACGCCGTGGTGGTTCGTACAGCCAAAGGCGTGCGTCGTCCCGACGGTTCGCTGATCAAGTTTGATGGCAACGCGGCAGTGCTGCTGAACAACAAGCTTGAACCTATTGGTACCCGCATCTTCGGGCCGGTAACCCGTGAACTCCGTACCGAGCGATTCATGAAGATTGTTTCGCTTGCACCGGAAGTGCTGTAAGGAGAACGATATGGCACGTATTCGCAAAGGTGATCAGGTCATCGTGTTGACCGGCAAGGACAAGGGCAAGCGCGGATCGGTTCTGCGCGTCTTGGACGATGGCCATGTGGTGGTGGAAGGGATTAATCGGGTCAAGAAGCATCAAAAGCCCAATCCTTTAAAAGGGGCGACAGGTGGGATCGTTGACAAGGAAATGCCGCTCGATGCGTCCAACGTGGCCCTGTTCAATGCGGGCACGCAAAGGGCGGACAGGGTAGGCTTTAAAGTGCTTGAAGATGGCCGCAAAGTGCGTGTCTTCAAGTCAAATGGTGAGATGGTGGACGCTTAAGAGGCAACTATGGCACGTCTGCAAGGTTTTTATCGTGAAACAGTCATACCTGAATTGATGAAGCAATTCGGCTACAAGTCTGTCATGGAGGTGCCCCGCATCGAAAAAATCACCCTTAACATGGGGGTTGGCGAAGCGGTGGCAGACAAAAAGGTTATGGATTTCGCTGTAGGCGACATGCAAAAGATTGCAGGTCAAAAACCGGTAGTGACCAAGTCGCGCAAGTCCATCGCGGGTTTCAAGATTCGTGATGGCTATCCCATTGGCTGCAAGGTTACGCTGCGCTCCGCTCGGATGTATGAATTCCTGGATCGCTTGGTGACCATTGCAATTCCGCGAATCCGTGACTTCCGTGGCGTATCTTCCAAGTCCTTCGATGGTCGTGGCAACTACAACATGGGGGTGCGAGAGCAAATCATGTTCCCCGAAATCGAGTACGACAAGATCGATGCGCTGCGTGGCATGAACATCACTATCACCACGACAGCAAAAAGCGATGAAGAGGCCAAGGCCCTGCTTGCCGCGTTTAAATTTCCCTTCAAGAGTTGAGGTACGAATGGCCAAATTGTCCATGATTAACCGCGAGATCAAGCGCGTAAAGCTGGCTACAAAATTTGCCGCCAGGCGTGCTGCGTTGAAGGCGGTTATTGATGATTCCAGAGCCAGCGACGACGACAAAATGGCCGCTCGCTTGGTTCTGCAAAAGTTGCCCCGCAATGCAAACCCCACCCGCCAGCGCAACCGCTGTGCGCTCACGGGTCGTCCGCGTGGTGTGTATCGCAAGTTCGGCCTGGCGCGTGGCAAATTGCGCGAGGCCGCCATGCGCGGCGAAGTGCCGGGTATGGTCAAGGCTAGCTGGTAAGGGAGAGCGATATGAGCATGAGTGACCCCATCGCCGATATGCTGACCCGTATCCGTAACGCACAGGCCGTGGAAAAGGCTGTGGTGATGATTCCTTCATCCAAGGTGAAGGTGGCCATCGCCCAGGTGCTGAAGGACGAAGGTTATATTGACGGTTTTGCCGTGCGGGGTGATGTAAAACCTGAACTGGAAGTGCAACTTAAATATTACGCCGGCCGTCCGGTAATCGAAAAGATTGAGCGCGTCAGTAAGCCTGGTTTGCGGATCTATCGTGGCACAAATGATTTGCCCCGCGTAATGAATGGCTTGGGTGTGGCCATTGTTTCCACTCCCAAGGGTGTGATGACCGACCGCAAGGCTCGCGCCAACGGCGTTGGCGGAGAAGTGTTATGCATCGTTGCCTAAGGAGCAGGAAATGTCACGTGTAGCCAATAATCCTATTCCCTTACCCAAGGGTGTCGAGGTGACGCTGGGTGATCCGATTACAGTCAAGGGCCCATTGGGCAGCTTGACGCAGAAAACCAATGCCGATGTGAAGGTGAGCAGGGAGGGCGAGTCCATTACATTTACTCCCGCCAACGACAGTGTTCAGGCCAATGCCATGTCCGGCACGATGCGTGCGTTGCTGGCCAATATGGTACAGGGTGTAAGCAAGGGATTTGAAAAGAAGCTGACTTTGGTAGGCGTGGGATATCGAGCACAGGCACAGGGTGACGGTGTTAATTTGTCATTGGGCTTTTCTCATCCGGTAGTTCATAAAATGCCTGCAGGCATCAAAGTTGAAACACCTAGCCAGACCGAGATTCTGGTAAAGGGCATCGATCGGCAGAAAGTTGGTCAGGTGGCAGCAGATATCCGTGGATACCGTCCGCCGGAGCCTTATAAGGGCAAGGGCGTTCGCTATGCGGACGAAGTGGTGGTCTTGAAAGAGACCAAGAAGAAATAACCTGTTGAGGAACAGAGCATGAACACGCAAATGACAAGAGTCCGCCGAGCGCGAAGAACCCGCGCCAAAATCGCGGCCGTCAAGGCAATTCGTCTCGCGGTGCACCGCAGTAACTGTCATATCTATGCCCAGATTATTTCTGCAGATGGTGGCAAGGTTCTCACCTCCGCGTCCTCAATCGAAAAAGACATTCGGGGCCAGATTTCCAATGGCGGTAACAAGGCAGCCGCTGCATTGGTAGGCAAGCGTGTTGCAGAAAAAGCGAAGGCCTTGGGCATTGACAAGGTAGCGTTTGACCGCAGCGGTTTCAAGTATCACGGCCGGGTGAAGGCTTTGGCAGAGTCTGCACGGGAAAATGGACTCGTATTCTAAAAGGTAGGGCAAGATGGCTCGCACTGATATGACTGAAGAGCGCGGAGATGGTCTGCGTGAAAAAATGATCGGCGTTAACCGCGTCAGCAAGACGGTTAAAGGCGGCCGAATCCTGGGTTTTGCCGCGCTGACGGTGGTTGGTGACGGAGATGGCGGCATTGGCATGGGCAAGGGCAAATCCCGTGAAGTCCCTGTTGCGGTGCAAAAGGCCATGGAAGAGGCACGCCGCAAAATGGTCAAAGTCAGCCTCAAGAATGGCACCTTTCATCACCCTATCGTGGGTAAGCATGGTGCATCCGTTGTGCTGATCCAGCCTGCGTCGGAAGGTACAGGAATCATTGCTGGCGGTGCCATGCGTGCTGTGTTTGAGGTGATGGGCGTGCAAAATGTTCTGGCCAAGTGCTTGGGATCAACCAATCCCTACAATGTTGTGCGTGCAACAATCAATGGCCTGATGCAAATGTCGACGCCGTCCGAAATTGCTGCCAAGCGGGGTAAGTCGGTTGAAGAAATTCTAGGATAAGCCATGACAGACGCAAAACAAATCAAGGTTACCCTGATCAAAAGCATCATTGGCACCAAGGCGCCTCATCGTGAGTGTATTAAAGGTTTGGGGCTACGCCGCCTCCACCATACTGTGGAGTTGCAGGATACGCCTGCCATTCGCGGTCTGATCAACAAGGTTAGCTATCTCGTGAAGGTTGAGGGTTAAGATGGAATTGAACACTCTGAAACCAGCTACAGGCTCCAAACACGCCAAGCGTCGAGTGGGCCGCGGCATTGGTTCAGGCTTGGGCAAAACTGCGGGCCGTGGACACAAGGGTCAGCATTCCCGTTCCGGGGGTTACAAGAAAGTCGGCTTTGAAGGCGGCCAAATGCCGTTGCAACGTCGTCTACCCAAACGCGGCTTTGTTTCACTGAGCCGCGGGGATACGGCTGAAGTTCGGCTGTCTGATCTTTCCCGCATTGCAATGGATGAGGTCGATATTCTGGTGTTAAAGCAAGCTGGCGTGATTCCTGCCACTGCCAAATCAGCCAAAGTCATTCTATCGGGCGAACTGGGCAAGGCTGTAAAACTTAAGGGCATTAGTGCCACCAAGGGCGCCCGTGCAGTCATTGAGGCTGCAGGCGGCAGTATTGCCGAGTAAACGACTGCAAGAGTTGAAATAGGAAAGCGACCTTGGCCACCTCGTCTCCCACGACAGGACTTGCTTCGGGCAAGTTTGCCGACCTCAAGCGACGCTTGTGGTTCCTGATAGGTGCACTGATCGTATATCGTATTGGTGCGCATATCCCCGTGCCGGGAATTGACCCTCGGGTATTGGAGCAGTTATTTCAGTCCCAACAGAATGGCATCCTGGGCATGTTCAACATGTTCTCAGGCGGTGCGCTCAAGCGTTTCACCGTGTTTGCCCTTGGCATCATGCCCTATATCTCCTCTTCAATTATCGTTCAGCTCTTGACGGTGGTATCTCCCCAACTGGAGGCATTGAAGAAGGAAGGTGAATCGGGACGCCGCAAGATTACCCAGTACACCCGCTATGGCACGGTATTTCTGGCACTGTTTCAGGGATTGGGCATTGCAATTGCACTTGAGGCGCAGCCAGGTCTGGTGCTGGAGCCTGGCTTCATGTTCCGTATTACGACGGTAACAACGCTGACCGCCGGAACCATGTTCCTGATGTGGCTGGGCGAGCAAATTACCGAGCGTGGCATCGGCAATGGCATTTCGATCATTATTTTCGGCGGCATTGTCGCCGGCCTTCCCCAGGCGGTCGGGGGCATGCTTGAGTTGACACGCACTGGTGCGTTCTCGATACCGCTCGTGCTGATCCTGTTTATCCTGGCATTGGCTGTGATAGCCTTTGTCGTTTTTGTCGAAAAGGGCCAGCGCAAGATTCTAGTTAACTATGCCAAGCGACAAGTTGGCAAAATGGTGGTGGGGGGGCAAAGTTCCCATCTGCCGCTTAAGCTGAATATGTCGGGCGTGATCCCGCCAATTTTTGCGTCCAGTATTATTCTTTTTCCGGCTACGCTGGCAGGATGGTTTGGTTCGAGTGACCGAATGGTATGGCTCAAGGACCTTGCCTCGACGTTGTCTCCAGGTCAGCCGATTCACATGGTTCTATATTCAGCGGCCATTATTTTCTTTTGCTTTTTCTATACTGCCCTGGTGTTCAATCCCAAGGAAACGGCAGATAACTTGAAGAAGAGCGGTGCGTTTGTTCCCGGCATTCGCCCAGGAGATCAAACCGCACGTTATATAGACAAGATCATGACCCGGCTGACGCTCGTTGGCGCCTTATATATCACCTTCGTGTGTCTGATACCGGAGATCTTGATTGCCAATTGGAATGTGCCGTTCTATTTTGGTGGCACGTCCTTGTTGATTATCGTTGTGGTGACGATGGACTTCATGGCTCAGGTACAGGCCTACATCATGAGTCATCAGTACGAAAGCTTGCTCAAGAAGGCCAATTTCAAAGGTGGCTTGGTCGGGCGTTAAGTATGGCTAAGGACGATGTCATCCAGATGCAGGGTGAAGTAGTTGAAAACCTGCCGAATGCCACCTTTCGAGTCAAACTGGAAAACGGGTATGTCGTTCTTGGGCACATTTCAGGCAAGATGCGTATGCACTACATCCGCATATTGCCGGGCGACAAGGTGACTGTGGAATTGACGCCTTATGATTTAACCAAGGGCCGGATTGTGTTCCGGGCCAAATAACAAGTTGCCTTAGGTGGCACTAGGAGAATGACATGCGAGTACAGGCATCAGTCAAGAAGATTTGCCGTAAATGCAAGATCGTGCGCCGCAAGGGCGTGGTTAGGGTGATCTGTGAGGATCCTCGCCACAAACAGCGCCAAGGCTAACTGGCGACATGGGTGCGCTTAGGATTTGAGCCCTATGGATTTGAGCCTAAGCGTGGTAAAATTTCTTGTTTTATGTTCGGAGCATAGCGAATGGCCCGTATTGCAGGGGTAAACATTCCAAACCATCAACACGCTGAGATCGCGTTGACGGCAATTTTTGGCATTGGCCGCACGACAGCACGCAAGATTTGCGAGAGGGCCGGCATTGCCGCTTCCTCCAAGGTCAAGGACTTGTCTGATTCTGACATGGAAAAGCTGCGTGATGGCGTTTCCAGTCACACAGTCGAAGGTGATCTGCGCCGTGAAGTAACCATGAATATCAAGCGTCTGATGGATCTCGGATGCTATCGTGGAGTGCGCCATCGCAAGGGATTGCCTGTCCGAGGTCAACGCACTCGTACCAATGCACGTACCCGTAAGGGCCCACGCAAAGCGATCAAGAAATAGGGAATGCTAGATGGCTAAAACAGCAGCTGCCACCCGTGTGCGCAAGAAGGTCAAAAAGAATGTGGCGGAAGGAATTGTCCACGTTCACGCCTCCTTCAATAACACGATTATTACCATCACTGACCGCCAGGGTAACGCCCTTTCGTGGGCCACTTCCGGAGGCGCAGGCTTCAAGGGCTCACGTAAATCCACCCCCTTTGCCGCTCAGGTTGCTGCCGAAAACGCCGGCAAGATGGCACTGGAATATGGTGTAAAAAATCTGGAAGTGCGTATTAAGGGTCCGGGCCCCGGCCGTGAGTCTTCCGTTAGGGCGCTGAATGCTCTGGGTTTTAAAATCACCTCCATTTCTGATGTGACGCCGGTGCCACACAATGGCTGCCGGCCTCCCAAGAAGCGTCGTATTTAATAAAGGTCTGGATCATGGCAAGAAATCTGGATGCAAAATGCCGTCAGTGCCGTCGGGAAGGTGAAAAACTATTCCTTAAGGGCGAAAAGTGCTTCACCGACAAGTGCGCAATTGAACGCCGCAGTTACGCCCCCGGCCAGCATGGCCAGAAGAGTGGTAGCCGGTTATCTAACTACGGTGTGCAACTACGGGAAAAACAAAAGATCCGCCGTATTTACGGTGTCCTCGAAGGCCAGTTCCGGCTGTTATACAAGGAGGCCGATCGCCGCAAGGGGGTAACCGGTGAAAACCTGCTGGGCTTGCTGGAAAGCCGCCTGGATACGGTTTGCTATCGGATGGGATTCGGCGCTTCCCGCACCGAGGCTCGGCAGGTGGTCCGCCACAACGGAATCCGGGTCAATGGAAGGCGAGTCAATATCCCCTCTTTCCAGGTTCGCGCGGGTGATGTTATTGAAGTGGCTGAAAAGGCCAAAGCGCATCTGCGCATCAAGGGTGCCGTCGAAGCTGCCGAAGGTCGTGGTTTCCCGGAGTGGGTCGAAGTTGACGGCAAGGGGCTGAAGGGCACCTTCAAGGCCATGCCTCAACGTTCCGAACTGCCGCCCACGATCAATGAATCACTGGTGATCGAACTGTATTCCAAGTAATCGCTTAATTGCGTTCTAAGGAAAAAGCCGCATGTCTGCTATTCAGGATTTTCTCAAGCCTCGCATCGTCGAAGTGGACCGCATGTCTCCCCTGCATGCCAAGGTCACCATGGAGCCCTTCGAAAGGGGCTATGGACACACTTTGGGCAATGCCCTACGTCGCATCTTGTTGTCTTCCATGACGGGCTACGCACCGACGGAGGTCAAGATTACGGGCGTCGTGCATGAATATTCCAACATTGAAAGTGTGCAGGAAGATGTCGTTGATATTCTGCTCAACCTCAAGGGTGTTGCATTCAAGCTGCACAATAGGGGTGATGTCACCCTCAAGCTCGAAAAGGAAGGTGAAGGCGTTGTGACGGCGGGCGATATTCAGCTGCCCCATGACGTGGAAGTACTCAACCCCGATCACATCATTGCTCACCTGACCAAGGGCGGAAAGCTGGAAATGGAGGTCCGTGTTGAAAGCGGCCGTGGCTACCAACCTGTACCCGCACGCAAGGTTGATGCTGATTCTCGCAGTGTAGGATCCATTCTTGTTGATGCTTCCTTCAGTCCCGTGCGCCGGGTAGCTTATGCCGTCGAAAGCGCACGTGTTGAACAGCGTACTGACTTGGATCGTCTGGTAATCGATATCGAAACGAATGGAGTGGTTGAGCCCGAAGAAGCGGTGAGAACTGCAGCACGTATTCTTGTTGACCAACTGTCAGTGTTTGCCGATTTGAAGGGCACCGAGAGCAGCGCGGCCGCTCCAAGTGCACCTCAGGTCGACCCCATCCTCTTGCGCCCCGTTGACGATCTGGAACTTACCGTTCGCTCAGCCAACTGTCTCAAGGCTGAAAACATTTACTACATTGGTGACCTGATCCAGCGGACCGAAACCGAATTGCTCAAGACCCCAAACCTCGGTCGCAAGTCACTCAACGAGATCAAGGAAGTGCTTGCCTCCCGCGGACTGGCTCTGGGCATGAAACTGGAAAACTGGCCGCCCGCTGGTTTGGAAAAATCCTGAACGGCGGTTTGAAGCAACAGCAATAAGAACAAGTGAGGGGCATCATGGCAGGTGCCCTATCCCAAGAAAAGTGAAAGGAAATACGCCATGCGTCATCGTCAATCGAACCGCAAACTTAATCGCACTACCAGCCATCGGCTGGCGATGTTCCGCAACATGAGCAACTCGCTGTTGCGCCATGAAGCGATCAAGACCACCCTGCCAAAGGCAAAAGAATTGCGCCGTGTGGTGGAGCCGATCATTACGATGGGCAAGACCCCCAGCCTTTCTAATCGACGTTTGGCATTCGATCGGCTGCGTGATCGGGAGATGGTCAGCAAGGTATTCGATGAACTGGGGCCGCGTTACGCCAAACGACCCGGTGGCTATCTGCGCATCCTCAAGTTTGGTTTCCGCGTAGGTGACAATGCACCCATGGCACTGGTCGAACTGGTTGATCGTCCTGAAACGACCGAAGAAGCCCCCACTGCCGAGTAAGTAGGTGCTAACGCTAAGAAACAAGAAAGCCGGCAAATTGCCGGCTTTTTGCATTTGATTCCTTGCCAGATTTGCGCATGAGACTCATATTTTCAAGACATTGAAGGGGTGGAACGGATGATCGTACTGTTTACGGACTTCGGCATGCACGATCCCTATGTCGGCCAGGTCAAGGCTAAATTGGCAGTGCTGGCACCCAGCCAGAAGGTAGTGGACCTGCTGCATCAGGTGCCGGACTACAACGCCCATGCAGGCGCACATCTCATTGCCGCCTTTGCGCCGACTTATCCTCCGGGTGCTGTGTTCATGTGTGTCGTTGATCCTGGTGTGGGTACGGAACGAGACGGGGTCGTAGTCACGGCGGGCGGGCATTGGTTTGTCGGGCCGGACAATGGCTTGCTTTCCATCGTGGCGGCAAGAAACACCGATACAAGGATATGGCGCATCGAGTGGCAGCCGGAAGATGCTTCTGCCACCTTCCATGGCCGCGACATCTTCGCCGTCATTGCCGCTCTTATCGCCAATGGAGAGTTTCCAGGCGACAAGCTGGGGGAGATGGCCAAGCTACATGTCGAATTTGATGCCGCCGACCTGCCGCGTGTGATCTATATCGACCACTACGGCAATGCATGGAGCGGCATCCGCGGGGCGGGCCTACCTAAAGCCACCCGTGTCGTCGCCCGTGATGCAGAGTTCCGACACGCTGAAACCTTCGGCATCGTTGGCAAGGGAGAAGGTTTCTGGTTTGCGAACAGTGTGGGGCTGTTGGAAATGGCAATCAACCGGGGCAACGCCGCTGAGAAATTGGGGTTGAAGGTTGGAGACAGGGTGCAGCTGTTCAAGCCGAATTAAGCGGCAAGGGTGAGCCTGAAGTCATTCACATTTGTCCTGGTGGGGCCGGACACAACCAGATCATTTAGTGCATCGAAAAACGCAAAGGCATTATTTTCATCAAGCATCTGTTCTGCATCCAGCCCCAGGGCCCTGGCTTTTGTTGGAGTGTCAGGAGTCCATAGCGCACCGGCATTGGGTTCGGTTCCATCTATCCCGTCGGTGTCGCAGGCCAGCGCCCAGATATTGTTGACATTCCTTAAGGCCAATCCCAGCGCGAGAAGGTATTCGGTGTTTCGTCCGCCACGTCCAAGCGGATTACTCACGGTAACAGTGGTTTCACCGCCAGAGAGCAGGGCGAAAGGGCGGGGTGCAGTCTGCATAAGTTGACTCATCAGATTGGCGTGAGCCTGGGCAAGCTTGCGTGATTCGCCTTCGGCCTCACCGAAGTTGAAGACGTTGAAAGCTTCGCCACGCAAAAAGGCCTCGGCCGCGGCAAGCGACTGCCGTGCGCTGCCAATGATACGGTTTTCTACTTTGTTGAACATCATGGCACCGGGCTTGGGTGTATCGGGAACAACGCCCCGCTGCCCCTGTTCCAGGTAAGCACTAACTGAAGCCGGCGGGTTAATGGAATAACCGTGCAGTACAGCCAGGGCGTCTGCATGAGTAGTAGGATCAGGTGCGCAGGGGCCTGACGCGACGTGAGTGGGGTCATCCCCGACCACGTCGGAAATAATCAGCGCAACGATAGGCGCAGGCGAAAGGGCTGCAACCCGGCCCGCGGAGAATCGGGTCAGGTGCTTGCGCACCACGTTGATATCCTGGATCGGTGCGCCACTCGTCAGCAAGGCATTGGTTACAGCGCGCAGTTCATTCAGGGTGACACCTTCCACCGGCAGGGCCAACAGGCTCGATCCACCGCCAGATAACAATACGAGTAGCAGGTCATCCGGGGTCAGGCCCTTTATGGCTTCAAGCATCCGGCTAGCTGCTTCGGCGCCGCGCCCGTCTGGCAGGGGGTGGCTGCCTTCCATAATCTCAATTCGCCGGGTCGCCAAGCCATGCTGGTGGCGGGTAACCGCGAGGCCTGACAAAGGCAGCAACGGCGGCCAGTTGTCCTCCACCGCTTTGGCCATCGCGGCCGCCGCTTTGCCGCCGCCGACGACAAGCGTCCTGCCCTTGGGTGGGGCAGGCAGGTGCTGAGGAACGAGATTCAGTGGATTGGCAGCCTCCAAAGCAACCTGAAACGCCGTTAGCAATATTTCACGCATAGCCAGACTATATCGCCTCAACCTATTGTGCGACCAAGAACACTATGTATAATAAGAATCGTTATCATTACTGTTAATAAGTACGAGCACTGATGGAAGCTATGCAGAACTCAGTGGTTGCAGCTTTGAAAAGGGTGCCCCTGAAACCTGGCCCTAAGGGCACAGGAACGACGATTCTGGTTTCTTACCAGTTTCCCAGGGTCAGCAATGAAATCGTGATTGAGCATGAGAGTAAGCCATCCCAATTGCGCCACACGCGCAACGGGTATCAATCCTGACCAACCAGAGGAAACAAGCAATGTATGTGTGCGTTTGCCATGGCGTGACGGATCGAAACATTAAAGAAGCGGTTGGCTGCGGTGCATGCCGCATGCGCGACCTGAAACAGAAGCTGGGAGTCAGCAGCCAGTGCGGCAAGTGTGCCTGTCACGCAAAGGAGGTGCTTGATGCTGCTCTGAGCGAATCCCGGAGCCAGTTAATTGACGGCCGGTCAGCAACATGAATTAAGGAGAAATGTATGAAGGGCGACAAGAAAACCATCCAGTATTTGAATAAGGCCTTGACGGTGGAACTCACCGCCATAAACCAGTATTTCCTGCACGCGCGAATGTACAAGAACTGGGGACTCGTAGCGCTGGGCAAGCATGAATACGAAGAATCCATCGAGGAAATGCATCACGCCGACAAGCTGATAGAGCGCATCCTGTTTCTGGAGGGTTTGCCCAATCTGCAGGACCTGGGAAAACTTCACATTGGTGAGAACGTGCCTGAATGCCTGTCCAGCGATCTCAAGCTGGAGCACACCGGACGGGCCCTTTATGTTGAAGCCATTGTTCATTGCGAAACCGTGAAAGATTACGTCTCGCGAGAAATTCTGGTCAGTATCCAGGAAGACACCGAAGAGCATATCGACTATCTGGAAACCCAACTGGAACTGATCGAACTGATGGGCCTGCAGAACTACCTGCAAAGTGCGACGGGTGAAATGAAGGGCCAATGAAAGACCGCAGTTTGGGCCCTGGGCAGGGCCGATCGCGTGAATTTGGTCGGCAGGGCATCCGGTTGGCAAGCTTGCTTTGGGTAATTGGAAACGGCTGATTCAGCGCGTTCCAGAGCCGTGCATGAAACGCTACCTGAGACACGCTTTGCCGCTTGTCACCCAAGCGGGACGCATCAACGAAAAAGGCACGAGAAGCACAAGATGAGACACGGGGGTAATGGCCTATTCGCTGCTGCATGCTTGTGTTTGGCGTTGACACTTTCAGGCTGCGGAGGCGGAAGCAGCGGCGACAGCGCCAGCGGGTCGACAGCCGCGAGCCAGGCCAATCTGGAACTGCTGGGCAAGGACCTGTTCGAGGACTCCGATCTTTCGGAACCGGCGGGGCAGTCGTGTGCCAGCTGCCATGACGCCGCCCAGGCGTTTACTGATCCGAACCGGAGCGAGCCCACGTCCCAGGGTGTCCATCCAGGCCTGTTCGGCAAACGCAATGCGCCTACTGCCGCCTATGCGCAGTTTTCTCCGGCATTCCATTACGACACTGGAGGCGGAACCTATGTCGGCGGCCAGTTCCTGGACGGACGGGCCTCGATGCTGGAAGACCAGGCCAAGCAGCCTTTCCTGAACCCGGCCGAAATGGCCAACCTCAATGAGCAGGCGGTGGTGGACAAGGTGCGCAACGCCTCCTATGCCCCGCTGTTCCTGCAGGTGTTCGGCGCGGGCGCGCTGGACGACGCCGAGCAGGCCTACGATCGCATTGTCCAGGCCATCGCCGCCTTCGAGCGCACCAAGACCTTCGCGCCCTTTACATCCAAGTTTGACTACTTCCTCAAGGGGCAGGCTCAGCTCACCACCCAGGAGGCGAGCGGCATGGCCCTGTTTACTGACCCGAAAAAGGGCAACTGCGCCGCCTGCCATCCCATTGCGCCGCTGGCGAATGGCACGCCGCCGCTGTTTACCGATTTTACGTACGACAACCTGGGCGTGCCGCGCAATCCCGACAATCCTTTCTACGGGCAAGGCGTGGGTTTCAATCCGGACGGCTGGAGCTTCGTCGACCTGGGACTGGGCGGCGCCCTGGGTATCGCCGCGCAAAACGGCCGGTTCAAGGTTCCCACCCTGCGCAACATCGCCCTGACCGCCCCCTACATGCATAACGGCTACTTCACGGATCTGCGCTCGGTGGTGCAGTTCTACAATGACCGCGACCTGCGGCCGAGATGCGTGGGCGCGATGTGGACGCGCGACGCCGATGCCCAGAGCCAGGAGTGCTGGCCCGAAGCGGAGGTCCCGGCAACCGTAAACCACGTGGAGTTGGGCCACCTGGGCCTCACGGGCCAGGAGATCGACGACATCGTCGCCTTCCTGCAGACCCTGAGCGACGGCTGGCAACCGACCCCTTGACCACACTTAACCCCGTCCACCTTCACTTGAAACCTGGAGCTTGCTCATGCAACGAACCAAACTGTCTTTCCTGATGGCGGCCCTGTTGGCCACGCCGTTTTGCCATGCCGATGATGCGGACCTGCGCGCGCGCATCGACAAGCTGGAAGCGCAAGTCCAGGCGCTCACCACCCAGTTGAAACAGGTCAACTCGAAGACCGAAGCCATCGCCAATCAGCAGGAAGCCGCGGCAAGCGCCCCCGTCTCGGCGACTGTGGGTGCCAGTGCGGCCGGCACGCCGGCACCCGCCGAGGCTGCCGGATCGGCGTACGGCAATACCACGATCTACGGCTATGGCGAAATCAACTACACCCATCCGCGTGATTTGAGCCAGGCCCAGGCGGATCTGCGCCGCGCCGTGTTCGGCTTCGGTCATCGCTTCGACGAGGACAGCCGCTTCATGTCCGAATTCGAATTCGAGCATGCCGTGACCTCGGCCAGTGACCGGGGCGAAGCCGAGGTGGAGCAGTTCTACATCGACCATCGTCTTGCGCAGAATGTCAATCTCAAGGCTGGCCTGTTCCTGATGCCATTTGGATTGCTGAATGAATCGCACGAACCGACCACCTTTTATGGCGTGGAGCGGAATTTTGTGGAAACGGCAATTATCCCGACTACCTGGCGCGAAGGCGGCGTCGGCATTTACGGCTCGACCGATTTCGGGCTGGCCTGGGACGCGGGCGTGACCACAGGCTTCGATCTGGCCAAGTGGGACCCGTCCTCCACCAGCGACTGCAGGCAGTCACCACTCGGCTGCGTCCATCAGGAATTGCAGCTGGCCAAGGCCAAGGACCTGTCCGTCTATGGTGCGCTCAACTGGCGTGGCACCCCCGGCCTGGTCGTCGGCGCCAGCCTTTTCACGGGTGGTGCGGGACAAGGCCAGGGGACTGCGTTTGCCCCTGTCGACGGCGCACGAGTCACGCTCTGGGACACGCATGCGCGCTGGACACCCGATCGCTGGGACCTGTCGGCGGTGTATGCCAAAGGGACTATTTCCGGCACAGCGGATTTCAATCAGCTGAATGACTACGTGCCGACGCCCATTCCCAGTGATTTCTACGGCTGGTATACCCAGGCGGCCTATCGACTGTGGGAGTCGGGCAACCGCTCGCTTTCGCCGTTCGTGCGCTACGAGCGCTACAATACGGCGAGCGCATATACAGGCTTGCCATCGACTCAATCACTCAGCGACACGCCGGCCGGGACCGAAACGGTCGGCACCGTTGGCTTCAACTATCAGCTCAATCCCAATGTCGTATTCAAAGCCGATTATCAGACCTTCCATGTTGACTCATCGCGCGATCGCTTCGATCTTGGCCTTGGCCTTACGTTCTAGCCTGAGTTTGATAGTGCTTCTCGCGGCGTGCAGCGGAAATGCCTTTGCCGACACGGTCTATCAGACGCGTGAAGATTTCCTGCGCGAGGTGTTTGGCACGCCGCCCCAGGCCCAAGTGCTCTGGCTCGACAACGGCGTGCAGGACAAACTCAAGGCGTTGCTCGGGCACCCTTATGGACAGGCACGGCTGCGCTACTGGCGCGCCGGCGGCAAGACTGCATGGATTCTGGATGAGATCGGCAAGGAATATCCGATCACCGCCGCATTTGTGGTAAAGAATGCAGCGATTGAGCGGGCCCGCGTTCTCGTCTATCGGGAAGCCCGTGGCATGGAAGTGCGCTATCCATCTTTTCTGCAGCAGTTTGTCGGTTCCAGCCTGTCGGATGGAAAGCTCTCCCGAACGATTGACGGGATTTCCGGAGCGACGCTTTCCGTCCATTCAATGGAGCGCATGGCCCAAGCAGCACTCGCGCTCGACACGCTGGCAAAGTGATACAAGGCGTTCATCATCCTTCCCCTCGTTGGCGCATGATTGGCGTGCTGCTGCATCGCTGGCACCGCAGGATGGGCGCGGTTGCCGGGCTTTTTGTGCTCTGGCTGGCTGCGAGCGGCATCATACTCAATCACAGCGCAGATCTGGGCCTCGATCACACGGCAATCAGCGCACCGTGGCTTATCCGGTTGTACGGACTGCACGCAGTCGTGCCAGACCGGGGCTTTCGCTCAACAACGCATTGGCTGGTCGGCACGGACGCGCGCACTGTGATCGATGGGCGGCCACTCGCGGCGGCACTGCCCCAACCGCTCGGGCTTGTCGCTGCAAATGATCTGTTGTTTGCCGCCAATGCCAGTGGCATCACCATTATCGATCCACTTGGTCAACTCGTCGATACGTTGCAACTAAGCGATCTCCCGCTCACCAATATCCACCGCATTGGCCAAGGCGATGGCGTAGTGGTGATTGCTGACATGCAAGACCACCGCTTTGCCAGCCGTGACGGCCTGAACTGGATGGCTTATGGCGGCAGCGTAATCTGGGCGATGAGCGAGGCGCTGCCCACAGCAATTGCAGAGCCGGCTGCCCCGTACTTCAGACCCCAACTGCCGCTCGAACGCATCCTGC
The DNA here is from genome assembly GCA_049578545.1 of Thiobacillaceae bacterium. Taxonomy (GTDB): domain Bacteria; phylum Pseudomonadota; class Gammaproteobacteria; order Burkholderiales; family Thiobacillaceae; genus DASQBT01. The sequence continues at coordinate 21,082 of JBAUMF010000117.1, forward strand.
TGGATGCACACAGTGGGCGAATCATTGGACCTTATGGTCCTGTTCTGGTTGATGCAGTGGGTGTTGTATTCATATTGATCGCCTTGAGCGGCTTTTGGATCTATCTGCGTCATCGTTTGCGCCGCAGTCATCACTGAGCTTCGCTGCGGATATTTCTGCCCACAGGGCAACCGCTGCTCAGCGCAAATCAATTAATTGAAGGCCTCGCCGCCACGTTGAACTGCCGACGATACGCGACTTGAATAATCATTCGCTCACTTTCACCCCCGGCATGAAAGAACGTTCGGACAAGCCGACCATTTGCAGCGGGGGGCGACCAAAGCTGAGATTATTTCTTGGCGGCTTCCTTGGCCGTGTCTGCCATTTCCTCTACTTTGGCGGCTACGCCATGTGCCGCATTTGCTGTTGCCTCCTTTGCGGCATCAGCGGCGCCCGCAGCAGCTTCCTTGCCCGACTCCATGGCTGCATTCGCCGCGGTCTTGGCTGCATCGCCAGTAGCGGCAGCGGCATCCTTGCCAGCCTCCATCGCGTTTGACACGGTGTCTTTGCCGACTTCCACGGCATTTGTTGCAGCGCCCTTGGCAGCATCACCCGCAGCAGAAGCAGCGTTTTGAGCCCGATCGGCGGCATTGCTAGCGGCCTGTTCCGCTTTGTGGCAGGCAGTAAGGGAAGCAATGGCCAACAGGACAAGCAACAGTTTGTTCATGGGTAATGTCTCCAGGAGTATTGAGGGCAAGCTGGGCGTGGGGTGCACCAGACCAACTTATTATCCCGATCCGCCACCATTTGCAAGGCTTGCGCTTGTTTTGAGGGGAAAATTTACAAAACAAAATCCAGATCCTATCTGGATTTGAAACAATGCTGCAGATAGTGACCAGTGTGACTGGCAGGATTCTGCGCAACCTGCTCGGGTGTGCCTTCGGCAATAATCTGCCCGCCGCCAGCGCCGCCCTCGGGGCCCAGGTCGATAATCCAGTCCGCGGTTTTGATCACGTCGAGGTTGTGTTCAATGACCACTACGGTATTGCCCTGCTCGGTTAACCGCTGCAACACGTTCAACAGCAGTTCGATGTCGGCGAAATGCAGGCCGGTTGTGGGTTCATCGAGAATATAAAGGGTACGGCCGGTATCCCGTTTTGAGAGTTCCAGGGAGAGCTTGACGCGCTGTGCTTCGCCGCCTGACAGGGTAGTGGCAGACTGGCCCAGCTTGATATAACCCAGGCCCACGTCCATCAGGGTTTGCAGTTTCCTGGCAACGGTGGGGACGGCGCTGAAAAACGCCAGCCCATCTTCGACCGTCAGATCAAGAATGTCATGAATGGCTTTGCCCTTGTACTGGATTTCCAGAGTTTCACGGTTATAACGCTGGCCGTGGCACACATCACAGGGCACATAGATGTCGGGCAGGAAATGCATTTCCACCTTGATGACTCCATCGCCCTGACAGGCTTCGCAACGACCGCCCTTGACGTTGAACGAGAACCGGCCAGGACCATAACCTCGGGTGCGTGATTCGGGCACCCCAGCAAACAGTTCGCGGATAGGGGTGAAAAGTCCCGTGTAGGTAGCAGGATTGGAGCGCGGCGTGCGACCGATGGGGGCCTGGTCCACACTGATCACCTTGTCGAAAAATTCAAGTCCGAGAATGTCGTCGTGAGGCGCCGGCTCTTCGGTTGAACCATACAGATGCCGCGCCGTGGCACGATAGAGTGTGTCGTTGATGAGGGTGGATTTGCCGGAGCCGGATACGCCGGTTACACAAACCATCATGCCTAGCGGCAAACGCAGGTTGACGGCTTTAAGGTTGTTGCCCGAAGCGCCGGTCAACTGCAGGATGCGTGTGTGGTCGATCTTGCGCCGTTTCTTCGGCAATGGGATGGAGCGCTTGCCGGAAAGATATTGCCCGGTAAGCGAAGCGGCATTGTTTGCGACGCTTTCCGGCGAGCCCTCGGCCACCACTTCGCCGCCGTGTTCTCCTGCGCCCGGACCCATGTCAACAACATAATCCGCCGTGCGAATGGCTTCCTCGTCATGTTCGACTACCAGCACGGAATTACCCAGATCGCGCAGGTGCTTGAGCGTGCCCAGCAGCCGGTCGTTATCGCGCTGATGCAGACCGATGGAAGGTTCATCCAGCACATACATCACGCCGGTCAGGCCCGAGCCGATTTGCGAAGCCAGACGGATGCGCTGGGCCTCGCCGCCAGAGAGCGTGTCTGCGGAACGATCCAGGCTCAGGTAATCCAGTCCTACGTTGTTGAGGAAACCGAGCCGGGCTGCAATTTCCTTGATGATTCGTTGCGCGATCTGGGCGCGATGGCCTTCCAGCTTGAGACCATCAAAAAACGCGAGAGTATCTTTCAGCGGCCAATGGCTCACTTCAAAAATGGCCTTCTCCCCGACCAGGACGTGGCGCGCCTCGATGCGCAAGCGGCTGCCTTCGCATTTCGGGCAGGGTTTGCTATTGAGGAATTTGGCCAATTCCTCGCGTACCGTGAGGGATTCCGTTTCCCTGTATCGCCGTTCGAGGTTTTTCAGAATTCCTTCGAATGCATGCTTGCGTGGCTTCCAGCCGCCTTTTTCCCCCAGGTATTTGAAGGAGATCAATTCCTTGCCGCTGCCGTGCAACAAAATGTCCTGGATCCGTTGAGGCAATGACTCGTAGCTTTCCTCCAGATCAAATCCGTAATGCAGCGCCAGGCTTTGCAGCATCTGGTAGAAGAAATGATTGCGTTTGTCCCAGCCCTTGATGGCGCCGGCCGCCAGTGACATATGAGGGAAGGCAACCACGCGCTGCGGGTCAAAAAACGAAACCACTCCGAGGCCGTCGCATTGCGGGCAGGCGCCCATTGGATTGTTGAAGGAGAACAGCCGCGGTTCAAGCTCGGGCAGTGCGTAGTCACACACCGGGCAGGAGAACTTGGCCGAGAACAAGTGTTCCTGGCCAGTGTCCATTTCCACGGCTAGGGCCTTGCCATCCGCATGGCGCAGCGCGGTTTCAATGGATTCGGCCAGACGCTGCTTGACGTCGGCCCGGACTTTCAGCCGGTCCACCACCACTTCAATCGTGTGCTTCTTGTTCTTGTCGAGCTTGGGTACGGCATCGAGTTCGCAAACCTTGCCGTCCACCCGTACGCGAACAAAGCCCTGGGCCTGCAGTTCGTCAAACAGGTCGAGGTTTTCACCCTTGCGTCCGACGACCAGGGGAGAAAGAATCATCAGTTTGGTGTCGTCCGGGAAGGCCAGGACATGGTCCACCATCTGCGACACGGTCTGTGCAGCCAGGGTGATGCCATGTTCAGGGCAGCGCGGCTCGCCAACGCGGGCATACAGCAGACGCAGGTAGTCATGAATTTCCGTGACTGTTCCCACCGTGGAGCGCGGGTTGTGCGAGGTGGCTTTCTGCTCAATGGAGATCGCCGGCGACAGTCCTTCGATCAGATCCACGTCGGGCTTTTCCATCAACTGCAGGAACTGCCGGGCATAGGCGGAGAGCGATTCCACATAACGGCGCTGGCCTTCGGCATACAGGGTGTCAAAGGCCAGGGAGGATTTGCCCGAACCGGACAATCCGGTAATCACCACCAGCTGATTACGGGGCAAGTCCAGGTTGATGTTCTTGAGGTTGTGGGTGCGGGCGCCCCGCACACTGATGTAATCCATAAGCTTGTCCAAGCACCCATGAAACACCGGGGCAACCTGATAATATACGCTATTCGTTTTTGCGCCGTCTAACACATCTTGGATATCTCTGAAGCCTTAAGCCGCAACGAACGCCGGGCCACGGTCGGGCTGGCTACCATCTATGGCCTGCGCATGTTGGGCATGTTCCTCATCCTCCCCGTGTTCGCGCTTTATGCGGCCCATATTCCGGGCGGTAACGATCATTTCAAGGTTGGACTTGCGCTGGGCGCTTACGGCCTGACCCAGGGTTTGCTGCAGTTGCCATTCGGCATGGTTTCCGACCGGATCGGGCGAAAAAGGGTAATCGTGTTTGGCCTGCTGCTGTTTGCCGCGGGCAGCTTCGTCGCAGCAGGCTCGACGACGATTCAGGGCATCATCATTGGCCGGGTGATACAAGGGGCCGGAGCGGTATCCGCAGCAGTGGCGGCATTGCTGGCGGACCTGACGAGGGAAGAGCACCGGACCAAGGCGATGGCGTCGATTGGTGCCACGATTGGTCTGACCTTTGCCGTTTCGCTGGTGCTCGGGCCGGTACTGGACAAGTGGATCGGCGTGCCGGGGATTTTTGCCCTGACCGGCGTGTTGGCGATCGCGGCGATCGGGGTCGTGATGCTGTACGTCCCCAAGCCACTCCTGTCGCACTTCCACGCCGATGCCGAGGCCAATCCGGCGCGGCTCAAGGATGTGCTCAAGGACACCCAGCTGTTGCGGCTGAATTTCGGCATCTTTGCCCTGCACGCCGCACAGATGGCGATGTTTGTGGTCATTCCGGTGGCGCTGGCCGATTATGCGGGCTTGCCGAAGGCGCATCACTGGTGGGTTTACCTGCCGGTGGTGATGGGTTCATTCCTGCTGGCCGTGCCGGGGATCATTGTGGGTGAGAAGCGCGGCAAGCTGAAACCGGTGTTTGTCGGGGCGGTTGCCCTGATGCTGGCAGCCCAGCTGGCGCTATCCCAGTCGCTGCACAGTTTTTTCGGGCTGGTGGCTTCCCTGTTTGCCTATTTTGTCGCATTCAACCTTCTGGAAGCTACCCTGCCGTCCCTTATCTCCAAGCTGGCACCCGCCTCGGCCAAAGGAACGGCCATGGGCGTGTACAATACTGCCCAGTCCCTGGGGCTGTTCGTGGGCGGCGTGGCGGGTGGCTGGCTGGCGCAGCATCAGGGTTTTGGCTCAGTGTTTGACCTGTGCGCAGTTCTGATGGGCGCATGGCTGGTGCTGGCCTTGGGCATGCGGGCGCCGCCTGCCGTCAAGACCCGCATGTTCCATGTGGAAAGTCTGAACCCGTCACGCGCCCAGGAATTGCGTGCATCCCTGGCCGCTCTGGCAGGGGTGGTGGAAGCATCTGTCCTGCCCGATGAAGGCGTGGCCATGCTGAAGGTCAAACAAAGCGGCTGGGATGAGGCCGCCGCCATGAGATTATTGCAAGGAGAAGGTTGATGGCATCGCTGAACAAAGTCCTGTTGATTGGCAACCTGGGCGCTGACCCGGAAATGCGTTACATGCCCAGTGGCGATGCGATCGCCAACCTGCGCATTGCCACCAGCGAAAAATACAAGGACAAGAATGGCGACAAACAGGAACGCACCGAATGGCATCGTGTCGCCCTGTTTGGCAAGCTGGGTGAAATTGCCGGCCAGTATCTGAAGAAAGGCAGTTCGGTCTATATCGAAGGACGCATCCAGACCCGCAAATGGCAGGACAAGGAAGGCCAGGACCGCTATACCACTGAAATCGTCGCCACTGACATGCGCATGCTGGGTGGCCGCAGCGGTGGCGTCGCCGAGATGGAAAGCGAGGGTGGCAACCGGACCGCGAGTAGTGGTTCACACAGCCCTGCGCCGGCAACCTCGGGCGGCAGTGGATTCGATGATTTTGCGGACGACATTCCGTTCTAGGATCGACCCTCTGTAGTTTGTTAACAACAAGCCCGTATCCCGATTCGTCACGGTTTTTCTATTTCCCACATTGTACTGGGGCATGCACGGCCCTGCTGACTGTGAATTACTCCCCAAATCATAAGCTTGCAAATCAGCCTCTGCGCGCAGAGTTCAATGAAGCGCATTAGGATATACTTAATAACTTAATCTCCGATGGCCTGAGTGTTGTCTAAGCAACCACAAGAGAATTAATTGCGGATGAAGAAAAGAAAGCGGGAGACCCCTGTTGCCATTGTCGGGATGGCGTTTCGACTTCCCGGCGACCAAGGCGACGAGCAGAGTTTGTGGCAGGCTCTTCGGGAAGGGCGGAACCTCGTGAGTTGCGTCGGCCCGGAACGATGGTCAACCGATCTACTGCAACATCCAAGGCGTTCGGAGCCGGGGCGCAGCGTGACCTTTTCCGCTGGAGTATTGTCGCGCATCGACGAGTTCGACGCGGGATTTTTTGGCATCTCTCCGCGCGAGGCCGCCTGGCTGGATCCACAGCAGCGCCTGCTGCTCGAACTCGCATGGGAGGCGATGGAAAATGGCGGGCTTGCGCCATCTCGCCTAAGCGGCTCGGATTGTGCTGTTTATGTCGGTATTTCCGGCGTTGATTACGGCATGCGCAGCATGGACGACCTTGCCGGCATGACTGCGCACTCGATGACGGGCAATACCTTTAGTCTCGCCGCCAACCGTCTGTCCTATGTCTTCGATTTACATGGGCCATCGGTTGCAGTGGATACGGCCTGCTCCTCGTCCCTGGTGGCGCTTCACCATGCTTGCAATGCCTTGCGTTCAGGCGAGTCATCGCTGGCAATGGTCGGCGGCGTAAATCTGCTGCTGCACCCCTACCCTTTTATCGGTTTTACCAAAGCCTCCATGCTTTCGGCCAATGGTCAATGCCGAGCTTTCGATGCGTCCGGAGATGGCTATGTGCGCGCTGAGGGTGGGGCGGTTCTGCTGTTGAAGCCATTGGATAAAGCCTTGTCCGACGGCGATGACATCCACGCCGTCATTCGGGCGACCGGTGCCAATGCTGATGGCAGCCGAAAAACGGGGATCACCATTCCCAGCAGCGAAGGTCAGGCCGAACTCATGCGTGCTGTCTTGCAGCGCTCCGGTTTGTCAGTCGTCGACATCGATTACATCGAGGCCCACGGTACTGGTACGGCGGTGGGCGACCCGATCGAGACGGCGGCCATCGGCGAGGTTTATGGTCGTCCCCGCCCGCATGATCGGCCGTTGCCCATTGGCTCGGTCAAGACCAACCTCGGCCACCTGGAGGCGGCTTCCGGCATGGCAGGCCTTGTCAAGGCCATACTGGTGTTAAAGAACCGTGCTTTGCCCCCGTCATTGCATATGGAAACGCCGAATCCCCGAATCGACTTCAGCGGCTTGAATCTCGACGTCGTAACCGGCTACCGGCTGTTGCAGAAGGCGGGGCGCAACAACCTCGTAGTCGGTGTCAACTCCTTCGGATTCGGCGGCGCCAATGCCCATGTCCTCTTGGAGGAATTCCGGCCACCAAGGAGGTCCGGGCGACAGGTCGAACCGGCCAATCCCCCGCTCTTCTTGTCCGCCCGTGCGCCGCAAGCGCTGCGAGACCTGGCCGGTCGATATGCTGCATTGCTGCGCCAGGAATCGGGGGCGTATTACGACATCGCCTTTGGCGCGGCCATGCGCCGCGAACGTCTGGAGAAGCGCTTGGCTCTCCCGGCCGCGAACGCCATTGAGATGGCCGATCAGCTGACAGTGTTTGCCCAAGGCGGGACTGTTCCGCAGCTGGTGCTTGAGGATGCGCTTGGAGATTCCGCAGCTATCGCCTTTGTTTACTCGGGTAACGGCGCCCAGTGGCTCGGCATGGGACGGCGTTTGCTGGCTGAGTCGCCGCGCTTTGCCGAACTTATGGCGGGGCTCGATGCGTCCATCGGCGACCTGGCGGGGTTTTCGCTGCTCAACGAATTGCAGGCCGACGCCACAGCCTCCCATCTCGATGACGCGGCGGTTTCCCAATCGCTCCTGTTTGCAATGCAGGTGGCGCTGACCACGCTGTTGCGCGAGCAGGGGGTCGAGGCCCACGCCGTCGCGGGGCACAGCGTGGGCGAAGTGGCAGCTGCATGGGCGGCGGGAGCACTGAGTCTCGATCAGGCTGTCGAAGTCATTGTGGCGCGCAGCACCGCCCAGGCCCTGACGCGCGGTTCCGGCCGGATGGCGGCGATTGCGCTTTCCGCGGAAGCGGCAGCTGAGCTACTGGCAGCAGAACATCTCGACACGGTGGAAATTGCCGGGATCAACAGCCCGGACAACGTAACCCTTTCCGGGAGCTTTGCCGACCTGGAGCGCTTGAATCGGATCTTGACCCCGCGCGCTGTGTTCTTCCGCCATCTCGATCTCGACTACGCCTTTCACAGCCGTTCGATGGACCCGATCAAGGATAATGTCTTGAAGCGCCTGTCGGCGCTTGCGCCGGTGTCCGCCGCCGCGGCCCCCGTCTTCGTATCCACCGTCACGGGTGGGGTTCTTGACGGATCTTTACTCGATGCAGGTTACTGGTGGCGCAACGTGCGGCAGCCCGTTCGCTTCGCGCAGGCGATGTCCACGCTTGCGGCCCAAGGATGCCGAGTGTTCCTTGAAATCGGGCCGCACGCCATCCTGCAGCGTTACATTAGCGAATGCCTCGTGGCACAAGGCATTACCGGTCGCGTTTTGCCCACCTTGCTGCGCGATAATGACGGGCTGGCGCGCCTCGAAATGGCAACGCTGACCGTCCACCTCCTGACCGAGCCATCCCGGCCCGGCGCCTTCTTCCCGGAACCTGGCCGCCATGTCCGGCTGCCGAATTATCCGTGGCAGCGCGAACGCCACTGGCATTCACGCACGAGCGAAGACTACCGTCTGATCGAGAGGCGACGGGTCCATCCGTTGCTCGGCTGGCGGCTCAAGGAAGTGGCGGCCGCGTGGGAAAACGTTCTCGATCTTGTGACCTATCCCTGGCTCGCCGACCACAAGGTGTCCGGAGCCGTTGTGCTGCCTGGCGCGGCCTACGTCGAAATGGCGCTGGCCGCCGCACGGGAGCACTTTGGTGGCACAGGTTACGAACTCGAGGAACTGGACATCCTTGCCCCCATCGTCCTTGATGGCGAACATGCCCGCAGCCTGCGGTTCGAGCTTTCAATGCGCGATGGAAGTTTCCAGATCCGCAGCCGGCAGCGCTTGAGTGAGGACGAATGGACGCTCAACGCCGTGGGTCGCCTCCTGGGGGCTCCTGCCGTGGCCGAGCCGGCAGGCGTCATTCAAAACGCCGGGGATGGCGGCGAGGCAATCGTCATTGACCGTGACACCCATTACCGGCTGGCCGGAACGCTTGGGCTGGAATACGGGCCCTGCTTCCAGGGGCTGGAGCGCGTCGAGGTACAGGGACAAAGCTTGCTGGCAACGCTTTCACTGCCTGCATCCATAACCGAAGCTGCGGCCCAGTACCTCCTTCATCCCGCGGTGCTGGACGTCTGTTTTCAGTCGCTGGTGGATTTCTTCCGGGATGAAATCGAGGCGGGACAGGGACTACCGCTGTTGCCGGTCAAGGTTGGCGCTTTACGCTTTTACGCCACTACGCCCGTCGTCGGCTTCCGCACTGCCCTCAAGCGCCGCAGCGCCCGGTCTGTTCTGGCCGATTTCGAGCTGCTCGATGCTTCCGGGCGGATCGTGGCCGTGCTGGCTGGCTGCCGTTTCCGCGCCGCGACGCTGCAGCGTCGTGGCCATGCAGAGCCCGCGTGCTGGAAGATCGTTCCTCTGCTCAAGCCACTTGAGGCCGAACAATCGCAAAGCAGGCTCCCGGCCACCCTTGATTTGTCGAAACAACTGCGCAAATGGTTCGTCGCCGCAGAAGCTGAATTGCACCGCGATGCCTATTTCAGGAGCGCGCTGCCGCTGTTCGAAGCGCTGACCGTCTCGTTCGCCCGCGATTCCTTCCAGGAGCTGTTCGAACGGCGTGGAGACTGGCTGAGTCAGGCGCTCAAGCAGCCTGAAATCGTTGGTGCCGATGTGCGGCCCTATTTCGTCTGGCTGGCCAGCCTGCTCAAACAGGAACGAATACTGGTCGAGGACAGTGCGGGAACATGGACACTGGAATCGGATGACCTCCCGCCCGCGCGCAACATCTGGCGCACTCTGCTGCGGGAGCACCCTGGAAACATGCCGGAACTGGTCTTCGCCGCCCGTATCGGTCGCCGTTTGGCGCAGCTGCTGACAGGGGAGACCGATGCGCACGCCCTGGTGGAAGGACTGCGCCGCAGCCACCAGGCCGAAACCCTTTTCGATGATTCACCTGCCTACCTGGGGTCCAGGCTGGCAGTGGAGCAAATTCTGCGCATCGTCGCCACTGACTGGCCGACTGACCGGCGACTGCGCGTGCTGGAAGTCTGTGCAGGGGCTGGCACAGTGGCGCGGCAATTGGCCGAAGTCTTCCCCAAGGACCGGCTCGATTTTGTCATCGCCCATGCCGACGACGAAGCGCTGGACAGACTTCAGGCCGAATACGCCAGTGATCCGAGCGCCACCGTTGCGAAGCTCGAAGGCGAAGGGCTTGAACTGGCAGACGCGACCAATCTGCCGGAACACTATGACGTCATCCTTCTGCGCCACTGGCTGCACCGTGCTCCCCATCCGGCTGCCGCATTGACCGCGGTGCGGCGCAAACTCGCGCGAGGCGGATTGCTGCTGTTGGCCGAGCGCCAACCTGACCTGGCTGCCGATTTCCTTGCCGGGCCGGATCCTCAATGGTGGAGGGAAAGCGCGGAAGGTGCACCGCTATCCCGCTACCTATCACCCAAATCATGGGAACAGGCGCTCCTGGAGCAGGGCTATGTCGAGGTCGAAACCTGCCTAGAGCCAGCCAGCGCGGAGCTTGCGGAAGGCGCCTATCTCCTGTTGGCCAAACGGCCGCACCAGGATCTCTTGCTACCCAGCGCCGAACCCGCCATGGCAGGCTGGTTGCTGATCTGCGCCGCCGTTGGCCCTTCCCGCACGCTTGCTGATCGGCTGCGCTGTTTGCTCGAGTCGCTCGGGCAGCGTGTCGTGACGGCTTTGGCCGGGGCGACGGAACAGGGCGAGTTGACGTTCCTCCCAGCCGACCCGGCCTCTGCCGAGGGTATGCTTGCGGCAGCCCGCGACACTTTGGGCAAGGTCGAGCATATCGTTTATCTGTCGGGGCTTGGCGACGACGCTGCCAAGCTGAACAGGGCGCAGTCGTTGTCCGGGAACGACCCTGTCGTCGGTGTCCTCCATCTCGTTCAGGCGATCAGCCACGGCGCGGCGCAACCGCGGCTTTGGCTGGTAACGACGGGCGGCGCATTGGCTGATGAACTGCCTGGCCACCAGGCGGGCAATCCCCTGCAAGGAGCCTTGTGGGGCTTTGGCCGGGTCATCATGAACGAATACCCGGCCATTTCCTGCACCCTGATCGATCTCGACATCGATCTGGCTGCCGGTGAAGCAGCTCAGCGTTTGCAGGCTGAGTTGCTGGCTGCCGACGGCGAAAGGGAAATTGTACTTTCGGCGGGAGGCCGATTCGTTCTGCGTATGGAACGCGCCACGCTCGCGGAAAAGGAAGCAATCGATGAACCCCCGGCGCGCTTCCGCCTCGACTTCCGCGTCCCTGGCCAGTTACGCAATCTTGTCTGGCTGCCACAGCCCGAGCGCCCACTGGCCGAGGGCGAAGTCGAGGTGCGCGTAGCGGCGGCCGGTCTCAACTTCCGCGATGTCATGTATTTGATGGGTTTGTTGCCCGATGAGGCTGTCGAGGATGGGTTTGCCGGCGCGAGCCTTGGCCTCGAGCTCGCCGGCATCGTCACGCGCGTGGGCGGACGGGCAGGCGAATTCTCGGTGGGCGATGCCGTCATGGGCTTCGGTTCGGCCTGCTTCGCCAGCCATGTCGTCACCCAGGCCAATGCCCTGACCCACAAACCCGCTGATTGGTCGTTCGCCGCAGCGGCTACCGTGCCGACGGTCTTTTTCACCGTCTATTACGCCCTCAAACACCTGGCGAACATGCAGCCTGGCGAACGCGTGCTGATCCACGGTGCGGCCGGAGGGGTGGGCATTGCGGCCGTGCAGCTCGCCCTGCATCTTGGCGCGGAAGTCTTCGCCACCGCCGGCAGCGAGGAAAAGCGCGATTTTGTCCGGCTCCTGGGAGCTGACCATGTGCTCGATTCGCGCAACCTCTCCTTTGCCGACGAAATCCTGGCCCTCACTGGCGGAGAAGGTGTGGACGTCGTGCTCAATTCGCTGGCGGGAGAAGCGATCCGACGCAACCTGCGCGCCCTCAAACCCTTTGGCCGTTTCCTTGAACTGGGCAAACGCGACTTTTTCGAAAACACGCCCATCGGTCTGCGTCCCTTCAAGGACAATATCAGCTACTTCGGCATCGACGCCGACCAACTGCTGATCGCGCGGCCGACGCTCGCCGCCCAGCTGTTCCGCGAAGTCATGGCGTTGTTCCGCGACGGCGTGCTGTTTCCCTTGCCCTATCGGGAATTTCCAGCCGATCGTGTGGTCGATGCCTTCCGCACCATGCAGCAGGCGCGGCAAATCGGCAAAGTGGTGGTCAAACTTGACGGAGCAATGGTTCCCGTCGAAACCACACAGTCTGCTGTTCCACCGGTTCGCTTCGGCAGGAACAGTACCTGGCTTGTCACCGGGGGCTTGGCCGGCTTCGGGCTGGAATCCGCCCGCTGGTTGGCTGAGCGCGGGGCAGGCCATTTCGTGCTCGCGGGACGGCGCGGCAACAAGACGCCGGGGGCAGCCGAAGCAGTGCGCGAGCTGGAAGCGATGGGTGCCCGCGTCAAGGTTTGCGCCTGCGATATCGCCGACCGGTCTGCCGTGCAGTCAATGCTGGAAAAGATCCATCACGAATTGCCGCCCCTTACCGGCATCCTGCACGCGGCCATGGTGCTTGACGACACCGTGATTGCCAATCTCGATGCCGAGCGCATGCGCAAGGTCCTGGCTCCGAAGCTGCTGGGCGCCTGGAATCTGCACAGCCTGACGCAGAACGTGCCGCTCGAACACTTCATTCTGTATTCGTCGATTACCACCTTTATCGGCAACCCTGGCCAGGCCAATTACGTAGCTGCCAACGCGTCGCTCGAAGCGCTCGCTGCCCTGCGCCGCGTCATGGGCCTGCCGGCCACCTGCATCGGCTGGGGACCCATTGGTGATGTCGGCTATCTCAGCCGCAACCAGGCCGTCAAGGACAGCCTGGCGTCCCGCCTCGGCGCGGAGCCGCTGACTGCCCGGGATGCCCTGGCCATGCTTGACCGACTGCTGCCGCGGAATGGAGGAGCGATTGCCGTGGCCGACTTCGATTGGCCGACGCTGGCCCGCCTGTTGCCCTCTGCCCAGGAAAACCGCTTCGCGGTCCTGCGCCGACAGGGCGGAACGGTGACGGTAGCGGGAAGCGATGGAGAGGATATCCGCGCTCTGATCGCCGGTAAGACCGAAAAGGAAGTGCAAGAAATGGTGCAAGCCCTGGTCACCCAGGAAGTGGCGCAGATCTTGTGCATTGGCCCCGACCGCATCGACCCGGCGCGATCCCTGCACGATCTCGGCATGGATTCGCTAATGGGGGTGGAACTTGGGCTGGGGCTGGAAAAACGCTTCGGTATCCAGTTGCCCGCCATGATGTTGGGCGAAGGTCCCACCGTCGAGCGTGTTGCTGCGCGCATCATCGAGCGTGTCCTCGGCACGGATGACCAGGGCGGGGAGGATGCTGAAACGCGCCACGAAACCGTCGTCACCACGTTGGCGATGCAGCATGGCGAGGAGATACCCGCCGATGAGTTGGTCCGGATGGCGAAACAGACGGCTGCGGGAGCACGGCTGATACCATGAGCAAGCAAGACACTTTTGGCCTGGTCGACAAGGCGCGCGACGAACTGGTCAGGCGTTTCCTCGGCCGCAAGGCAGCAGACCAGGGCTCCGCCCCGCCGCCATCCGTGCCGCACTCCAGCAAGTGGAGCCACATTCCCGAAGCATTCCACCGCTTCGACCGCTTTCCCGGCTATGAAAAACTCCTTGTCCCGCAGGCCGTGGCCAGCCGGCTCGGGCTCGCCAACCCCTTCTTCAAGGCGCACGAAGGCGTTGCCGGGGCCACCACGCAGATCGATGGCCGCGTCCTTATCAATTTCTCCAGCTACAACTACCTGGGTCTTGCCGGCCATCCCCGGGTGAACAAGGCGGCCAAGGACGCCATTGATCGTTATGGCACCTCGGCCTCGGCCAGCCGTCTGGTGGCAGGGGAACGTCCCGTCCAGCGCAATCTGGAAGAGGCGCTGGCCGCACTCTACGAAGTTGAGGACTGCATCGTCTTCGTGAGCGGCCACGCCACCAATGTTTCCACCATCGGCTATCTCTTCGGCCCCAAAGACCTGGTTATCCACGACAGCCTCATCCACAACAGCATTCTGGAAGGCATCAAGCTCTCGGGCGCCGCGCGGCGCGGGTTTCCGCACAACGACACGGCCGCACTCGACGCCATTCTTGGCGAAATCCGGGGCCAGTTCGAGCGTGTGCTTATTGTCGTCGAAGGCCTCTACAGCATGGATGGCGACGTCCCCAATCTGCCGCAGCTGATCGAAATCAAGGACCGGCACAAGGCCTTCCTCATGGTCGATGAGGCACATTCCCTCGGCGTGCTGGGCAAGACGGGCAAAGGCATCCGCGAGCAATTTGGCGTTGCTGGCAACAGGGTTGACATCTGGATGGGCACGCTGAGCAAGGCCCTGGCCACCTGCGGCGGCTTCATTGCCGGCGAACACGCCCTGGTGGAGCACCTCAAATACGCCGCACCGGGCTTCGTCTACAGCGTCGGCATGTCACCGCCGTTGGCAGCAGCTTCCCTCGAAGCCCTGCACATCATGCTGGAAGAACCAGAGCGGGTAGAACGCCTGCGAGACCGGGCCAGGTATTTACTCGCGCTTGCGCGAGATCGCGGCATCAACACCGGGCTGTCACAGGGGTATGCCGTGATTCCTGCCATCATCGGCAGCTCGCTCAAAGCCGCCAAGATTTCCAACCAGCTGTTCGAGCGCGGAGTCAACGTGCTGCCCATTATTCATCCGGCGGTTGAGGAACGGGCCGCACGGCTGAGGTTTTTCCTGAACAGCAGTCACACGGACAAACACATCGACAAGGCCATCGCAGTCCTGGCGGAAATTATCTGACGTGAACATCACCATCGATTTGAACGTCCTTCTTCGCGGCGGTTACATCCAATCTGGAATGCAACACGCTGAATGTTGCGTGGGTTGCAAGGCAAACCAAATGACCGAAATATTTAAATGATACGAAAGACCCGTGAATAGCCCGATCGCCATTACCTCAAACGAGAACTCAAAGACCACAGGATTTCTTGCGCGCATAAAGAGCGTGAACCGGCTGCTTCTTGTGACGGTTTTACTCCCCACGCTGTTGGCCATCGTTTATTTTGGTTTCATTGCGTCTGACGTTTATATTTCCGAATCCCGCTTCATCATTCGCAGCCCCGAGCAACAGTCCGCGTCCCCGCTGGGATTCATCCTCAAGGGCGCCGGGTTCACCCGCTCGCAGGACGACAGTTACACGGTGCAGGATTTTATCGAGTCGCGCGACGCGATGCGTGCGCTTCATGAACAGATGAACTTGCGTAAGGCCTTTGGCAGCAAGAGAGTGGATATATTCAGCCGGTTCCCTGGCCTCGACTGGGACGACAGCCTTGAAGCGTTCTACAAGTACTACGAAAAGCATGTCAATGTGCAACTCGACAGCGTCTCGTCCATCGCCATTCTGACAACCCGGGCGTTTACCGCGGACGACAGTTTTCGCATGAACCAATCGCTGCTCGAAATGAGCGAATCGCTGGTCAATCGACTCAACGAACGCGCTCGACAGGACATGATCCGCTTTGCCACACAGGAAGTGGCCGACGCAGAAAAGAAAGCCAAAGCTGCCGCGCTGGCGCTGGCGCGCTACCGTAACGTAAAAGGTGTCATCAACCCCGAAAAGCAATCTGCGATCCCGCTACAACAGGCGGCCAAGCTACAGGACGAACTGATTGCGACCCAAGTGCAGATTGCCCAGCTGGAGAAAGTTGCCAAGAAGAATCCGCAACTGCCGGTGTTGCGTCAACAGGCCCGATTGCTGGAGCAGGCAATCCAGGCCGAGACCAACCGCGTAGCCGGAAAGGGAGACCGCTCTCTGGCCAGCAAGGCTGCCGAATACCAGCGCTTGGCTCTGGATAGCGAATTCGCTGACAAAATGCTGGCCAGCGCGATGAATACGCTGGAGCAGGCACGCAACGAAGCCCAGCGCAAGCAGCTGTATTTGGAGCGCATAGCAGCGCCGAGCGTTCCGGACAAGGCAATGGAGCCCCACCGCGTAAGGAATATCCTGGCGACATTCCTGCTGGGTCTGATTTTGTGGGGTGTGCTCACCATCGTGATCGGTGGCGTGCGGGAACATTATGACCGTTAGGACTAACCTGACATTTCTCGATCATCTGCGCATACAGGGGCGTGTGATCTGGGCGCTGGTCATGCGCGAAATGATTACCCGGTTTGGCCGTGAGGGTCTCGGTATGTTGTGGATGATGGCGGAACCGGCCATGTTCGTTGTTGGTGTAATGGCCATTTTTTCGCATACAGAAACCAATGCAACGTACTCTGTGGCGGAATATCTGGCGGTAAGCTATCCAACTATACTATTTTGGAGGAACACAACCGGTCGGATTGTCAAAGCAATTGAAGTGAACCGCGCTTTGCTGCATCACAAGCCGATCCGGCCGATAGATATTATCTACGCACGCATCATCCTGGAGTTTGCCGGGGCAACCGCGTCGTTTCTGGTGCTATACAGCGTTTTTGTCATAATCGGAATCTGCCAGTTACCGGCCGATATCCTTACAATGATCCTAGGCTATTTTCTCGTGGTTTGGTTTTCATTCAACTTTGTCATGATCATGGGGGCTCTATCCGAGCTGAGCGAAACCATTGAGCGTATCTCTCATGTCATTCTTTATCTCATGCTGCCATTTTGTGGCGTGTTCATTCCTACCTATCTAGTGCCCGGCAAGGCGGGGCATATGCTCAGCTTTTTCCCCCTCGTCACTGCCGTGGAGTATTTTCGGCATGGCTATTATGGTGCGCGTATGCCGGCGATCTACCAGATGGGCCCCACCCTGATCATGTTGAGTTTTCTCACGCTGTTCGCTCTGGCAATTACCAAAATCGCTATCCGGCGTGTGCAGTTGAATTGAGGCTGGGATGAAGCTGGAGCTAGAAAACGTTTGCAAGAGCTACCTCATTCACCACGGGCGGGCGAGACGGCAAATCTTGCACGACATTAACATGCGGGTTCAGAGTGGGGAGAAATGGGGCATTCTTGGGCGCAATGGTGCGGGCAAATCCACGCTCATTAGGATCATCAGTGGCTCAGACCATCCCAATTCCGGTAGGGTCGTCAAGGATATGTCAATTTCATGGCCGCTGGCATTCGGTGGGGCGTTTCAGGGCAGCCTCACTGGCAAGGACAACGTAAGACTCATCGCGCGTGTGTATAACGTCGACTATCAGAAAACCCTGGACCTAGTGGAGGACTTCGCTGAACTGGGTTCCTATCTGGAAGAGCCGGTCAAATCATATTCATCCGGCATGGCTTCGCGCTTGGCATTTGCCATTTCCATGTCCATCGAGTTTGACTGTTTCCTGATCGATGAGGGGATGTCGGTGGGAGATCACCGCTTTCACCAGAAATGCAATGTGGAATTGTTTGAAAAGCGTGGTGACCGAGCAATGATCATCGTTGCTCACCAGACGGACCTGATCCGAAACCACTGTGACCACGCGGCTGTGCTGGAAGACGGACGGCTTACCGTTTGCGACAGTGTTGACGAAGCAATAGGGGTCTATGAGTCACTGTAGCCACGGGGGTGCTAAACCGTGAATCTTGAGTGGCTGGACGAGGTCCGCGTTCTTATTCGTAGACCTGCATGGCTAGATCGGTTGCTGGTCGTGGGGCAGCGAAACGTTATTCTCAGGCGGTGCAAACCTGTGGAATGGAGACAGGGTTCGCCCAGGCAGCTACTGGTGGATGTGTCGGTCATCAGTCGTCATGATGCTGGAACAGGTATCCAGCGGGTAGTAAGAGCAATACTGAAACAGATGCTGCTGACGCCGCCTGAAGATTTTGTAGTGCATACAGTGGCAGCGACGCGCAACCAGCCCTACCGTTACATTAGCTGGGGCGGATGTCTTGCTGGTTGCCTGAATGGGCGCCAAGTTGAAGCGGAAGCCGGCGATGTTTTCTTGGGGCTAGATTTTTCCGCTTATACAATCTACCGGCATCGCGGCCAACTTGTAGCCTGGAAAAAGGCAGGTGTGAAAATAGCGTTCCTGCTTCATGACCTACTGCCCGAAAACCATCCGGAATGGTTTTCGCCCTTCGCCGTGATTCGCTACAGACACTGGATCAGAGAACTTGTTGTTCTGTCGGATATTGTGTTTTGTAACTCCGGAGCCACTGAAGAAGAGTTTCGCTCATTCTTAACGGAGCGCTTCCAGTTGAGAGACGATGAAATTGCAACATGCGTTCTGCCGATGGGGTGGGACATAGGTCAGGCCAAGTGGATGGATGGGAGTGGTTCTCAGGGCGACATTCAGCTAACCAGGCAATTAGAAGGGCAAAAGATTGTTTTGATGGTCGGCACGATCGAACCACGCAAAGGGTATGAACAGGCGTTGCTCGCTTTTGAGCAGTTGTGGGTCGCAGGTCACAATCACATACTGGTGCTGGTTGGCCGGCCAGGGTGGAAAACAGGCGCGTTACAACAACGTATCAGGCAAAGCAAATACCTGGGCAATTTGCTTTACTGGTTTGACCACGCGTCAGATGAACAACTTATTGCATTATATAAGGAGTGCGATGGCGTGCTGATCGCATCGTTTGGAGAGGGGTTTGGGCTGCCTCTGGTTGAGGCGCTGTCACTAGGGAAACCTGTACTCGTTAGGCGGTTGAAAGTGTTTGAGGAGTCTGCAAGGGGTGGTTTCGTCCGGTTCTTTAGTGGGGAATCCCCTTTGATGCTGGCCAATGAACTGTTGGCATGGCTGGAGTCGCTGGGCAATTTGGCCGTTCCAGCATTTTTCGGTCCGTCTATGCGTGACTGGGGTTCGGCAGCGCGGAAAATTGTTGGCCGGATTGCGTGACGTACGCTGGTATGCCGCACACACGGGGTAAGGGACATTCACTCCGACCGTGTAGGTGTTTCTTTTTGTCTTGATTATGGTGTTAAAAAATGAAGAAGGTTCTGATTACAGGTGGTGCAGGGTTTGTCGGTCGACATTTTGTGAAACATTTTCTTGAAAATGGTGATGCTGTTTATTGTGTCGATGACGTTGTGCCATTGACGGGGGGGATTGATCCAGACACCGGTTGGCCTCTCTATGATCCTCGAGATTTCAGCAATTTCCATTTTCTTAAAGAGGATTGTCGTGACTATTTCAAGCGTGTAAGAGACCGGGACTTCGATTATGCATTCCATCTCGCTGCAATGGTTGGTGGTCGGGAAATGATCGAATATAACCCGCTTGCGGTAGCGGAGGATTTGTCCATTGACGCCGAATACTGGAAATGGGCAAAGGAATGCCTGCCAGGCAAAACTATTTGCTTTAGTTCCAGCGCGGCCTATCCGATCAAGTTCCAGACTCGAGATCATCATGTCCTACTCGAGGAAGACATGATCCGCTTTAATACTGATGTGGGCATGCCAGACATGAGCTACGGGTGGGCAAAGTTAACACATGAATATCTCGCGCAACTGGCGTATGAGAAGCACGGGATACGGTCGGTCACTTATCGGCCTTTCTCTGGTTACGGCGAGGATCAGGACGCAGCGTATCCGTTCCCGAGTATATGCAAGAGAGTGCTTAAGCATGCTGGCGAGAATGTGATTTCTGTATGGGGGACGGGAGAACAAATGCGCGACTTTATCCACATTGACGATTGTGTACGAGGCGTGCTTCAGACGATGGATTTGATAGATGATGGCTCGGCCCTCAATCTCTCTACGGGGATATTGACTAGTTTCAAGGACTTCGCGCGCATGGCGGCGCAGCAGTGCGGGTACTCCCCGCAGGTCATTGGCACATCAAATAAACCGGAAGGGGTTTTTGCCCGAGGAGGCGATACTGGAAAGCAGAAACGCCTCGGCTTTGAATACTCAATCGGTTTTGCTGAAGGTATTTCCCGTGCAATCCAGTATTTTGATAAGGGGTCAAAATGAACAGGCTGGGTGTCAATGTAGTTGGTAGGATTGACGGAAAGACAGGAATCGCGCAGCACACGACGTCATTTCTCAACTGTCTCAAGGGCGACTTCGACCTTAACTTTCTCGACACCAGACCGCAAACTAGCGATCATCGTTTTATTCCTGCGGGAGTTCGGACTGTTACTTCCTACGATGATTCGCTTCAGAATGCCGATGTATCAATTTTCGTAGACGTTACGTCAGATGATGAAAACGATGATAACTGGGCCAAAGTTCCGGTCACAAGGCGCAAATATATTTATAGTGTATTTGACTCAACCCTAATCCCGCGACGATGGTCGGACATTATCAACAATCACTTCGATGCTGTTTTCGTCCCGTCACACTTTCTTCTCGAGGTGTACAGGGCTTCAGGAGTACAAAAACCAGTATTTCACCTGCCACTAGCTTTGGACTTAGACCCTTATCTTAGACTTCCGTATAAAGAGTCAAAAGGCGATCCTTTTGTATTCACGTTCGTCGGTTCCCGAGAAAAGCGCAAAAATGTTGAACTGTTGATTGAAATATTCAACGAGACTTTCAAGAGAGATATGGGCGTGATGCTTCGGATACATTGCGCAATGGATTTCTACAACGACCCGCATTACGGCGATAGAGTGACGCGCCACTGCCCTAATATCCATTTCACAAAAGGTATCTTGGACGAAGATGCCTACCTCACCCTTGTTGCTGAAACTGATTGCTTTATCTCTCTCTCTAAAGGAGAGGGTTACTCGATCGTTCCACGTCAGTTTCTCGCCGCAGGGAAGCCTGTACTATTATCAGATTGCTTCGCGCACTCAGAAATTCTCGCTGGGCTGTCAGCACTGGGTGAGAATCTTGGCTTCGGTGTAGATGCAAGTATTCCCGTCCCAGGCGAATACATCCACATCGAGCGGGGTGCAATATTTGGCCTTCAGTACGATGTCTACGGACCATCGGCCAGCAGGATGATGGCAAAAGTTTACGAACAAAGGAAACTGCTTTCCGGTCTCGACCAGATCCGACTCCGAAGGCAATGGGCGACGCAGTGTGACCTGCGCACTCTTGCTCCATTATATAAATCGATAATTCAGCCTGCTTTCTGCCGAATGAGTACAGGAAATGAGCTTGAGTTCGGTGGAATTACTACTTCGGATGCAAATCTCGCCTCACGACTAACGGGGCGTAATTTCAGTCTGAGTGGATGGCAAGAAATCATGCCGGATCCCAAGAAGATCGTCGTTATAGGAAATGACGGTGGCTTCTTTTCCGTGTTTAACCGATTCGTTTCCTATTTGACCTGGACGCTGTCAGAGCATCCCCAATCAGTCGTCCTTCCGGATTGGCGGATCGATGCAATGCAACGTCACTGGAACATTAAGACATTTACCAGCTTCTGTTATGGCCTGCCAGCTGACGGGAATATCTGGCTAAAATTGTTCAAGCCTTTGCCGTATCCGGATGTGCCTGACACGGCATATAACCAGGATGACCTGCTCTATCAAAATGCGATACTAAAGGACGACTACAACGAACAAAACGAGCCTTGGCTAACTTATATTCATCCCTACAAACTCTATCGTTCACCTGGATTTAAACGTTGGCGACATTGGTACCACCTCTACTTTTCAACCTATGTTCGGCTTCAGGACCACATTCAACACAAGATAGACGCAATATATGACAGATATTTGAAAGGCTATCGCGTCATTTCTGCGCACATCCGCCACCCGAGTCATGGAATCGAGCAGCCAGGTGCGCGCATGCCTACAGTCGATCTGTTTTGTGATTTCATTAGAGAGATTCAGGCGCGAGAAGGCCTGACAGAATTGAATTCGAGAATTTTTCTCGCAACAGATCAAGGCAGCGTGGTCGAACAATTAAGGCAGCAGTTCGGCGAGATGGTCATATTTTCCGCTGACGCGGCGAGGACGACAAAGGCCGATGATGAGCACTTTGAAAACCTGAGTGCTAAGCAGCAGATGCGAGAAGGTTTTCAAATCCAACATTTGACTGCAGCGGATCCAAGTCGTTGGACGACGAAAATGGCGGAGGACGTTATCGTGGACACCTATCTCTTAGCAAAAGGCCATCATTTCATTCATGTGACTAGCAATATTGCGACGACAGTATCGTTCATAAATCCAAATATCAACATGATTTATTGTGAATAGAAGGGTCATCCATGAGCCATTCAGGTGAAGCTGGTAAGCTTAGGCAAGAAATTCACTTCCTGGAAGGGAAGTGTCTTTTCTTAACGAAAAAGCTTGAAGAAGCAATATTATCGAATCAAGGCACAAAACGTGCTGGCGTCGTTTACGATGTTGAGCTTCAGCAACTCCGTATTGAGAACGAACGGTTGCGTAAGAAGATTCACTTTTTACGCAACTCCGTGAGCTGGGTTATTACTAAGCCACTGCGCCTTATTAACATTCGCACGGTAGACAAATGGTGGAGAAAGCGACGTGGACTGCCATTCGAAAAATAAATCGCCCGAGCATCTGATTCGGCAACTATTAACCATCCTCAGTGATCGCATAGATTTTCCAAAAAACATAGTCGATGTTGGCGCAAACATAAACGCGTCCATTTCGTCGCCATTTATTGATAGCGGGTGGGATTGTATCTTAATAGAGCCACAGAACTATTGCGCCAATGTTTTGGCGCGCGTCTATAGTGGTAATCGAAGAGTTAAGGTGCTTCGATGCGCTTGCTCTGATACCAATGGGGAGTTGAAACTCTTTCACGGAAGAGACGGTGCCGGTTCCGAACTGGCCACATTAAACTCCGGTAATGATCCCTGGCTAAGTGCCGTAAGAGATCCCGATAGTTTTGAGGTCGTTCCCGTTCG
The DNA here is from genome assembly GCA_049578545.1 of Thiobacillaceae bacterium. GTDB lineage: Bacteria > Pseudomonadota > Gammaproteobacteria > Burkholderiales > Thiobacillaceae > DASQBT01. Next base: position 43,853 of record JBAUMF010000117.1, read on the forward strand.
CACACTCGACTCCCTACTTTCCGGCCACCCTTCCTTTCGTAACCTGGGTATTTTGAAAATAGACACAGAATCGTTCGATTATCATGTCCTGAGCGGCTTGGATTTAGATGTATATAAACCAAAAATCATCGTCACTGAAGAGTATTTATGGGATATTGATTCGACAATTTCCAAACATCGTCTTCTAGAGCGTTCTGGTTACATTAACATTGGATGGGTTGAATACAATACTATTTGGTGCCGGGGCGACTACTTTTCTTTGACTTGGTCTGAGTGCGAAATGAGAACTTGGCTGCAGAAGGTGGGAAGGCCCGTTCTAAATATCGATCAGGTATCATATTTGCATACCATTGATAAACTGCTGTCACGTTCCAACACTTTCGAAGGAATACTGCGAGAACTAAATCTTCTTGGAACGTTGCAAAATATTAACTGTAGTGCAAATCAAGTATTAAGTGTGTCGGTCGTACTTGCAAATCTTTCAGCCATTACTGTGCCCAGCTTGCCAACGGCGGACGGTACGGGGCAAATTCTTGTTAGTCATCATTGCACTGATGAATTCGGTAACATGAAGATTTGGGATGGGCTCCGTACCCCTTTGCCAGCCGATATTAACCCAGGCGAAGCTATAGTTATGGATGTTGCCGTTGTTGCGCCGCCTTGTCTGGGGAGATATTTTCTCCAGATCGATTTGGTTGTCGAGAACCGGGGATGGCTTTCACAGCATGCCGACTTCATTTGCACTTGCGTTATGAATGTGATCTGATACCTGTTGGAATCAGGTAAGCCCGTGGAGAACGGCTTGATGGAGTCATTCAACGGGCGACTGGGTGAGGAGTGTGTAATCGCCCATTAGTTCGTTAGCATGGAGGATGCAAGGCAACGATTTGCGGCATGGCGCATCGAGTACAAGAAGCATCGGTTTGCGTGGCTTCCTCAGTTACCTGACACCGAGCGAGTTCATTTTGAAGAGTCAGGTTAACTACTCACAAGCGGCCGAACTCCCGCTATGAACTCTCTGAAATATGGACCAGGGTCAAGAAATCGAGGAGGCTTCAACAGCCTTTATGTAATAGAATGCGTATGAGTTTGTATTGGCGCCGCGGATACGAATGCTCTCAATTATTAGGCGCTGGATTTCAATTGGGCTTGTGAGCTAATGACTGGGCAAGCACGTACAGACGGACAAGACGCAACTTTGCGGTAACCTCTAGTTGCCTCGTAAATAGTAAGTGTGCTCAAACATCAGGAATTGTTTTGTGGGCGATGGTAGTTTTAAAGGCCGGGCTGTGATCGGACGTCGGTTTCTTGCTGGCACATCTTTGTTGATGCTATCTGCAGGCTGTTCGAGCTATCCGACTTGGTTTGCTTCGCACGGGCCCAGTCAAGAGCAGGTGTCCGAGGCAGCAACACAAACGACTTCATCGATACGTCTTGTCGATATAGACGATTCGGTGGCGCGCAGGCTCTATGCTGAAGTACGGCGAAGCGCCTTTTCAGTAGATTTTCCTGACAACGGCAAGCGTGACTATACGGTGGGCCCAGGCGACGCGCTGGAGGTTTCGGTTTGGGAAGCGCCGCCCGCTGCGCTGTTCGGCACCACTGCACTTGATCCGCGCGCCGGAGCCACGACTTCTCGTGTTACGACTTTCCCTGACCAGCTTATTTCTGAAAGAGGCACGATAAATGTGCCGTTTGCTGGCGAAGTGCCTGTCGCTGGCAAGACGCCACAGAAGATCCAGGCGGTAATTGCGGAACGGCTTAATGGTAAGGCCAACCAGCCTCAGGTGCTCGTACGGGTGACGCACAACGCAACTTCCAATGTCACGATAGTCGGTGAGGTGGGGCAGAGCACGCGCATGCCGCTTACCGCCAAGGGCGAAAGATTGCTTGACGCGATCGCCGCGGCGGGCGGCGTACGCCAGCCGGTAAGCAAAATCACAGTCCAACTGACGCGTGGCTCTCAGGTGCAATCCATGTCGTTGGAGTCTATTATCGAAGACCCCAGGCAGAACGTACGCCTTGAGCCCGGAGACGTGGTGACGGCGCTTTACCAGCCTTTGAGTTTCACCGTACTGGGTGCGACGGGCAAGAATGAAGAAATCAATTTTGAGGCACAGGGTATATCGCTTGCACAGGCATTGGCACGCGCGGGGGGTGTACAAGACGTAAGCGCGGACGCGAGCGGGGTATTCATTTTCCGTTTCGAGGACCCGAAGACACTGTCACCAGGTGAAGGAGTGGGGCCGACTACGCCTGATGGCAAGGTGCCCGTAGTGTATAGGGCGAACCTTAAGAACCCAGCCACTTTTCTCGTCGCACAGAATTTCCCGATGCACAACAAAGATGTCATTTATGTGGCCAATGCGCCCTCGGCGGAGCTGCAGAAGTTCCTGAATATCCTGACCTCGTCGATCTATTCGGTGAGCAGTCTGGTCACGCTCAAGCCTTGAGCAACCGGCTGTCTCGCCATGCGAGAGGTGCTGATCGATGTGACGCGGCTTGTGGATCGTACGCTGCAGGGACGGCTGCCTACGGGCGTGGACCGGGTCAATCTGGCATATGTGCAGCATTTTGCCGATCACGCCGTAGCCTTGATTCGCTATGCGGGGCGCTGGATCGTGTTTTCGTGCGCGGATTCCGCGCGACTTTTCGCCGCCCTGCTGGCGCCGACCGGGGACTTCGCGTGGTGGGTGCGTTGGCTGGTGGCCAGAAACCTAATGCGTCTAGGGGATGCGAAAAGGTTGTCGGGGCATATCCTGTTCAATGCCGGTCATAGCGGGCTCGACCATCCAGACTATGCACTTCAAATACAGCGCCGGGGGTTGACCCCGGTTTTCTTTTTGCATGACCTCATCCCGATAACCCACCCCGAGTACTGTCGCGCAGGCGAAGCGGAGCGACATCAACGCAGGCTGGAAACGATGCTTTCAGTGGGGCGTGGGCTTATCGTCAATTCGCAGGCCACACTCGACGCTGCAGAAGACTATGGCAAACGTCATGGCCGGAAACTTCCTCCTCATGTCATCGCGCCACTTGCTCCGCCGGATCTGCCAGCGCCAGCTGCATTTCGGCCGCTGAAGGCTCCCTACTTTGTTATTCTGGGGACGATCGAACCACGCAAGAACCACTTGCTGCTGCTGCATCTGTGGCGTAATCTGGCGCTCGAACAGGGAGACTCCGCGCCGTGGCTCGTGATCATAGGTCAGCGGGGCTGGGAGTGTGAGCAGGTGGTCGATCTCCTGGAGCGTTGCGAAGTCTTGCGCAAATTGGTAATCGAGCTTCCACGCTGTTCCGATGCAGACCTCTCGACCTATTTGCATCATGCCCAGGCTTTGTTGTTCCCATCATTCGAGGAGGGATACGGCATCCCACTGGTCGAGGCGCTCGCGGTCGGGGTGCCGGTGATCGCCAGCGGTCTCCCTGTATTCCGGGAGATTGCCGGCGAGATTCCGGATTACCTTGATCCGCTGGATGGTCCTGGATGGCAACGCCTGATACTTGATTTCGCTTCGCCAGACAGTGAGCGGCGGGCCGATCAATTGGGCAGATTGGCTGGGTTTCGGGCGCCGTCATGGGAATCTCATTTCTTGAAGATTGATGCATTGCTGGATGAAATTGATGCACACCATTCCTGATCTGATGCAACGCTTTCCCGATATGCCGAAGGTGATCTACGTCCATGGCTTTCCACGTTGGAAGTGGCCTATCGTGCGGCAGTGCTTTGCGGGATGTCGAACAAAATTTCTCGCTAAAGATGAACGGGTGCCAGATCATTCATGGCTTGTACTCTGGGGGATGGCGCCATTGCCTGCTGGGTTGCCAGGCGATGTGCGTGTGCTTCGCATGGAGGACGGTTTTATACGATCGGTTGGTCTGGGTGCTGATCTGGTTCGGCCGCTTTCCTGGGTGGTCGACAGCGAGGGCATCTATTACGATGCGAGCCGGCCATCTGATCTTGAACGAATTCTCGCTACAAGCGTTTTCGACGAGGAAATATGCTCTCTCGCGGCACATTTGCGGACCCAGATTGTGGAGGCAGGGTTAACAAAATATAACGTAGGACTGCGTGCATGGCGGCGTCCAGCAGGAGTGGGCAAGGTAGTCCTTGTCCCTGGACAGGTGGAAAGCGATGCTTCGCTTGCCTTCGGGGCGCCGGGCATCCGGACCAACATCGGACTGCTGCAGGCGGTACGGGAAGCCAATCCCGATGCTTATCTGATCTACAAACCTCACCCGGATGTCCTCGCCCGGTTGAGGCTTGAGGGGAAGGATGAGCAGGAGGCACACCAGTGGTGCGATGAAATTCTAACGGATGTTTCAATTGGAGAGTTGTTCAGGTCAGTCGACGAGGTGCACGTCTTGACCTCTCTTGCCGGATTTGAAGCCCTGTTGCGCGGTAACAAGGTTACCTGTTATGGCCAGCCTTTTTATTCTGGTTGGGGATTGACCCATGACATTATTCCAAACAGCCGGCGTGGCCGTACGTTGACGCTTGATGAATTGGTGGCGGGCACTTTGATCAACTACCCACTGTATTTGAGCCGGGATGGGAAACACTTGATTTCCCCGGAGCAAGCCTTGGAAGCCTTGTTGTCGTGGCGCGAAACTACAGGGGGGCTGCCACCCTGGTGGCAAGGCCTTTTCAGGATTGTATTGAGGCGGGTTGGGGGAGTCAGGTAACTGCGGATTTCTTGAAAATGTTTTTGTTCCGAATCGCTGGAGTATGGTTCATCAGGGGATAGAAGAAGCCAACAAACGGGTTGATCAGACGAGAGGCCGATCGCAGCGCAAGCCGGATCGGTGTGCAGTGTGCTCCCAGATCCTGCTTTATCGAATAGGTTGTCAGACCGAGTTCAAGATGTTTTGCGCCCAACTGTATTGCCGTTTCGATGACGGCGTACCCCACGTAGATATAAAGGCTATCGTTCCTGGCTTCGTTGCGACCAAAATATAACCAGCGCAGCAGTTCGCCATCCATATGCAGCAAGGCATGCCCTACGAGTTCATTCTCGCGATAAAACAACAAGACCTTTGAACTCGATCCAAGCTTTTGGGAAAACTCCCGGTAGAAGGTGGGCGTAAGAACTTCACGCTGAAATTCATCCGCCTGATTATGCACGACGAGCCATTGGTCGCAGAGGGTGTCTGCCATTTCGTGGAAATCATCGCGCAACTCGTGCCTGATTTTCAGATCCTCGTTCTTCTGTAAATGCTTGAGCAATTTGCTTCGATAATAGCTTTTCATCGACGCAACATAATCGTTGGGCGAAGCCCATTTGATTTCCATATAGGTGTTGGGAAGGCTGTCCACCCAGTGATAGCCGAGGCGTTCAAAGTCTTGCCGGTACATTTCGGCATTGGGCTCGAAATCCCTGACGACGATGAGAAACTGCCCCTCGGCCCGCGCGGTTTTTATTAGCAGTTCGCTCAAGGAAGCAATGATTTCGCTGGCTGAAGCCTGCTTGCTGACGGCAAATGGTGGGCTGTTAAGCGTGATCGGCGTACCGCACTCAAGCATGCGCAGTTTCAGAAAATTCGGAAACAGGCGTCGCACCTTCCCCAATACATTCCGGAGACCGGCAGGGGCAAAGATTGCAAGGTCCGTGGTAATTGAATAGAGGCTTGCAAGCGCGACCGCGGTATTGCCTTCGTCGAAAAACATGACGTAGCGGTATTCAAAGTCGTTGAGCCTGGACTTTTCAACGACTTGCCAGAATTCGTGGGATAACGTGGCGGAATGGCCGACCAGCAGGCTATTCCATTGTTCTTTGGGGACCTGGTCTATGGAATTGAAAACTTTGATCGTGAATGTTCCCATAGCTATCTTACTTACAGGGTTGTCCCTGGGGTAGTCCCGATCCGCTATGCCATGAGCCGCCTGATTCAAGATACGCTTGCGCTCAAATTAGCCCAGGCGCTTCAGATTGCGCCACATCGGGCAGACGTGCCCGTTCCAATCCAGCTAGATCCTCGCGCATGGGAAAGCCACGTGACAGGGGGCACATCACGTTGGCAACACGACAGATTCTGGCGAAGCGCAGGGGAGGGATTGCCGGCAGACGCATTACTCTGTGTGCGCGCATGCGTTTCAATGTTTCCGGCGCCGGGTCGTGGACATTTGGCGAATTGGTGATGCATGGCACGTATTATAATTGGACATAATTCAGACAGCGCTGTGTCTCTGGAACCCCCACCGCATGTATGGAGAGTTTCAGTGCTTGAACCTTCGAAAGCGGATACCCGAGAGCATCCTATCACAACACCCACATGGTAAAACGGTCAGCATCAGTCGCCTTGGTAACCGGGGCAACAGGGTTCATTGGCGGGCACCTGGCTCAGCAGTTGCTCGACCAGGGTTGGACTGTCAAGGTGCTGGCGAGAGATCCCCTTAAGCTTGGACCCTCATTGCGCAGCATGTGCGAGGTGATCGTCGCAGATATCTGCGACGAGGGCGCATTGCGCCGCGCCGTCCGGCAAACCGACGTGGTATTTCATTGCGCCGCCAATGTCAGCACCTGGGATCGGGGGGATGCGTATTACGCCGTCAATGTGCTTGGTGTGAAGAACCTGTTGAATGCGATCGTCATGGAGAATGCCGCCCTGCTGCGGTTAGTACACCTGTCCACAGTGGATGTGTACGGCTTTCCGGTTGCCCCCTGCAATGAACAATGCACGACCTCAGGCAGCGGATTTGGATATGGCGAAACCAAGCTGCAAGGCGAGTCTCTGGTCAGGGAATATTGTGAAAAATATCATATTCAGTACACGATCCTGCGACCCGCTAACGTCATCGGGCCAGGAAGTCAGTTCATCTCCAGAATCGGTGATGGGCTGAAATCCGGGGTCATGCTGACCGTTGATGGGGGTCGAACCAATGCAGGAATGCTTTATGTTGGCAACCTGGTTGATTACCTGATCTGGGCTGCACAGGCGGAGAGTTCAATTAACAAGATTTATAATGTCAGAGACAATTATGACGTTGACTGGTTGACATTCATCAAGCGATTTCGTGCGTCAATTGAAGGCCGTGGCGTTGTAATCAATCTTCCCTTTGCCATGGCCGATGCAATTGCATACGGCATGGAAGCTGTTTACCGAAGGGTCGCTCCGTCACGGGAGCCCCTGCTGCACAGGCTTCTGGTTCGTTTTTTTGGCCGAACATGCGGGCACGATGCCGAAAAGATTCGATTTGAAAGTGGTTACGCGGGCCGGGTTGGTTTTGATGAGGCAATGGATCGGTCGGTCTCATGGTTCCTGGGGCGGACACCTGCCTGAACAAGCCGTGGAGAGGAATGCCGACCTGTGCTGATGCAGTTTGAGAAGAATATGGAGCCCATGGCAAATGCATTGAGTGACGCAATGTCGCATTTCGGGGCAGAGTTGGATTGCCCATTGCATTTTGCATTTCTACAAGGCATGCCCTCGCCATTCTTCAGCCGGATTGCTCAGCAGCTTTCTGCAAAGGGGGCCAGGGTGACCGGGATCAACCTCTGTTTCGGCGACTGGCTGTTCTGGAGCGGGCCGGGTCGGTTCAATTACCGGGGAACGATTGCAGCCTGGCCAAAGTTCTTTGCTGACTTCATTGACCGGAACAAGGTTACCGACATTGTTCTCCTGGGAGAACAGCGCTCCTATCACAAGCTGGCTGTTGAAGTAGCGAAGGCAAAGAACATCAGAATCACCGTGACGGATTTTGGATATCTGCGCCCTGACTGGATTACTCTGGAAAAAGAAGGGATGAGCGGAAATTCTCAATTTCCCAAGACGCTCGACGAACTGCTGCCAATCTCAGCGCAAGTCCCGAAAGCGGATCTGTCCACTCAATATGCGGACAGCAGCTGGAAGATGGCGATCGGCGACCTGTTATACAGTTTCGGCAATGTTTTCTTCTTTTGGCTTTTCCCGCATTATCGGCGCTCGGATAAGCGGGCACATCCCCTGGTTTATTTCCCGGCCATCGGAAAGCGTCTTGCTTTCGCAAAGTTGCAGCATCGCCGTGCACAACAACAAGTGGCAAGATTCTTCACAGAGAAGATTCGCTATTTCCTGTTTCCGCTCCAGTTGGAACATGATTTCCAGATCGTGGCCTACTCGCCCTTCGATGGCCTGGAGGAACCGATTCGGCTGGTAATAAAGTCATTTGCCGAGCATGCCGATGCGAATACCCGATTGGTGCTGAAAGCACATCCTTGGGATCCTGGCCTTAGAGATTTTGAAAAACTGGTTGCCAGGCTGTCGGTGGAGTTCGGCATCAGAGATCGTGTCGCCTACCTTGATGGCGGGAATCTTGATGAGTTGATAAGCGCATCTGCCGGAATGGTGACGGTGAACAGCACGTCCGGTTTGAGGGCTTTGCAGTTGGGCTGCCCGGTCAAGACACTGGGTCAGGCCATATACGATATGGCTGGATTGACCTATCAGGGGGATCTGGATCATTTCTGGACCGAGGCCGCTCAACCCGACCCGGTTAATGTGGAGGCCTTCATCAATGTGATGGCCGCAACCATTCAGATCAGGGGGGTGTTCTTCAATGAACCCGGGCTGAGTGCGGCGGTTCGCTCAGCGACCGAGCGTCTAGTGGCTGGAACGGTCGGGACTGCCGCGGGCCTTATGCGACCAGGCTAGTTGGCAGGGGCAACGAAACTGCTGCCTGTCATATGCGGTGGTCTGCTTGTGATGTTTCAATGGGGCATTCATTCGGACGGTTCGGGGAAACTGGAATTCTCGAAGCTTCAGTTGTCAAAGGAGCGCGGCCGGTGAGATTTGCTTCAACAGTTTGCCGCAGGAAACAATCGCGGCATGCTTAAGCTCAATTCTGAAAGTAGCGGCCACAGCCGGCTTTTTACCCAACGAGATTGTATCTGGGTAAAATGTTCAGTAAATTGCTGGTTAACTTTTTGCTGTTAACCGACGTAGAAGAGCGGCGTATGAAAGTCTTCCAGCCCGTTGTCCGTCACAAGCAATGTCACGTAATCGGGAGCCTGCCCATATTGAAACTGGGATCACAGGCAAGCCCTGTGATAGGGAGAAGAGTTGAAAGTTTGCGGACGACGGGATTCGTGCGGGTTTCGTTCCTGTCAGGCTTTGAGTGCAGCGGGTTTGACCGTTCTCGCTCTTTCTGCGCAGGCAGCCCCTGACCGTCTTACCGAAACGGATTTTCTTGGCGACGTTCCTGTCGTTTTGACCGCATCCCGACTGTCTCAGCCGCTGGGGCAAACGCCAGCCGCTGTCACCATTATCGATCGGGACATGATCCGGGCATCGGGCTTTCGTGATATCCCAGACCTGCTCCGCCTGGTGCCGGGTTTTACCGTGGCGTATACCGCCAACAATACGTGGGGCGTCAGCTATCACGGCATGGGCGATGCGTTTTCCCGCCGCCTGCAGGTGCTGATTGACGGCCGCTCTGTCTATACCCCGGGCTTTGGTGAGGTACCCTGGTCATCCCTTCCGCTGTCAATTGACGACATCGAACGTATGGAGGTCGTGCGCGGCCCCGATTCGGCAACCTATGGCTCGAATGCGTTTTTTGCTGTGATCAATATCATCACCAAGGCCCCGGCCCAGGTGCCCGGCGCGTTTGTATCCGCCCAATACGGCGAACAGGGCATGGCCGGTGCCACGCTCCGCTACGGTGGAGGGCAAGGTGACCTGCGCTACCGGTTGACCCTGTCCGACCAGAAGCGTGACCGGTTTGCCTCGCAGACTAATCAAACCGATACCCGGATTCTGGATTATCGTGCGGACTATCAGTTATCCAGTACGGACGAAATCAATGCCGAACTGGCACTGAGCCGCGCCAACTGGCGTTTGGGTGTATCGGGGGACATAACCAATCCGGTACGGGATCCTGACGTTGGGGCAGATCATATCCAGCTGCGTTTTCATCGAATCATCGATGAAAACACCGACTGGTCGCTGCAGTTCTACCACACCCGCGACACGGAAGATGACCCCTTCACTGTAGCCCTTCCTTTGCCTATCGGTAATTTCCCGGTGAATGACGGCTACACCCAATGGCGTGATGATGTGGAATTTCAGATGACTTCGCGGGTCTCGCGCACTGTTCGCCTGGTGTGGGGTGCGGAGGCGCGGCACGAAGGCGCCTCCTCCCCCCTTTATTTTTATAATCTGCCTGCCCAAACGGGCTCACTTTATCGTGTGTTTGGCAATGCCGAATGGCGTCTGCAGGACCGGCTGACACTCAATGGGGCGCTGATGGTAGAACATCACTATCTGACTGGAGTGGATTATTCGCCTCGCCTGGCCGTGAATTATCAGCTGAGTCCTGACCATGCCCTGCGGGCTTCGATCTCGCAGGCGTATCGTTCGCCGTCATTTTTTGAGGAAAACGGCGTTGCGCCGCCTGCTGATCCAACGGGGTACGTGCCATCAACCGGACTAAAGCCGGAAAAGATTCTTTCCAGGGAAATCGGCTATTACGGCCATATCCCCAGCTACAAGTTGCAGATCGATACACGGCTATTCAACGACCACGTTTCCGATCTTATCGGCACCCAGAACGTCTGCGCCCTTGACCCCACGTTCTATAACTGTGCGCTTGTTACCCAACTGTTTGGCATCGCCTCGCCGAAGGTTTTTCAGCCGATCAACCAGAACTGGGCCAATATCCGCGGCGCAGATATCCAGATTCGCTGGAAGCCGCTGGATGCCGCTGAGTTTATATTGAACTACGCACGGGTAACCATAGACTCGAATGACACGGATATTGCCGCCTCCACACCTGAAAACAATTTTTCGGGGCTGGCGATATTCAAGCTGCCGGACAACTGGGAGGCCAGTGCAGGTGTTTATCGGCAAGGCTACATGATATGGCTGCAAGACGGGGATAAGACTCAAGGCTACACGCGCGTTGATGCGCGTCTGGCCAAGCGGCTTAAACTCGGCGGGCACAAGGTTGAACTGGCCCTGGTAGGACAAAACCTTGGCAAGGACTACACGGAGTTTCGCAAAGAGAATATTTTCTCCAGAAGGGTCTACGCAAGCCTTTCCCTGGACTGGTGAGGGCGGGTTGCAGGCGGAATCCCTTGGGCCACTGGGAGAAAGAATCGAAAGTTCCCCAGGTTTATAAGGGTTTGATAAAATAAGACTTTGTTTTCATTTCGTGGATAAATCATGCCCATTTACGCGTATCAGTGTAGTGCCTGCGGCCATCAGGAAGACATCATGCAAAAGATGTCTGATGTGCCGCTGAGCAAATGCCCCAAATGCGGGGCTGAATCCTTTACCAAGCAGCTGACCGCAGCCGGCTTCGCCCTCAAGGGCAAAGGCTGGTATGCCACCGATTTCAAAGGCGGAAACAAGCCTAGCGAAACGAAAGAGGAGGCGCCGGGGCACAGCTGCGGCACCGGAGGCTGCTCCTCCTGCTCCTGATGAATTGATGACGAACGCATGAGCTGACAGGGCGGCCTTGGCCGCCCGCCTTTTTAGAGCCCATTTCAGCAGAAATTGAATGATGCGTTGCAGCCAAAATCGGGACGATCGCGTGGCGACCGCGGAAGGTGAAGCAGGTGCCCCGTTTGTGGGGATGCGCCCCTGGAACGGGATGCGTGGCGCAGCCAACTGTCGCCCGACATCGACTTCGCTCGCCCATCCTCTCCGGGGGCCCTCGGCCCGGGCTCTGTCGCGCCACCGCGACGCCAGTCGTATTCGACATACGAAGCCGAGGAGCATGAAAACGAGCCTGCGCAGGCAGCGGCTTCCGGCGAGATTCGGCGCAAGCCGAAGGGACGGAGCATGGCGGGCGGCTGACTTTGTTGCACCGCTTGTAAAGGGAATGCCATTCACGGCGCCGCGTGCCGCGTCATCGATGCCGCCATGCCGCCGTCGCACATCTAATTTCTGCTGAAACAGGCTCGATTGTGAAACGCTATTTTGTTACTGGCTTGCTGATCTGGGTGCCCCTTGGAATTACCCTGTGGGTGCTGAACCTGCTTATCAGCACGATGGATCAGAGCCTGTTGCTGCTGCCGCATTCTTGGCGGCCGGAAGCTTGGCTCGGGTTCAGTATTCCTGGCCTTGGCGTCATTCTGACTCTGCTGGTGATTTTCCTGTCAGGACTTGCGACCGCAAATATTTTCGGCAAGCGACTGGTTGATTATTGGGAATCCCTGCTGCTCAGGATTCCGGTGGTCAAGTCCATCTACAATAGCGTCAAGCAGGTGTCCGATACGCTGTTCTCCAGCGAAGGCCAGGCATTCAAAAAGGTCCTGCTGGTGCGTTATCCCCATCCTCAGGCGTGGTCTATTGGCTTCCAGACCAATGTCCCGGTTTCTGTTTCCGGCCGGTTGGAAGAAGAACATGTCGGCATCTTCATCCCGACCACACCCAGTCCAGTGAACGGGTTTTATTTTTTCGTAAAGAAGAGTGAGACCATTGAATTGAACATGACGGTGGAACAGGCCCTGAAGGCAATCGTGTCCATGGGCGTGGCGACAGCGAGCAACAAGGATAATTCGCGCCCCAAGAGCATACAATAATTCGAGACAACACATATCATGATGCGGACTCATACTTGCGGCGAAGTGGATGCCGCGCACATTGGCCAGACCGTTGCATTCTGCGGCTGGGCTCATCGCCGGCGTGATCACGGCGGCGTGATCTTCATTGACCTGCGTGATCGTTATGGCCTGGTGCAGATTGTCTGCGATCCGGACATGGGGCCGGATTTCAAGCGTGCAGAGGAAGTTCGCCACGAGTTTGTGCTGCGTATCACCGGCAATGTGCGTGCGCGTCCGGAAGGAACTGTCAATCCCAACCTGCCCACCGGTGAAATCGAAGTGCTGGCGAAGCAGGTCGAAATCCTCAATGCGGCCGCCACGCCGCCCTTCCTTATTGATGACGACACCATCAATGAAAACATACGGCTGACCTACCGTTACCTTGACCTGCGCCGCGAGCCCATGCAGAAGAACATGGCGCTGCGCTATCGCATGGCCAAGAGCATGCGCGATTATCTCGACAGCCAGAACTTCATGGAGGTGGAAACCCCCATGCTGACGCGTTCCACCCCTGAAGGCGCACGCGATTACCTGGTGCCATCGAGAGTGCATGACGGCATGTTCTATGCCCTGCCGCAGTCGCCCCAGTTGTTCAAGCAGCTGCTGATGGTGGCCGGTTACGACCGCTATTTCCAGATTACCAAATGTTTTCGCGATGAAGACCTGCGTGCGGATCGCCAGCCCGAATTCACCCAGGTCGACCTTGAAATGTCCTTCGTCAATGAAGAGGACGTCATGGCTCTGGTCGAGGGCATGATTCGCGACACCTTCAAAAAAGTGGCCGATGTCGAGCTCGCCAACCCGTTTCCGCGCATGAGCTGGCAAGAAGCCATGAACAGGTATGGTTCCGACAAGCCCGATATGCGGGTCAAGCTGGAGCTGACCGAATTGACCGATGTGATGAAGGATGTCGACTTCAAGGTCTTTTCCGGTCCTGCCAACAGCGCCAACGGCCGGGTGGCTGCGCTGAAGGTTCCCGGCGGCGGCGAGTTGTCGCGCGGCGAAATCGATGGCTACACCGAGTTCGTCAAAATCTATGGCGCCAGGGGTCTGGCCTGGATCAAGGTCAACGAAAAGGCCAAAGGCCGCGAGGGTCTTCAGTCGCCCATCGTCAAGAATATCCACGATGCCGCGATCGCAGCCATTCTTGAGCGAACCGGTGCGCAGGATGGCGACCTGATTTTCTTTGGTGCAGACAGCGCCAAGGTGGTGAACGATGCCCTTGGCGCACTGCGCGCCAAGGTCGGCCACGAAAAGAATTACTTGACCGGCGAAGCATGGACGCCGCTGTGGGTGGTGGATTTCCCCATGTTCGAATTCGATGAGGAAGACAAACGCTGGGTCGCGCTGCATCATCCTTTTACTGCGGCCAAGCCGGGCCACGAAGACATGCTGGAATCCAACCCGGGCGCCTGCCTGTCGCGTGCCTATGACATGGTACTGAATGGCTGGGAAGTGGGCGGGGGTTCGATTCGTATCCATCGCGAGGAGCTGCAGGAAAAAGTGTTTGCCGCACTGAACATCGGCCCGGAAGAACGGCGCGCGAAGTTTGGCTTCCTGCTCGATGCGCTGCAATTCGGCGCACCGCCGCACGGTGGGCTGGCGTTCGGCCTCGACCGTCTGGTAACCCTGGTGGCCGGTGCAGAATCCATACGCGACGTGATTGCGTTCCCCAAGACGCAGCGGGCCAATGACCTGATGACTGATGCGCCCAATCAGGTTGATGAGAAACAGCTGCGCGAACTGCATATCCGTTTGCGCAATCCTGCTCCTGCTGGCTGATTTTCACCACGAAGGACACTAGGGGCGCGAAGGAAATTGTTCTATTGTGGCCCTAGTGCCCCTGGTGGTTAACGGTTTGGCCTGAATGAACTTCAAGATTCCCATCTCCGTTCTGGTCGTGATCTATACGCCGGACCGGCAGGTGTTGCTGCTGGAGCGGGCGGATCATCCGGGCTGGTGGCAGTCGGTGACCGGCTCGCAGCATTCCGGCGAAACCCTGCTGCAGACCGCGGTTCGTGAAGTCAGGGAGGAAACCGGCCTGAATGCAGAGGCCTACCGGCTGACGGACTGGGGCTATGCCAACGTATATGAAATTTTCGAGTGCTACCGGCACCGCTATGCGCCAGGAACAACCCATAACACCGAACACGTGTTTGGTCTGGAAGTTCCCGAAGCCCTGCCGGTTCAGCTTGCCCCCCGCGAACACCTGAACTACCAGTGGTTGCCGGCAGAGCTGGCGGCAGCCAAATGCTTCTCCCCCAGCAATGCCGAAGCGATCCGCAACTTGCCCGGCTCCAATACCGGATTCGTCGCCGACTCAGTCGATTGCGCGTAAGCTTGTGGCAAAATATCCCTGCTGCATTTCCCACAAACAACGATAGGATCATTGATGAACCGGCGCGATGCTCTCGCCCATTTGATTGCGCTGGCGGCCCTGGCCTGGGCCCCTCAGTCAACTCGCGCTGCGTCCGGTCTGCACACGATTGTCGATGTCGATCGCAGCCTGATTCTCGGCACCATAACTATCAGGGCCTTCATCGATGTATCCGTGGATCCCCGTGTGGCCTGGTCAGTGCTGACCGACTACAACCGGCTGGCCGAATTTGTGCCCGATATGGATTATTCCAGGGTGGTCAGCAAACCGGGTGAGCCGATCCGAATCGTTCAGCGTGGCCAGAAATCCTGGCTGATCCTGGATGCGCCTTTCGAGGAGCACTTGCAGGTCGACGAGACGCCTCAATCTCGCATTTCATTCAGCCAGCTCTCCGGTACCCTGAAGGACATGCACGGGGAATGGCGTCTGCTCCCCTACCGGGGCGGGGTGCGTATCACCTACTATGCCAAAATGCAGCCTGGCCTGCTGTCGCCCCGCATGCCGGGTGATTCCCTGCTGATCGAAGCGGACATCGGGCGCATGATGGAGGCGATTGGGCAGGAGATGGTGCGGCGCCAGAATATACAGGCACGACAGTGAGCAAAAGGCGGGGCAGATCAGTTTGGCACTTAGTGCTCGGCCTGTTGTGGCTGCTGAGTTATCCGGCCTATGCTGATGCCGAGGTTAAGGTTGAGGTGGACGCCACCGTGATCCGCATCTCGGCAGAAATAGCCACCAAAGTGAACCGGAAGATAGCATGGCAGGTCCTCAGCGATTACAACCACTGGGCGGAATTTGTGCCCGATCTGCTGGTGAGCCGGGTTGTCTCGCAACCGGGCCAGCCGCTGCTGATCGAGCAGCGCGGCCGCATTCCCTGGATGCCCGCCTTTCCGCTGGTGGTGATTGCGCAGGTGGAAGAAAATCCCTACAAGGGGCTCCGCTTCCAGCGCGTTGCCGGTAACGTAAAAGCATTGGAGGGGGAATGGCGCATCAAGGGCAGGTCACGCGTTCGCTTGATCTACCATTCCACGGTGGATCTGGGCTTCCCCCTGCCGCCCCAGATGTCACTCGAGATCTTCCGCATTGACGCCAAGAACCGTCTGGAAGCCATGGCTCGGGAGATGGAACGACGGGCCGGCAACAAGTCCTAGGGAACCTCTGCTCAATTGCGGCACGGCCGCACAGGCGATTCAAGTGCGAACAAAGCCTAAGCCGTTGCAGTTGCCACCTGGGTGCGGCGGTTCCAGTCTGCAACATAGAGCAGCACGCCACGCAGTGCACACACCAGCACCAGGGAGAAGAACAGGCCATACACAATATGCAGGGCCTGGAAGGCGCCATACACCGCGGCGACCGCCAGGCCGAACAGCATTTGCGGACGCTGTTTCAGGGGTGTGGTGGCAGGATCCGGGATCATGTACAGGGTAAAGATAATGAAGGCGGCACTGGTCATGGGCAGGATGGGCACCGTCCATGGAATGTCAAACAGCCAGGCACGGATCTGCCCCTGCAGGACAAAACCCGCCAGCCAGGCACCGACCAGAGGCAGGCGCCCGGTGAACAGTCCATGCATGATAATGCCGCTGACCAGCACAAAGATGGGCACGCCCCAGTCCCACAGGCCGCTGACGTTCTCGGTGAACTGATACGGCGGAGAGAGGCCGACCGTGTCGGCGAAGATGACCAGGGTGACGACCACGGCGATATTAGAAGGATTGAAAATATGCTGGGTCACGCCCGGCGCCACCGGAGCCCGGAACAGAACCTTGGAGGCGATGGCGAAGGCAGTGGCGAAGACCATGGGCATCAGGCTTTCGCCGGGATAGAGCAGCATGGACAGGGCCATCCCCGGAATGATGGCGGAGGGCAGAAAGTTGAGGAAATTGGCCCAGCCTCCAGCGAAGCGCAGCGGCCTGTCCCTGGCGCGGGCGTCCACCCATTCCAGCAGCATCTGCGCGGCGATGGCCGTGCCGACGGCCACCGCCGGGTAGGACCAGGGCTGCTCGAATCCCAGGACCGCGTGACCGAAGCCGAGGATCCAGGCGAGCATGAGCGCGGTGAAGTACCACAAGGCCACCAGGCGCCGCTGCTGGTCGGCTTTGGGATAGAACAGCAGGGTTGCATTGTTGAACTGCGCCATTTGCCTGTGCCCCTTATCCCAACAAAATGGTATGCCAGCCCGGCCGCAGCGTCAGGCTGCGGGAGCGTACCTGACCGTGATGGTCGCGCCAGCGGATTTCCACCTGCAAGGGCTGATCGGCGGGGAGCTTGCCAAGGCCGAAATGGATCTGCGGGGCCCGCTTGCCGGACTGGCCGTTGCCACCGTCCACCTGTGCCGTCAGTCGCCTGCCGTCAGGCAGTAACACCTGCGCCTGGGCGCCGATGGCGGGCCAGCCCCGCGTGTCTGCGCCGGGATGACCGTCACGCACCAGGAGCGCGTGCCCATCCTGCAGCGGGATCAGCAAATGCAGGCCGAGAAACGCATTTTTGGTCGGATTGTCGTTGTGGTAGAAGTAGGAGTCCTCCCACTGATTGGCGAAAACGAAGTCCAGAGCCCCGTCCCCATCCACATCGGCGATGGCCACTCCGCGTGTAACCATGGGCTGGCCCAGTCCGATTTTCTTGGCAATGTCAAAGTATTTCCCTGAGGCATCACGTACGAAAAACGCGTTCGGATCGTGGCCGCTGATGTCGGTGCCTGCCTGGAATTTGGGCCAGTGGCGCGGATCGGTGAGCAGGGCGTCATTGGCGGTGCCCAGCGCCTGCAATTCGGGCCAGCGGTTGATTTTGCCCTTGATGAAGCCGGTGGCCTGGATTGCCTCCAGCACGCCGTCATTGTCAAAGTCATCCAGCTTGGAATCCCAGCCCCAGCCGCTGCGTGACAGGCCCAGCCGTTCAGCACCCTGGACGTAGGGCGCGATACCATCGCGCATGCGCCAGGTCTCCCCGGTACTGAGCCAGAGGAAATGGCCTTCCTGCAAAGCCCAGGGGGAGGAGATGTTGCTGACGTAGATATCCATCAAACCGTCGCCGTTGATGTCGGCCATGTCGGCGCCCATGCCTTTGCAGGAATCCTGGCCGAGGACAAAGGATTTTGGCGTGGTGAAGCTGCCTTCGCCATGCAGTACCTCGAACCGGAGCTTGCCCGGCGTGGACAGGTTGTGCAGCAGACGGTCGGAGCCGAAGTCGTTGGCAAAATAGATCTCCGGCAGAAGATCGCCATCCAGGTCACCTGCCGCCAGTGCCAGGGTCCAGCCACGGGCAACTTCTTCCGGTAGCACGTGAGATTCGTCGCGATAGCGAACCGACGGCTTGCTGCCGGACTGCGCGCCAGCCCAGAGCAGAAGCCGGTTCCAGCCGCCGTTGACGGAGCGGGAGGTGGACTGCGGCATGACCATCACGCCGCTTGCCTTGGCATCGAGCAGACGCGAGCCGTCCGGGTAGGTGTTGCCGATCACCAGGTCCAGATGGCCGTCGCCATCCAGGTCGGCCAGTGTTGCGGCGTTGCTGTACCAGCGCTCGAATCTTGGCGCCACTTCTACTGCGACGTATGCATCCCGGCTCGGCGGTTTGCCGGCGCTGTCCGACTTGCGCAGGAACGCGATGGGGGGGCGGCCCCAGTAATAAACCAGAAAGTCCGCGTAGCCATCCTCGTTGAGGTCGGCGATCAGACAGCCCATGGGTGCCATGGTGCTGTCGTAGGGCAGAGGCGCGGCGGTGAGGAGAAAGGGGGCATAGCGATTGCCGGTACCCGGTACGGGCAAGACGTTGACCTGATCCGAGCGCGGCTCGACATGACACAGGTCATTGGGCAGGCCGTCCCCATCCACATCACCCAGCGCGGCGGCGGCACCCATGGCGGATACCCAGGCGGAAATCCTTTCCATGCTGGGGTGCACCGGCCGCGTCTTGCGCCCGACGTATCCGGCTGGTTTGGGCAGATCGAAGCGGGTGAAGTGGAAGCGCTGGGCCATCGCTGCCTGTTCTTCGGGCGAGGGTACGTGCGGCAGCGCCATGCCATAGAGGATCACTACAGTAACGATGGAAGCCAGCAGCGTTGCATGGCGGAAGAAGGCGGACTTAGTGGTTTTCATCCTTAGCTTAAGCGAATTTGAGATCCGGTGACCAGTGCTGCAAGCGTAATTCTAGCGGAATTGTAAAGCGCTTGCCTACCCGTCAGGTTCTGCCCCTGTAACGCAGAATCGCCACACTGTGACACAGGGCGGAAAACGCCAGCAGGCCCAGAGACATGGGCAAAACCTGCAGTATCCCGCCGCCACGCACGAATACTTCAAGAAAGCCATCCAGGCCCCAGGACAGCGGTGAAAGCACGGCCAGCTTCTGCATAAGCACGGGCATGACTGCCTTGGGTACCAGGATGCCGCCCAGGGCGGCCATGATCATGACCGTGGCGGAGCTGAAGCTTGCGGCCTGCTCGGCGGTCCGTGCATACATGGATACGGCGATGCCGAAGCCGATGGCGGCGAGGCTGGCTGCGGCGCCCAGGAGCAGAAGGGCAAAGGGGGCGTT
Organism: Thiobacillaceae bacterium; assembly: GCA_049578545.1. Classification (GTDB taxonomy): domain Bacteria; phylum Pseudomonadota; class Gammaproteobacteria; order Burkholderiales; family Thiobacillaceae; genus DASQBT01. The sequence continues at coordinate 63,284 of JBAUMF010000117.1, forward strand.
ACCCAGTTCGAGCCTGTCACCGCCTAACAGCGGAAGCACATAGACGCTGACAGCCAGGATGGAAGCCATCTGGATCTGGTTGATCACGAAGTAGGGGACGGCCTTGCCACCCAGCACCACCCAGGCCGGCACCGTCATGGTCTGCAGGCGGAACAGGTTGCCCTGCTCGCGCTCGTGGATGAAGGAAACCGACAGCGGTACGGTAAGAAAGAACATGGCCAGCAGGGTCCAGGCCGGTGCGTTCTGCTGCACCGAGCTGGGCGTGGCTTCGTTTTGGTTGCGGCTCACCGATTCATTGTGCAGCGGGGCGAACAGGCGCTCCTTCTTGTCGTCAGGCAGAGGGACGTAGCGATCGCCCAGGGTCACGCGCAGGATCTGGTCCAGCTGTTGGCGTCCGAGCTGCATCTCGGCCTCCTGCAAGGCCAGGCCAAGGGCGCCTTCCAGCAACTTGCGATAGTCGGAGCGCAGGGCGGGATCCGCCATTACCTGCACTTGCACCGGCTGTTCACGGCGCAGATCGGCGGGTACCTTGGCCAGGATTTCTCCAGCGCGCCGCCGCGCCTGCTCTGTAGCACCGGCGGGAATGAGGACGGCGAATTTGTAACGCCCCTCCTGCAGCCAATGCCGAACCTGCTCCACGGTCGCCTGGCCGGTTTGGGCGAGCTGGATATGAGGATTGGCACGGAGGGCGCGAACCACACCCTGCCCCACCTCGTCGCTATCCTGCGTCACGACCAGGACGGGGAAGGCGGCGCCGGGCCGGTCGCCGAAGGCATCCCTGAGTGCCAGCGAGAGAATGAGCACAAACAATACCGGCATGACAAAGAACAAAACCAGTGCCTGCCGATCCCGTGCGATGATGCGGGTGTCCTTTATGACGCTGGCGCGGAAGCGGGACAACTCGCTGATGATTCTCATGTCTGCTCGCAACGAGCGGCCTCCCCGTCGATACAATTCAGGAAGACGTGTTCCAGGGTGGAACCGCCAAAACCCATGGACTCGACGCCCAGCCCCGCTTCCTTCAGAGCCCGCATGAGCGCCAAGGCCGCGAGGTCGGCGTGCACACCGGTAGCTCGAAGACAACGGCCATTGATGCTGAAATCGCCCAGTTCCTGCAGCCTGCTCAATACGCCATCCAGGCCAGGCGGGGGGTCACGATCAAGCCAGATCTGGATGACTTCATCGCGTTGTGTGGCAAGCAGTTCCTGCACCTTGCCCTCGGTTACGAGTTTTCCATGATTCATGATGGCGACGTGATGGCAAAGTTGCTCGGCCTCGTCCATGTAATGGGTGGAGAGCAGGATGGTGACGCCGGCGGCATGCAGTTCCCGCAGCCGCTGGTGGATCAATGCGCGCGAATGAGGGTCGATGGCCACCGTGGGCTCGTCCAGGATGAGGAGCTGGGGTTCATGGATCAGCCCGATCACAAGGTTGAGCCGCCGCTTGAAACCACCTGAAAAATGTGCCACCGGAGTGTTGGCCAGTTCGCCAACCTCTGCCAGATTCAGGCAGGCCTGCACCCGCTCTTCCAGGTGATTACCGGTCAGGTTCTGCATGCGGCCGAAGTACTCCAGGTTTTCGCGTGCGGTGAGCGTGGGATACAGTGCCGGTTCCTGGGGCACCACGCCGAGCAGTTGTTTGACTTCAGCGGGAGAATTCAGCATGTCCCGGCCTTCCACCTGTACCGAGCCGGAAGTGGGCTTCATCAGGCCACACAGGATGGTGAGCAGGGTCGTCTTGCCCGCCCCGTTTGGGCCGAGGATGCCGTAAATGACACCGCGAGGAACGCTTATCGTAAGGTCATTCAGGGCGGGTGGTCCATCAGGCCTGAACCGCTTGGTGAGGCCCGTCACCTCGACCGCCGGCATGCCAGGGCTGGCTGGCGTGGATTGGAAGGCTGGGGCACAGGCAATCATCTGAATTGTGTTCTCTGGGAAAGCACTGGTTTATTGGGCATCGCGAGGAGTGGAACGACGAGGCGATCCAATGAAACAGTGATTTTATGCCGAACTGGATTGCTGCGCACCGCCTGCAGTGGCAAAAATATGGATGAAGCAGCCTTTCCCTGGTACGCATCGCCTCTCGCCAGCCACGCATCATGCCAAATTGGTTTGAACAGGACCTGGCCAGGATGTTCAGCAGCAAGCTGGCGATACGATTCTGACAACGGCATTTTGAGGCGTCAAACTCGGGTTGTCCGCCTGCCAAGAGCTGAGGAATCCATGCTGGCATGGTTGCTGTGTCAGGCGAACATCCCGCGCGAAGCGCCGGATAGCTGGCTGATTTTACCGGGTGGACACAAAGTGACCAAATCGGGGTGGCGTGAGATATCGCAGATGGCAAACGCAACAATGGGATTTGTCATATTTGCGATATATTTAGACAAATGACTTCGCTTCTTCATGTCGCCAGCTATAACATCCATAAGGGAGTGTCGCATTTCAACCGCAGGCTTACCGTGCACGAGGTGCGTGATCACCTCCGGCAACTGGGTGTGGAAATCGTATTTCTCCAGGAAGTGCAGGGCACTCATGACAAGCGGGCCAGTTCCTTCAGCCACTGGCCAGACCAGCCGCAGCACGAGTTTCTCGCCGACAGGGTGTTCGCCGACTTTGCCTACGGCAAGAATTCGGTTTACAACCATGGTCATCACGGCAATGCCATCCTGTCCCGTTATCCCATCCTGCGCTGGGACAACGTGGACATTTCCGCACACGCCTTTGAAGCGCGCGGAATGCTGCATTGTGAGCTGCAGTTGCCTGGCTTGAAGCAGCCGCTGCATTGCATCAATGTGCACCTTGGCCTGACCGAAGGTGGCCGCCGGAGACAGATTGACATGATCTCGCGTCGAATTCGGGAAATGGTTCCGGACAACGCACCGCTGATTCTGGCCGGAGATTTCAACGACTGGCGCATCCGCGCCTGCCATTACATGCGCGATGAATTGGGTCTGAGTGAAGTGTTTGAAACTCACGAGGGCCAGCCAGCAAAAAGTTTTCCGTCGGCGATGCCTATATTTCAATTGGACCGCATCTACACACGCGGCTTCCAGGTCCAGTCAGTCGCTGTTCATTCCGGCTTCCCCTGGCGCCGGTTCTCTGATCACGCGGCGTTGACAGCGACCCTGATCCCGGGATGAGCAAACGCTCACGCAAAGGTCTTTTCTCCCATCGATCCATCCGCTTTCTTCCGGGCAACCAGTTAAGGCTGCTGCAAAACGGCGACATGTTTTTCCCTGCCCTCGAGTCGGCCATTCATGGTGCCCAGCAGGAAATATTCATGGAAATGTATATTTTCCTTGATGATGTGATTGGCAATCGAATAGGTGCAGCGCTGCACGCGGCAGCGGGGAGAGGCGTCAAGGTGCGGTTGATGGTGGATGCCTTTGGATCGAATGAGACACCGATGAATTTTTTTTCCAAGCTGGAAGAGACCGGCGTATCCATCCATATCTATCGACCCAAGCGGGGCCTGATGCATCTGAAGCGCCATCGCCTGCGCCGTTTGCATCGCAAGCTGGCGTGCATTGACGGAACTACAGCGTTTGCAGGCGGAATCAATATCCAGGACGATCTGGATGTGCCGGGCATAACCCAGCCAAGGTTCGATTATGCCGTGCAGATACACGGCCCACTGGTTGATGTGGTCAGGGAGCAAATGGCGTCGTTGTGGCGGCTGCTCGAGTGGACCCGGCAACAGAGCCGGCCGGAGAAACTGTTGCCATCGATCGTGCCCGTGCCAGCGGGCGATCAACGCGCTGCCTTGGTGATCCGGGACAATCTCTTTCATCGGCGGGATATCGAACGTGCCTATTTGTCCGCTATCGGGCAAGCACGCCATGAAATCATCCTCGCCAATGCCTATTTCATTCCTGGCCGTCGTATTCGTCGCGCGCTGATTGAGGCAGCCCGCCGCGGGGTGGTCGTCATCCTGCTGCTGCAAGGGCGTGTCGATTACTGGTTGCAGCATTTCGCGACTCTGGCGCTCTATGGTCAATTGCTGAACGAGGGCATCTCGATTTACGAATATCAGGTGGCCAATATTCACGCCAAGGCCGCCGTGATCGATTCACATTGGGCTACAGTGGGTTCCAGCAATCTGGATCCCTTCAGTCTGGTCCTCGCACGCGAAGCCAATGTGGTGGTGGAGGACAAGGCCTTTGCCGTCGAGTTGCGGGACAGCCTCTATCGGGCCATGGAAAAGCAAAGTGGCAAGGTTGATCCGAAATCCTGGGAACGTCGCACCTCGCTGCAGAAAATTCGCGACTGGACGGCCTATGGAATAGTGCGCATTCTGGCGGCGATCGCCAGCCCGCGCGATCGGATATATTGAAGCACGAAGAACGCAAAAGACGCCAGACCAGGCAATGCGCGGGTATGGGCCCGCCGGCTCTTCGCAAGCCGCATTTGGTCTGATCAAGGCAGCGGCCGGGGCAGGGCGGCGGTAAAGAGTTGTCGGGGATTGCCTGACAGCAAATGACCTGCTCTTGCTTGGCCAAGAGTAAAGTAACTGGCTGCAAAGCAGGAATAATCGGGATAGTGAAATCCCGGCCCGGAGAGGCTACCCTTCGTTCTACTGGCCCGCCGTCTGATCCCGCATCCGCTTGTAGGCATTGATCAGCCCATTGGTTGAACAGTCATGCTTTGTCGACGGCGTGGGGGTGGACAGGTCTTCTTCAACAATCTTGGTCAATTGCTTGCCGTATTCCACACCCCACTGGTCAAAGGGGTTGATATCCCACACCATTCCTTCAACGAAGGTCTTGTGTTCGTAGGCCGCAAGCAGTGCGCCCAGGGTATGAGGGTCGAGACGGCGCAGCAACATCATGTTGCTGGGCCGGTTGCCGGGAAACAGTTTGTGCGGCAGCAGAGCCTTGGTCTCCTTGGCTGAAAGCCCCTGGGCTTTCATTTCAGCTCTTGCTTCCTCTGCCGTCTTGCCTCGCATCAGCGCTTCCATCTGCGCCAGGCAATTGGCCAGCAACAGGTCATGCATGCGGGCATTGGCATCGGGTGGCTCGGCCACAGCGATGAAATCCGCAGGGATGAGGTGTGTGCCCTGGTGTAGCAGTTGGAAATAGGCATGCTGCCCACAGTTGCCCAGTCCACCCCAATAGACGGGACTGGTTGCATACTCCACGGGCAGACCTTGGGTCGTGATGGCTTTGCCGTTGCTTTCCATCGCCAACTGCTGGATAAAGGCAGCCAGCCTCGACAGGCGCAGGTCATAGGGCAGGATGGCATGAGTGCGGGCATCAAAAAAGTTGGCGTACCAGACTGACAGCAGGGCCATGATGACTGGCATGTTCTGGCTGAACGGGGTTTCCCGAAAGTGCCGGTCCATCGCATGCGCGCCTGCCAGCAGTTCCCGGAAGCGGGCCATGCCAATGCTTAACGCAATGCTCATGCCCACGGCGGACCACAAGGAATAGCGGCCACCGACCCAATCCCAGAAAACGAACATGTTGGCGGGTGCAATGCCGAACTGTTCGACTGCGGCCGCGTTGGTGGAAATGGCGATGAAATGTTTCGCCACGGCCTGCTCGCTGCCAAGTTTTGCAACCAGCCAGCTTCGCGCCGCGTTGGCGTTCGCAAGGGTTTCCTGGGTGGTGAAGGTTTTGGAGACCACAACAAACAATGTCGTTTCCGCGTCGACCCCCTCCAGCACGGCATTGATTGCGCGTGGGTCGATGGTGTAGGCGAACTGGCTTCGAATGCCTGGCATCGCATAGGGGTTAAGGGCGGAGATCACCAGGGCCGGCCCGAGATCCGATCCACCGATGCCAATGTTGACGATATCCGTAATGCGTTTTCCCGTGTAACCCAGCCACTCGCCCTCATGCACGGTTTTGACGAACGCTTCCATCTTGTCCAGCACCTGGTGAACGGCCTTGCGCGCGTCAATTCCATCCACGCGCAGCGCGCTCTTTTGGGGATCGCGCAACAGTGTATGCAGTGCGGCCCGGTGTTCGGTAAAGTTGAGCTTCTCACCCTGGAACAGACCGGTTATCTTGTGCTTCAGCTTTGCTTGCGTGGCGAGCTGAACCAGCAAGTCGATGGTTTGACGAGTAATAATATTCTTTGAGTAATCGAATAGAATGCCGCAGGCTTCCAGGGAAAATCGATCATGACGACTTGGATCAATGAAGAACATTTCACGCATGGGCATGCGCTTGACATTGCGACGATGGTACTTAAGGGCCTGCCAGGCGGGACTGGTGGTCAATGTGTTGGACATGTGCGTTTCCGTTTATCGTGCGCTAATCGTTGGCAAAAATGCGACATTGTGGGGCAAGGTGCATCCAGAGTGTTTGCTGTCGCGAATTCGAGCCTTTCTTGATGAGGCTGACTATAAGGATAAAGCCATGCAGCGTCCATACCAAGGTTCAAGGATGTCGCTGACTTTACCGATGTATAGGGCATTGCGTGATAGGTTGGACCTTCATTAGTTTCGATGGCAAGGGTATCCTGACAGCATCAATGCGTTCAGGCAAAACCCGTGCCTGTGCAGGAAGTGAAAATAATCGCGACCGGGGATGATTCTTGTCGCAGGCCCGCTAGGAGTGAGTTACTGATGTCAGGTACTGTATTTGCACTGGAAGTGCGCCCCAGATTGCCGGAGGCGCTGGCCTATCTGGAAATATTTGCCAACGATCTGCTTTACAGCTGGAACAGGAGTCTGCGCGGGCTTTACTACCGGCTCGACTCCGAGTTGTGGGAAGCTTGTCGTCACAATCCCAAAGTTTTCCTGCGCCGCGTGGCACAGGAGAAACTTGATGCGGCGGCACAGGACGCCACTTTCCTGGCGCACTACCAAGAGATCATCAAACTTTACGAGTCGTATCATCAACGTGGCCTTGATCCCCACCTGCCGAAGGAACTGGATTCCGTGGAGCCACTCATCGCGTACTTTTGCGCTGAATATGGTTTCTACGAAAGCTTTCCCATTTATTCCGGCGGTCTGGGCATCTTGGCGGGCGATCATTGCAAATCGGCCAGCGATCTTGGCTTACCCTTCGTAGCGGTCGGCCTGCTCTATCGCAGGGGCTATTTCATCCAAACCATCGATCAGAATGGCAACCAGGTCGCCTCCTATCCAAGCAACGACTTCAGCGATCTCCCGGTCAGTCCGGCGTTGAAGCCGGACGGTGCAGAAGCACGTGTCACGGTTGAACTTGTCGGGCGCACCATCCATGCGCGTGTGTTGAAAACCCGGATTGGCCGCATTCAGCTCTATCTGCTGGATACTGACCTGCCTGAAAATAATGAACAGGATCGCAGCATTACCCAGCAGCTCTATGGGGGCGATAAGTCCACCCGCATCCTGCAGGAAATCATCCTGGGCATCGGCGGAGTGCGCGCGTTACGCGTTCTCGGCATTAACCCGTCCGTATGGCATATCAACGAAGGCCATTCGGCGTTTATGATCCTGGAGCGGATGCGTGAAATCGTGGCTGCCGGACGTGACTTCCATACTGCCCTGGAGATGGTTGCCAACTGCACGGTGTTCACCACGCATACCCCCGTACCTGCCGGACATGATTCATTCGATCATGGCCTGATGGACAGCCATTTCTCCTCCATGTACAGCCAGCTGGGGACAACGCATGAAGAAGTGCTCGCCTTGGGCAGCTACTCGCCGGATCAGCATGAGTTCAACATGACGGCGCTGGCCTTGCACGGTTCGCGTTTTCACAATGGGGTGAGCCGCATCCATGGCAATGTCGCCGCGCATATGGAAAGCGCGATCTGGCCGCAAATTCCGCCGGAAGAGAATCCCATGCGCCATGTCACCAATGGCGTGCACGTGAAATCGTTTCTCGCGCGGCAATTCGTCAATCTGTTCGACGATGTGGTGGCGGACTGGCGTACCCGGACGTGTCAGCCTGAATTCTGGGATTTCATCGACGCGATTTCGGATTCCAAATACTGGGGCATCCGGCAGGACATCAAGCTTGAAATGATCGAGGATGTGAGCAGGCGCACCCGCATGCAGTTGCGCAGAAGTGGGGTCAGTGAGGCGCGCATCGCGAAAATGCTGCAAGGCCTGACCCAGGCCGGACGCGATGTGCTGATGATTGGTTTTGCACGGCGTTTTGCCACCTACAAGCGTGCGAATCTGCTGTTCCAGAATCTCGATCGTCTGATTCAAATTGTCAACGACCCGGAACGGCCGGTCATGTTCCTGTTTGCGGGCAAGGCGCACCCGAAGGACGGTCCCGGCCAGGACCTGATCAGGCGTGTCTGGTCGCTGTCACAGGATCCACGATTGATCGGCAAGGTCCTGCTGCTCGAAGGCTATGACATGGCGCTGGCCCGCAGACTGGTCAGCGGCGTCGACGTGTGGCTCAATACGCCCGAGTATCCCCTCGAGGCAAGCGGCACATCGGGCATGAAGGCCGGGCTTAACGGTGTTCCGAGCCTGAGCGTCCTGGATGGCTGGTGGGGCGAGGGTTATGACGGCAAGAATGGCTGGGGCATACTGCCGCACAGCAGCGATACCGATCCCGTTTTCCGCAACCAGGAAGAGGCCAACGACCTGCTCGATATCATCGAGCATCGCGTGGTGCCTCTTTACTACGACCGTGATGAACGCGACTACTCCAGCGGCTGGGTGCGCATGTCCAAGAATGCAATGAAGTCGATCCTGCCCCGTTTCAATGCCGAGCGCATGGTGCGCGATTATGTTCTGGATTTCTACCTGCCGGCATTGCATCAGGGTAGACACCTGGCCGAGAACGATGGGGCACTGGCACGCGAACTTGCCTCATGGAAACGCAAAATTCGCTTGTGTTGGGCCAGTGTAAAGGCTGAACGCATTGGTGAACTGCCTGACGCCATGTACCACGATGAGCGCCTGAAAATCCGCTTGCGTGTGTATCTGGATGGACTGGACGCGGATGATATTTCGGTCGAATGCCAGCTGGGCAGGTGCAGCAATCAGGATGGCATCCAGACGTTCGAGCTGAATGCCCGTTATGTGCTTACGCCCGAAGGTAATCCAGTCGATGGCTGGCAGGTCTACAGCCTTGAAATCACCCCTTCACAGCCAGGACTTCAGCATTACAGGCTGCGCCTGTATCCTTACCACATCGGCATCGCTCATCCGTACGAAATGGGCTACATGTGCTGGTTATAGCTTTATAAAGGAAAAAGCCATGCAAATCGGCATTTATGGCCTCGGCAAAATGGGGGCGAACATGGCTCGCCGGCTTGCGCGGAGCGGGGTAACACCCGCGTTGCTTAACCGTACTTTTCAGGTCAGCGAAGACCTTGCGAAGGAAACCGGCGGGCAGGCATGTGGGGACGAACAGGCCTGGATCGACAGCCTTGATGCGCCGCGCATTGCCTGGCTCATGCTGCCTGCAGGCGAGGTAACCGAAACCGCAATTCAAACCCTCCGACCCAAACTGAAGGCGGGCGACATACTCGTCAATGGTGCCAATGGTTACTACCAGGACGCCCAGCGCCACGCCAAACTACTGGGTGAGAGCGGCATCCTGTTCATGGATGCGGGCGTGTCCGGTGGTATATGGGGCCTGGAAAACGGCTATGCCCTGATGGTGGGCGGTGAAGAAGAAGCAGTAGCTGCGCTCCAACCCTATCTCAAGATACTCGCCCCCGCACCCGACAAGGGCTGGCTGCATTGCGGTCCGGCCGGTTCTGGCCATTTCGTCAAGATGATTCACAACGGCATCGAGTACGGCATGATGCAGGCCTTTGCCGAAGGCTTTGCGCTAATGCAGGGCAAGACTGAATTCCGTCTCGATCTCGCGGCAATCGCCGAGATGTGGCGCCATGGCAGCGTGGTCCGTTCCTGGCTGCTGGATTTGAGTGCCGAGTTCCTTGCCCACGACAGCACCCTTGCTGATGTATCCACCTTGGTGGCAGATTCCGGCGAAGGCCGCTGGACTGTGCTGGAGTCAGTCTACCAAGGTATCCCGGCACCGGTCATGAGTCTGGCACTGATGTCGCGCTTCGACAGCCAGGGCAAGGGCGATTTCGGTAACAAGATGCTGGCCAAAATGCGTCAGGCCTTTGGCGGTCATGCCTTGGGGAATCAGACGCAGCGTGGTGCAAAATGAATGCCTTTGTCCCCGATACACCCTGTGTCTTCGTCATCTTCGGGGCCACCGGCAATCTGGCCTCCAACAAATTGCTGCCCGCGCTGTACAGCCTGGAACGCGAGGCCAGCCTGCCGGAACACCTCAGTTTTATTGCTTATTCTCGCCGTCCATGGAGTGACGAAGAGTGGCGCAACTATTTGCGCGAGCTATTGCAGGAAAAGGTGGGCGAGCGTTTTGACGAAATCATTTGTACACGTTTTGCGGCGCGCTTTCATTATCTCGGTGGAGATCTTTACAAACCCGAGGATTACAGAAGTCTGGCCGAACTGCTGGGCCTGCAGAAGGAAGGCGGGGTTTGCACCAGCGTGGTGTTCTATCTCGCCATCAAACCGGCGGAATTCAGTGTGGTAGTCAACAACCTTAGCCTGGCAGGACTTAATAATGGCTCGTCATGGCGCCGTGTGGTGATCGAAAAGCCATTCGGCGAAGACATCGAAAGCGCACGCACACTGAACCAGCTTCTGCACAAGCATTTTAATGAAGACCAGATCTACCGCATTGATCACTTCATGGGCAAGGAAACCGTGCAGAACCTGCTGGTATTCCGTTTTGCCAACACCCTGATCGAACCGCTGTGGAACCGCAGCTATATCGACCATGTGCAGATCACCGTGGCGGAAAGCATCGGCATCGAGGGCCGCGCCGATTATTACGACAAGGCCGGCGCGCTGCGCGACATGCTGCAAAACCACATGATGCAGCTCGTTACCATGGTGGCCATGGAGCCGCCTGCCGCGCTTGAAGCCGATGCGCTACATGACGAGAAGGTCAAGGTGCTGCGCTCGATTCGGCCGATTAGCCGGCGTGCGGTCAATGCCCATGCATTCCGGGCGCAATATGCCCAGGGCCAGATCAACGGCAAGACGGTGGCGGGTTATGCCGCCGAACCCGGTGTCGAACCCAACTCCACCACTGAAACCTATGCGGCGATCAAGTTGTACATCGACAACTGGCGCTGGCGCGGAGTGCCGTTTTACCTGCGCACCGGCAAGCGTCTCACCGAGCAGAGTTCGCTCATTGCCATCCGTTTCAGGCAGCCGCCGCAGATGCTGTTTCGCGAAACTCCGCTGGAATCGATTGAGCCAAACTGGATTGTGCTATCGCTGCAGCCGGATGAAAGCATGCACATGGAAATTCATGCACGCCAGCCAGGCCAGGCCATGAATACCCGCGTGCTGCAATTGAATGCCAGCTACCGCAAAGTCCACGAGACCCCCCTCGATGCCTACGAGACATTGCTGCTCGATGTCATCGAAGGCGACCGTTCCCTGTTCCTGCGTTTCGACGAAGTCGAATGGGCCTGGCGCGTGGTCGATCCGATCCTCAAGCAATGGGCACTTGACCAGGACTACATCCACACCTACCCGGCCGGAACCTGGGGGCCGCCGGAAGCGAATCGCCTGTTTGATCATGAGGACCATGACTGGCGCAACCAGTAAAACATGGAGGGTCTTTCCGGACAGCGAGACGCTCGCCACTGAGCTTTCCCAAGCCATCCTAGCCGAAGCGCGAGCCTGCATCGGGCAACGCGGACGCTTCATGCTGGTGCTGGCCGGCGGCACTACACCCCACCTCGTCTACTCCAGGCTCGCACACGCAAACACGGATTGGAGCCTCTGGCATGTCTGGTTTGGCGACGAGCGCTGCTACCGGTTCGGACACCCTGAGCGCAACGACACCATGGCGCGCACTGCGCTGCTGCAACGCGTGCCGATTCCTGGGCGCAATGTTCATCCGATCTCCGGCGCAGGTTGGGGGCCGGAGGCGGCCGCCCGAAGCTATGCGGAAGTGTTACCCAAAGGTGCGTTCGATTTGACATTGTTGGGCCTGGGTGAGGATGGGCATACTGCCAGCCTGTTTCCCGGCAACGAGTGGGGCGAAAGCGAGCTGTCGCCCACCGTGTTGCCAGTGAGGAATGCGCCCAAGCTGCCGGCGGAGCGGGTCAGCCTGTCGGCGTTTCGGCTGAGCAAGAGCCGCAAGGTTATCTTCATCGTAACGGGTGCCGGTAAAGCCGATGCAGTCGCACGATGGAAGAATGGCGATGCGATTCCGGCGTCGTCCATTCATGCGCCGCAGATGGAAGTGTGGCTTGATCAGGCGGCAGCAGGGTGAACGCTGCACTTCCGCGCAAGGCCGCCATTGGGAACGCGATCCAGCGTTTAGCCCCAAGGCCGAAGGCCGTCGCGGGACGTAATCCAGCAATGAATTGGTTTCGATTAAAGCAGTCCAAGCTTGGCCGCTCAAATGACTTGCTCCACGGGGCGGCTCACTCCCAGTTGCCAGCTAACCGCCTGCGATGGCAGTTACGATGAGAAAGGGCTCCCCACCGGATGCGACCTCCTCGGGCAGTGGGGTATCCGGAGGCGTATGCGACAGATCCTCCTGACAGGCGAAGAAACGCACCATGGGCCGACGCAACTGCGTGACATGGTCGCGGATCGCTCCCTCCAGCATCGGGTAACGCGCCTCGAGCGCGTTGAGCACCGACTGCTGCGTGACTGCACCAGCGACATCGAGTTGAATTTCGGCATCAACGTGCGCCAGTAGTTGCAGCTGATGGGGGAGGATGACCCGGATCATGGGAGCGTTTGCACCTCCACGGACAGCACTGCCGGGAGGTCTCGAACAATGGGAGCCCAGCTGTCTCCGGCATCGGCTGAGGCGTACACCTGTCCACCGGTGGTGCCGAAGTACACGCCGCACGCATCGAGCGAGTCGACCGCCAATGCGTCGCGCAGCACGTTGACGTAGCAATCCCGCTGCGGCAGGCCCTTGGTGAGCGGCTCCCACTCGCTTCCTCCGGTGCGGCTGCGGTAGACGCGCAGCCTGCCATCGGGCGGGTAATGCTCGGCGTCGCTCTTGATCGGGACGACATAGATGGTGTCGGGTTCGTGTGCGTGAACGTCGATCACAAAACCGAAGTCGCTAGGCAGGTTGCCGCTGATCTCCTGCCACGACTCGCCGGCATCGTCGCTGCGCATGACGTCCCAGTGCTTCTGCATGAACAGCACGTTGGGGCGTGAGGGGTGCATGGCGATGCGATGTACGCAGTGGCCGACCTCGGCAGTCGGATCGGGAATATAGAGAGAATGCAGTCCCCGATTGATCGGCCGCCAGGTGTTGCCGGCGTCGTCGCTCCTGAACACGCCGGCGGCGGAAATCGCGATGAAGATTCGCTGTGGGTTGCCGGGGTCCAGAAGAATGGTGTGCAGGCACATCCCGCCGGCGCCAGGTGCCCAGCGCGGCCCAGATTCATGCCTGCGCAGGCCGGCGAGTTCCTGCCAGGTTTGCGCGCCATCGGTGGAGCGGAACAAGGCGGCGTCCTCGACTCCCGCATAGACGGTGTCCGCATCGGCCGGAGAGGGTTCGAGATGCCACACCCGCTTGAACTCCCAGGGGCGAGGCGTGCCGTCGTACCACTGGTGTATGCCGGGCGTGCCGTCGTAGTCGAACTTGTTGCCCACGGTTTCCCAGGTCTTGCCACCGTCGTTGGAGCGCGGGAGCATCTGACCGAACCAGCCATTCGATTGTGACGCGTAGAGGCGGTTCGGGTCGACCGGCGAGCCCTTCAGGTGGTAGACCTCCCAGCCGCCGAAGTGCGGGCCGCTGACATCCCACTTCTGGCGCTTGCCATCCGACTCCAGGATGAAGGCGCCTTTGCGTGTGCCCACCAGAACTCGTACTCTGCTCATTGCGCTCTCCTTCGCCCATGGTTTGCCAGGGTCCCTGTGGCCATCAGTATAGAGAACTCCACAGCCGTCGCGATCGCCAGAACCGTCGGCCGCCAGTGATCGAGCCTCTGCGGGTCGCTTCCTTACCCGGATATCAACTTTTGGTGTTCATCAATGACAATATAGGCGTGTTCACGCATATTTCACGCGTTCACCCCTTCCGCACGCAACCCGCAAACAAGAAGCGCCGCACTATCTTTCCTTTCACCCTTTTGCGGCAGCGGCTCGAAGGGGAGGTCGAACCCGCGAACAACGCATTGATTTTGGCACCTTGCAATCTACCCCGGCTGCCCTGGCGTTTCGAAGCTATCCAGCTTGGCAAAAAAGGTATGATGGTCAATGTAATGCGTGCCGTCGCATGAGAATGTCATGTTGATCATGCCATTGATGAGATTAATTGCGGCGTTGCGCAGATAGATGTTTTCGTCAGTGAGTCGAAGGCGCCTGAACTCCTTGAGAATGCGGTTGATGTCGTGGGCGTCCAGAACTGGCATGCGACCGGCGTGATCGGTGTCGGGAAACTGCTCGACAAAGCCATCATTGAGTACTTCCTCGCGCACAAACTTCTCGTAGCAAAACGGGTCGCGTGCGAACCAACACGTAAGCTGGCTTGATGAGTAGTGGATCTTGACATGGAACACCCCCTTGCGCATGAGCATGACTTGCACGATGCCATGCACGCGGTCGATCGATTCATCGAACAGGCTGACTGTACGCTGTTGCTCGAACAGGAACGCACGCACCGACGGGTCGCCTTTGATTTGCAGCCATCTCTGCGGCATTTGCCTGCTCCAAAACAAGAATGCATGAAACGTTGCACTATTCTATGCGCGTTTCGCGCTGTGTCGTCAGCCTAACATCCGGCTGCAGCTCGCCATCAAACAGACAGCCAAGGAAATTGTGGCGTCCAAAGTTTCCAACAGGCTGAACAGCCAAAAAGGCCCTTTCCGTTCATGTCCCAAACCACATTGTAGCCGTTCAACAAGGGCGTGAACGACGGCTCGACGCACCTTGAACGCCCGCTCTCAATCACTCGCGACTGGCAGACGGCCGAAGTGTTGAATCAGGCTGCGCAGGTGGTGCGACAGGCCATGGGTAAGTGCGTTGCGGTCAAGACGCCATTGCCAGTTGCCTTCGTTGGTGCCGGGGGTGTTCATGCGTGCGCGGCTGTCGAGTTGGAGCACGTCCTGCATGGGCAGCATGGCCCAGGCGCAGGGCGAGGCGAGGACCGCTTCGATCATGGGCCAGGGCATGTCGGACGCGGACTGGTCGAGCTCGATCAGGATCTGCGTCTGCCTGTCGGCGGGCAGCGATTGCCACCAGCCGAGAGTGGTGTCGTTGTCGTGGGTGCCAGTGTAGATGACGCTATGGGGTTGATGGTTGCCGAACCGGTGGGGATTGTTGGCGTCGCCTTCGAAGCCGAATTGCAGCACGGTCATGCCGGGCAGGCCGAACTGATGTTTGAGTTCGACGACGTCGTCAGTGATGAGGCCCAGATCTTCCGCGACCAGTGGCAGAGGGCCGAAGTGGTCAAGCAGGGCTTGCAGCATCCGATCACCTGGTGCTTTGACCCAGCGGCCGCCCTGCGCGGTGGGTTCACTGGCGGGAATGTGCCAGGCGGCAGCCAGTCCGCGAAAGTGGTCGATGCGCACCCAGTCATACAGGGAGAGTTGCGTCTTGATGCGGCTGATCCACCAAGCGAAGCCATCCTGTTCCAGTCTGTCCCAGCGATAGAGCGGGTTGCCCCAGCGCTGCCCGGTGGCGGAAAAATAATCTGGCGGTACGCCGGCGACCTCGATCAGCGCGCCGTCGCTGTCAAGGCTGAAATACTCAGGATGCACCCAGACATCGGCGCTGTCGTGCGCAACAAAGATCGGCATGTCGCCAAACAGCAGAATGTCTTTCTTCCGGGCCTTTTCGCGCAGGGCCTGCCAGCGACTGTAGAGCAGAAACTGTTCGAACAGGATATGTTCGATCTGCGCGTTGAGTTCGTGATGTGCCTTATGCAATGCGTCCGGCTCACGCAAGCGTATTGGGGCAGGCCACTCGTACCATGGCTGGTTGTATTGCTGTCTGAGCGCCATGAACAAGGCGTAATCGGGCAGCCAGTCGACCTGGGTGCGGAGGAATTCTGCATAAGCCTCGCGTTGCTGCAGGTCATCAGAGCGCGTGAATGCCAGTCTGGCGTGGTGCACATCGATATCGAGCAGGGCGGGATTGAGCGCATGTGCGGATGGGCTTTGATAGGGCGAGCCACCGTCCTGTGTAGGCCCCAGTGGCAGGATCTGCCAGATACCGAAACCAGCGGAAGCAAGCCAGTCGATGAATCGTTCCGCATCATGATTGAGGCAAGCGGATGGCAGCGAGGTTGGATGCAGCAAAATGCCTGCCCGGCGGCCCATGTCGCGGGCCGGCAGAGGGGTCATTAACGGTTACCTGGCAGCATGACGCCACCCAGCGCGGGTTGGCCACCGCCGCCATGGGCGAAGACGCTGCCGAGATAGTCGGGCGCCGGCTGGTTGATCATCCGGTACAGGCGGGTGAGTTGCAGCCGGTAGAGGCGCTCGAAATCGGCCACCGTGTCGGCCGCGTTGTATTCGCCCAGCCACCAGAACCAGTCGGAACCTTCGCAAATGGCAAGCTGTTGCAGGGCAGCGTCGCGCGCTGCACCATCAAGCTTGGGCAGCGCCTTGTCCACTGCCTGCTTGGCTTGCACCAGCATGTCCCATGCGCGGTTCTTGTCCTTGTCGCCCATCCAGGTGGAGAAGGTGCCGTATACCCAACTGCCGGCGACCAGTCTGGGCAGCTTGTCGACGTGCGGTTTGTCTTTCAGCAGGGCCGAGAAGGTGGTCAGATTCAGCCGCGGGTGATCGGAGAGCCTTTCATAAAGAGTGTGGAGAAAATGGTAGCCGTTGTTGGGATAGTGCTCCCAGGCGTTTTCGCCATCCAGAATGATGGGTGCTACGCTGTGGGGGTCGGGGCACTGATCCGCAATATGTTCGAGATGGCTGACCAGGTTGGCGACGGCATCGTCGGCATGCCAATCCTTGTACTGAAACCCGATGAGATCGGACAGTCCGTCATCGCGGAACAGACAATAGACGGGTAGTTGATCCAGTTGCCATGGGATGTGCAGGCAGGATTCGTAAGGACCCGCCTGCTCGAAGTGCAGGCTGTGTTTCAGCACGTTGCCGCCGGTGGCGACCCAATGAAACCCGGCATCGGAAATCAGCTGCAGCGCAGCCGTGCTGACACCACCTTCCGATGGCCAGCACCCTGCGGGCGAGAGCCCAAAGTAGCGCTGGAAGACATCGCGACCGTGTTGCAGATGCCAGCGCACCCGTTCCTTGCCGCCCGGATAACTGCCGTGAGGCAATGCAGCTTCGGGCATGGCTTCACGAGTGGCATGGAAGTCCAGCAGGAGTGGCAGCATGGGATGGGCATAGGGCGTCATCGACAATTCAACCCGCCCAGCCTCGGCCAGGGCACGATAGCGTGGAATCAGGCCCTCGATCTGGCTGGCGATGACGTCCAGTAGCAGACGACGCTGGCTAGCCGTGAAAGCGTGACCCTGGGTTTTCAGTTGCGCCAGCCGTGGATCAGAGCGGTAAACCGTTTCGCCTGTCCAGGCCAGGTGATACCAGACAGCGAGATCGAAGAAATAGCTGTCGCCCAGATAGGCGAGCGCGCCGGGGTTGTCCAGTGCATAGCCCGCGAGTGCGGCCAGTTGTGCATAAGCCGGGTTGGGTGCAATCAGCCGCACCGCATTGGCACGCAGGCATTTGCGGATCAGTTCGGCGCGGCTGCCCAGGCCGGATGGAATTTCATTCAGTGCATCCAGCAGCGGATCGTTAAGCGGCGTGTTGAGAGCGAGATGGGCGCGTACGTTGTGCGCATAGTCGTCGATCTGTTCCAGCAACAAGGGCACAAAGTTGACCACGGCGCGCGCCTTGGGATTCGCCTCCAGATGAGCCGCCATGTCGGTGTAGTCCTTGATGGCGTGCAGGTAAGTCCAGGGCTGGATATATTCGCCCGATACCGGGTCCCGGTATTCAGGCTGGTGCATGTGCCAGCACAGCACCACATTCAGGCGAGATTTCTTAACGGACATTGTGGAAAGCCGAGCCCAGCATTTCCGGCGTGATCAGGGCAATTCCACCGGGGCTGATCTCAAAGCGCTTGCGGTCCGCTTCCAGATCTTCTCCGACCACCAGCCCGGGCGGAATATTGCAGTTCTTGTCAACGATGGCTTT
Source organism: Thiobacillaceae bacterium (assembly GCA_049578545.1). GTDB lineage: Bacteria > Pseudomonadota > Gammaproteobacteria > Burkholderiales > Thiobacillaceae > DASQBT01. Next base: position 81,391 of record JBAUMF010000117.1, read on the forward strand.
CTTTATTCGGGCGCCTGCGCCGATGATGACATCTGGCAGGACCACGGAGTCCTGAACCTGCGCGCGCTCCCTGACCACGACATTGGAAAACAGTAACGAATGGCGCACGGTGGCGCCGGAGATGATGCAGCCGCCTGATACCATGGAATCGATCGCCACGCCGCGCTTGTCCTCGTCGTCGAATACGAACTTGGCGGGCGGCAGCTGCTCTTGGTGGGTCCAGATGGGCCACTCCATGTCGTACAGATTCAATTCAGGCGTGACGCCGATCAGCTCCATGTTTGCGGACCAGTAGGAATCGAGCGTGCCGACATCGCGCCAGTACTTCTGCGACTTGCTTTGAGCATCAACGAAGGGGTAGGCGTAGACCCGGTAATGCTTGATCAGCGAAGGAATGATGTTCTTGCCGAAATCATGCTCGGATTTCTTGTTGTCCGCATCCTTGATCAATTGCTCATAGAGGAAATCGCGGTTGAATACGTAGATGCCCATGGAGGCAAGCGACACCCTGGGGCTGCCAGGCATGGACGGCGGCTTGGAGGGCTTTTCAACAAATTCCAGGATGCGGGCGTCGGAATCGACGCTCATCACGCCAAAGCCTTTTGCTTCTTCAAGCGGCACGTGGATACAGCCGACAGTCAGATCCGCTTCCTTCTCGACGTGGTAAGCCAGCATGGGGCCATAGTCCATCTTGTAGATGTGATCACCGGCCAGAATCAGTACATAGGTGGGGTTGTGGCTGCGGATGATGTCCAGATTCTGGAACACGGCGTCGGCGGTGCCGACATACCAGGACTGCTCATCTACGCGCTGTTGCGCAGGGAGCAGTTCGACGAATTCCCCCATGGAAACGCGCGAGAGGCCCCAGCCAAGCTGGATATGGCGCAGCAATGAATGTGCCTTGTATTGGGTCATGACGCCGATGCGGCGGATACCGGAATTGATGCAGTTGGACAGCGGGAAATCGATAATGCGGAATTTGCCTCCGAATGGCACCGCGGGTTTGGCGCGCCAGTCGGTAAGCTGTTTAAGGCGGGAGCCTCTGCCCCCTGCAAGAATTAGAGCCAAGGTATCGCGAGTCAGCCGGCTCACCAGCCGTTGTGGGGTTTCTAGACGCATTTTTCAGTTTTCAGAAATAATGAGTGGAACATGCCTGATTTACATTTCGTTTCAGTGAAATGCCCCTAATGATAGCCCCAGTCGAATTCCGGGTATAAGCTTTGCAGTCTGTGATAAATAATATTCATTGATTAATCCCTAGCATTTTTGATTCCAACTTATGCTCAAACCTACATCATTGCGGGCCTTAACCGATGCCCGCCACCACGATCCCTTTAGCCTGCTGGGTCTGCACGAGGGCAGCAAGGGGGCACAAATTGCGCGGACTTATCAACCGCATGCCCGCAGTGTGGAGATTCTCCTGCACCAGAACTGGATGCCCATGCACGATGTTGGGGAGGGCGTCTTTGAATTTGAAGGCAGCGGTGTACCGCGACCGTATCAGTTGCGGATTATGCCGGTCAAGGGGGAGAAATATGTGCAATGGGACCCTTATTGCTTCGCGCCACTCTTGTCTGACCACGATCTCTATCTTTTCGCCGAAGGCAAACTTAACCAGGCCTGGCGAATGTTGGGGTCGCACACCTGTTCGGTCGACGGCGTGGAGGGCGTGCGCCTGGCGGTGTGGGCGCCCAATGCGGAGCGGGTCAGTGTGGTGGGCGACTTCAATGCCTGGGACGGACGCCGCCATCCGATGCGCAATCGGGGAACCAGCGGGGTGTGGGAACTGTTCATTCCGGGATTGAAGCCAGGCGATCTGTACAAATACGAAATCCGCCATCGTGGCACCGGCGCCATCCTGGTAAAGACGGACCCCTATGCCCAGGCATTCGAGATGAGACCCGGTACGGCTGCCAAAGTAGTGAATTCCACACTGCCTGCCTGGCAAGATGAGGCATGGATTGAACAGCGCCGCAGGGAAGATTGGCAGACGGGGGCGATGTCGGTGTACGAGGTGCATTTGGGCTCCTGGCGCAAATCGGCCGACGGCGGCTTTCTCAACTATCGCGACCTTGCCCACCAGCTGGTCGAGTATGTGAAACCGCTCGGTTTTACCCATCTGGAACTGCTGCCGGTGACCGAGCATCCACTGGACGATTCATGGGGCTATCAGTGCACGGGTTTTTTTGCCGCCACATCGCGTTTTGGCAGCCCGCAAGATTTCCGCTATTTCGTCGATCATTGTCATCAAAACGGTATTGGCGTGTTGCTCGACTGGGTGCCAGGCCATTTTCCCCGCGATGATTTCGCGCTTGCGCGTTTCGATGGCACGCCGCTGTATGAGCATGAGGACCCGCGCCGGGGTGAGCACAGGGAGTGGGGCACCCTGATCTTCAACTACGGCCGCAATGAAGTTCGCACCTTCCTGATTGCTTCAGCGCTGTACTGGATCGAGGAGTTTCATATTGATGGCCTGCGCGTTGATGCGGTCGCTTCGATGCTGTATCTGGATTACTCACGCAAGGAAGGCGAGTGGTTGCCCAACCAGTATGGCGGCCGGGAGAATCTTGACGCCATCGATTTTTTGCGCGAACTCAACACACTAATTCATGGCCTGCATCCGGGCGTGACAGTGATTGCGGAGGAATCGACGGCCTGGCCGCAGGTGACCCGCCCCGCCTATGTCGGCGGTCTGGGCTTCTCGATGAAGTGGAACATGGGCTGGATGCACGACACGCTGGAATATATGAGCAAAGACCCGATTCATCGGCCTTTCCATCATGACCACCTTACCTTCGGCATGCTCTATGCGTTCACCGAGAATTTTGTTCTCCCCTTCTCGCACGACGAAGTGGTGCACGGCAAAGGCTCCTTGATCGGACGCATGCCTGGCGATATGTGGCAGAAGTTTGCCAATCTGCGCCTGCTGCTGACGTTCCAGTTGACCTATCCGGGCAAGAAGCTGCTCTTTATGGGCAGCGAGTTCGGTCAGTGGAGTGAATGGAATTTTGCCGCGGAGATCGATTGGACATTGCTCGATTTTGAAACCCATCGGGGCGTGCAGCGTCTGGTGGGTGATCTGAACCGGCTCTATCGCGACGAGCCGGCGCTCTATCGGCATGATTTCGACGGCTCGGGGTTTGAGTGGATCGATTGCCACGATGTGAGCCAGTCGGTCATCAGCTACCAGCGCAAGAGTCTGGACCAGTCCATCGTTGTCGTGCTCAATTTCACCCCGGTCGTACGCAGCGGGTATCGGCTTGGTGTGCCCATCGCCGGCCGCTATCACGTGCTGCTCAATTCCGACTCCGGCTACTATGGCGGGGCTAATGTCGGACCGATGGAATTAGAAGCCGAGGCTGTGCCCTGGATGGGGCAGGGCTACTCGATCCGGCTTGACCTCCCCCCGCTGGGCGGAGTGATTCTCAAACGGGTGAGCCAGTGAGTCAGCGTGGGCTAGGCAAGCACGTCAAAAGCCGGTGTTGTTGTCATTGCGAGCGATTTGGCTATCAGCCGCGAGGCCGGAGGCCGTGGCGGGAAGCAATCCAGCACGCTGAGCCATCATGTCTTTCTGGATCGCAGAGTAGCGGGGAATACGCCACTCCAGACTCACTGGTTTCGAATCAATAATGCGCGTTCTGTTCGCAGCAAGCGAGGCCTATCCGTTGATCAAGACGGGCGGACTGGGCGATGTGGCCGGAAGCTTGCCGCCCGCACTGGCACGCCAGCGGATCGACGTGCGCTTGGTGCTCCCGGCCTACGGGGATGTGCTCAGTCGCCTGGAAAGTATGCGCTTTGTTACCGAACAGAATATCAACGGTGAATGGGTTCGTATCCTGCATACCCGACTTCCGGGTTCCCGCACCCAGGTCTGGCTGGTGGACCATCCCCTGTTTAGCGCCCGTCTGGGCAATCCTTACCTGGCCAAGGATGGCAAGCCCTGGCCGGATAACGGCGAACGCTATTTGCTGTTTTGTCAGGTCGCTGCACTGATTGCACAAAACGAAATTGGCCTGGACTGGCAGGCGGATCTGGTTCATGCCAATGACTGGCAAACGGGTCTGATTCCCGCTTTTCTCAAAGCCCGGAAAAGTAGGGTTCCTTCCCTATTCACCATTCATAACCTGGCCTATCAGGGCAATTTTGGCTATGACCTGTTTGGCAAAAGTGGGCTGCCAGCGGAATTCTGGTCACACGATGGCGTGGAGTTCTACGATCATTTCTCTTTTATGAAGGCAGCCCTCTTCTACGCACAGGTGATTAGCACGGTCAGCCCAACCTATGCCAGGGAAATTCAGACGCCTGAATTTGGCTGCGGACTTGATGGTTTGCTCAGACATCGCCAGCAGGATTTGCATGGCGTATTAAACGGAATTGACCGGCACGAATGGAATCCGGCTTCTGACAAGCATTTGCCTGCAAAGTACCGTCGCGACCGGTTGGCGGGAAAGACACGCGACAAGGCTGCCTTGCAAAAGGAACTGAAGCTCAAGCACGTTCCGGAGGCATTGCTTGTCGGAATGGTCGGCAGACTGGTCGAGCAGAAGGGAGTGGATGTGGTACTGAAGGCGCTGCCTGAACTGTTAAAGCGGAATGTGCAGGTGGCCGTACTGGGCAGCGGGGAGACGGAGTCAGAAGCGGCATTTGCACAAGCCGCATTGCAGAATCGAGGACGGGTCGCGTTTCACAAGGGGTACAACGAGGGGCTTGCCCATCGAATTGAAGCGGGAGCCGATGTCTTCCTCATGCCTTCACGTTTTGAACCCTGCGGGCTCAACCAGCTTTACAGTCTGCGTTACGGCACGCTGCCCGTGGTACATGGCGTGGGCGGGTTGGCAGATACCGTGATTCATGCCAGCGAAACCAATATTGCCGCAGGCACGGCCACCGGCATTGTAATGGAAGAACTGGATGCGCCTGCCATTACAGAAGCGATTGACCACGCATTGAAACTCCATGCTGACAGCCGCGCCTGGAAGCAAGTCGTGCAAACTGCCATGGCACAGGACTACAGTTGGACTCGCAGCGCGGAGCATTATCTGGCCTTGTATGAAGGCGCGCTTGCTGTCTCAACATGATTTTATGGATTTCGTTGCAATGGGCATCGCGACCTGGCGAACCCGTTACATTGTGCGGTTGTCTTCTTTGCATTTATGCCGCCTCGAAAATGCCCTGACCTGAAATCACTCTGGTCACTGGGTATGTCATTGGCGCGGGCACCACTTGCGTTGCCAATGTTGCTCTGGTTCTCCGGCAATCTCGCCAGCCGGTCTGTCGCTCAATGCTATCCTGCCGCTCCCGCAGAGTTTTCCACCTCAGGGATCAGGATTTAATCGCTTTGTGGCTGATCGCGCAGTGGCGCTAGAGCTTTGCCGAGCTGAAGGTATTGCATTGACTCACGTCGCCCGATTTGGCGCCGACCGAGAACCAGCGCATGCGTTGCGCTGACGAGCCGTGGGTGAAGGATTCCGGCACCGCATATCCTCTGGACTGCTGCTGCAGCCGGTCGTCACCTACCCCGCTGGCGGCGGCCAGGGCTTCCTCGACATCGCCCGATTCCAGAATGTGTTTAGTCTGGTCGGCCCTGTTTGCCCATACGCCGGCCAGGCAATCAGCCTGCAACTCGACCCTGACTTGGATGGCATTGGCCTTTTCCTTCGATGCACCCTCCTGTGCCGCGTGTGCCTTGTCCAGTATCCCCATCAGGTTCTGTACATGATGGCCCACTTCGTGGGCAATCACATAGGCCTGGGCAAAGTCCCCTGATGCACCATATTTGGTGTGCAAGTCGTTGAAGAAAGACAGGTCCAGATAGACTTTCTGGTCGTTGGGACAATAGAAGGGCCCCATGGCCGACTGCGCAAAACCACAGGCGGATTCGATCGCGCCGGTATACAGCACCATTCTGGGGTTGGGGTACGTCCTGCCGTTTTGTCGGAACATCTGGCCCCAGACATCTTCGGTGTCGGCCAGTACCACGGACGAAAATTCCGCCAGCTTGTTTTCTTCCGGGCTGCGCGAGGCTGGCCCAGCTTGCTGCTGGGCGCTCGGCGGTGCGGTGGCAACCTGGTTCAGGATGAGGCTGGGGTCGAAACCGAAGTAGAGGGCGATGAGGGTGATAACAATGGTCCCGATTCCTCCTGCAGCCAGACCTCTGCCGCCGAGCGGAAATCCGCGGCGGTCTTCCACGTTTTCGCTTTGACGATCACCTTCCCAGCGCATGATGCCTCCTCCTATTTGCGGCCACCGAAAATCCCACCCAGCACGCCACGCAGGATTTGCCTGCCTACCTGACTGCCGATACTGCGGGCTGCACTCTTTACCATCGCTTCAACGGCGCCCTGCCGGCGGCTGGTCCCTCCAAGCATACCGCCCAGACTACCGAGTATGCCGCCACCGGAAGCGCTGTTGTCAGCCTGTTTTGCACTTTCTGCCGCAGCAGCCTGCGTCTGTTTTTCTTCTGCACGGTGTTTGAGCACTTCGTAGGCCGATTCACGATCAATTGCCTTTTCGTATACGCCTGCTACCAGTGAGGTGCCGATGATGCGCTGGCGCTGGTCGGGTGTAATGGGACCAATCTGCCCCTGCGGGGGCAGAATGAATGCACGCTCGACCACCGTAGGCCGGCCTTCTTCGTCGAGAAAGGAAACCAGGGCTTCACCGACCCCGAGTTCGGTGATGACAGATTCCTCGTCCAGGCTGGGGTTGTCGCGCATGGTCTCGGCCGCCGCCTTGACCGCTTTCTGGTCGCGCGGGCTGAATGCACGCAGGGCATGTTGCACACGGTTACCGAGTTGCGACAGAACCTTGTCAGGAACATCAGCCGGGTTCTGCGTGACGAAATAAACGCCCACGCCCTTTGACCGAATCAGCCGCACGACCTGCTCGATCTTTTCCACCAGCGCATCGGGTGCGTCAGTAAACAGCAGGTGCGCTTCGTCAAAGAAGAACACCAGCTTGGGCTTGTCCGGGTCGCCCACTTCTGGCAGATGTTCGAATAGTTCCGACAGCAGCCACAGCAGCAGAGTGGCATACATCTTGGGCGACTCCATCAGTTTGTCGGCCGACAGCACGTTGACAATGCCTTTGCCGGAAACCGTCTGCATCAGATCGGCGACGTTGAGCATGGGCTCGCCGAAAATCTTGTCGCCACCTTGTGACTCCAGTGCCAGCAAGCCGCGCTGAATGGCGCCGATCGAGGCGGCCGAGACATTGCCGTATTCAGTAGTGAACTCCTTGCTGTTGTCACCGATGAATTGCAGCATGGCGCGCAGGTCTTTCAGATCGAGCAGCAGCAAGCCGTTGTCATCTGCCACCTTGAAGACGAGATTGAGGACGCCAGCCTGGGTTTCGTTCAAATCAAGCATCCTCGACAGGAGCAGTGGACCCATGTCCGACGCCGTGGCACGCACCGGATGGCCGAGCTCGCCAAACGGATCCCAGAATGTGACCGGACAGCCCTGGTAATCAAAGCCGTCGAGTTTGAGCGTTTGCACGCGTTCGGCCACCTTGGGATTGTTGCCGCCTGGCTGGGAAATGCCGGACAGATCGCCTTTCACATCCGACATGAAACACGGCACGCCAATGGAGGCGAAATGTTCTGCCATGGTTTGCAGCGTGACGGTCTTGCCGGTCCCGGTCGCGCCGGTGATCAGCCCATGTCGGTTGGCCATCTGCGGCAGGATGAAAAGTTCGGTCTGGTCGTTTTTGGCGATCAGTAAGGGTTCAGCCATCAAATACCTCCTTCAATACATGCTGAATTATGAGTCACCTTGGTCTTAATCCTTTGTAAAACATTGCCACCGGCTAATTCCACAGCCATGCCGCCCCGCGCACGCCACTGGAGTCACCATGTCTTGGCGGGAGGAGTTCAGTATCCACACGATCAGAGAATGCGTAGCGCGGCCATAGTTTCGGCACGTTGTCATACAGCCGGTGGATTTTGGACAGGCCCCCTCCGAGCACGATGACATCGGGGTCGAGCAAGTTGATGACGGAAGCCAGGGCGCGTGCCAGGCGCTCTTCATAACGCGCAAGCGTCTTGCTGCATGGGCCGTATCCGGCGGCGGCAAGCTGCGCGATTTCATATGCAGCCAAGTCTTCGCCCCCGTAACGAATATGGTCGGCTGCCAGCGCGGGGCCGGACAAATAGGCTTCGACGCAGCCCTTCTTGCCGCAGTAGCACGCTGGGCCGTTGCATTCGCGCTCGCTGGGCCAGGGATGAACGACGGGTTCACCGGTGGCGGGGTGATGGCCGGTGACTACACGGTCGGCCCTTGCATGGACAAACTGGAAGTAAGGCAGCGGATTGTGGCCCCATTCGCCGGCGATGGAATTGGGACCATCCAGTACCTGGCCATTCACCACAACTCCGCCGCCGACGCCTGTCCCGAGGATCACCCCAAACACGACGCCTGCGCCTGCCGCTGCACCGTCGGTGGCCTCCGATAGGGCGAAGCAGTTGGCGTCGTTGCTCATGCGGATTTCACGATTTAGGGCCGCCTCCATATCCTGCTTGAAAGGCTGTCCAATCAGGCAGGTGGAATTGCAGTTCTTCATCAGGCCGGAGGCCCTGGACAAGGTGCCCGGCGTGCCGATCCCGACCGAGCCGGTGCGGCCCAGTTCAGCCTCGGCCTGTTTGACGAGTTTGGTCACGGCAGCGACAGTGGCGGTGTAATCGGCCTGTGGGGTGGGGATGCGCCGGCGCAGGATTTCCTTGCCAGATGCCTCCAGCGCGATGATTTCTATCTTGGTGCCGCCAAGATCAATGCCGAGTCGGGGAGCCGAAGTGCTAGAATTTTGCATTTGTTTGAGCAGGAATAAGCAACATGGCGGGTCATTCCAAGTGGGCCAACATCCAGCACCGCAAGGGCCGTCAGGACGCCAAGCGGGGCAAGATCTTCACCAAGCTTATCAAGGAAATCACGGTGGCAGCCAAAATGGGCGGCGGGGATACGGCCATGAATCCGCGCCTGCGGCTGGCAGTCGAGAAAGCCAAGGCCGAGTCGATGCCCAAGGACAACATCGAAAATGCCATCAAGCGCGGTACCGGCCAGCTTGAAGGCGTAAGCTATGAAGAAGTCCGCTACGAAGGCTACGGCATTGGCGGTGTGGCGGTAATGGTGGATTGCCTGACCGATAACAGGACCCGCACTGTGGCGGACGTCCGTCATGCATTTTCCAAGCATGGCGGCAACATGGGCACGGACGGCTGCGTGGCTTTCCAGTTCAAACACTGCGGCCAGATTATTCTGGAACCGGGCGCGGCCGAAGATGCGGTAATGGATGCAGCCCTGGATGCAGGTGCGGAAGACGTGATCAGCAATGACGATGGCTCGACTGAAGTGATTACCTCCCCGGATGCCAAGGAGTTTGCGGCAGTGAAGGAAGCGCTGGAAAAGGCCGGCTTCAAACCTGCGCTGGCGGAAATCACGATGAAGCCGGAAGGCGGAACCGAACTGACTGGAGATGACGCAGTCAAGATGCAGAAGATCCTGGACGCGCTCGATGCGCTCGATGATGTCCAGGAGGTGTATACCAATGCCGTATTGCCAGACTAATTGAGCGCGCTGCGTATCCTTGGGATCGATCCGGGTTTGCGAGTAACCGGGTTCGGCATGCTCATAAAGGAAGGCAGTCAGCTGCGATATCTCACGAGCGGCGCTATCAAAACGCCAGAAGGGCGCGATCTGGCCGAACGCCTGAAAGTCATTTTCGATTCCCTCGGACAACTAATCTGTGAACATCAACCCCAGCAGGTGGCGGTGGAAAAAGTCTTCGTAAACGTCAACCCGCAATCGACATTGTTGCTTGGTCAGGCCCGCGGGGCGGCGATCTGTGCAGCGGTTGCAGCGAATTTGCCAGTGGCTGAATACACGGCATTGCAAATCAAGCAGGCGGTGGTGGGCCATGGAAAGGCAGCCAAGGAACAGGTGCAGGAAATGGTCAAACGTCTGCTTTCGCTTCCGGCAGCGCCCCGGCCGGACGCGGCAGATGCACTGGCCTGTGCCATTTGCCACGCGCATGGAGGCAGTCTGGGTACGTTGTCGACTGCAGGATTTCGCGTTCGGGGAGGCCGGTTACTGTGAATGCAACGTCAGCCGTGGCTATCAAGCCAAGCCCCGACAGGCTGCGCCATCCGGTCTTGCGCTACATGGTTGCGGTTCATCCGCCCGTCCTTGCCATCACCCTGGCCGCCTGGGTACTGGGTTTTGCGGTTGCATGGTACAGCGGGGTTTCATTCAACGGCTGGGCTGCAGCCGCCCCGTATCTCCTGGTGTCCGCTCCGTTGCTAGTGCTGGAACAGCGGCCGTGATTGGGCGGATTGCTGGCACCCTGATTGAAAAGCATCCGCCCAAGATCGTGGTCGATGTGGGTGGCGTGGGCTATGAACTCGATGTATCCATGACCACCTTCTACAACCTGCCGCCGATTGGTGACAAGGTCGCGCTGCACACCCAACTGGTCATCCGGGAGGACGCTCATCTGCTGTTTGGTTTTGGTTCGGAAACAGAGCGCCGGGCGTTTCGTGAGCTGGTCAAGGTTTCGGGAATTGGCGCAAAGACTGCGCTTTCGGTGCTGTCCGGGCTGTCAGTGGATGATCTCGCATTGGCGGTCGCAGCGCAGGAAACGGGCCGGCTGGTGAAGGTCCCAGGCATCGGCAAGAAAACAGCGGAACGTCTGATGCTGGAATTGAAAGGCAAACTCGACTTCGCAACCGTATCGCTAGCCGGTACGCGTGCCCGCGCATCAGATGATGTCCGCCAGGCGCTGCTGGCACTGGGCTATAACGACCGCGAAGCGGATGCTGCGATCAAGCAGTTGCCTGGAGACCTAGCCGTGTCCGAAGCAATACGCCAGGCGCTCAAATTGTTATCAAAAGCATGAGCGGGATTAAGATAGCAGCATGATCCAAACTGACCGTCTCATTGCACCCGTTGCCGAAAACCCCCTAGAGGAGAAGGTCGAGCGCGCTTTGCGTCCGCGCCAGTTGGCGGAATACATTGGCCAGGAGAAAATACGTGGCCAGTTGTCAATTTTCATCGAGGCCGCCCGAAAACGCAGCGAGGCGCTGGACCATGTGCTGCTGTTTGGCCCGCCAGGACTGGGCAAGACTACACTGGCGCACATTGTCGCGCATGAATTGGGTGTAAACCTGCGTCAGACATCCGGGCCGGTTCTGGAAAGAGCAGGCGACCTGGCGGCGTTGCTGACCAATCTTGAACCAAATGATGTGCTGTTCATAGACGAAATTCACCGGCTGTCCCCGGTGGTGGAAGAAGTGCTCTACCCCGCGCTGGAAGATTTCCAGATCGATATCATGATTGGTGAAGGGCCGGCAGCGCGTTCGGTGAAGCTTGATTTGCCGCCCTTCACGTTGGTGGGCGCAACGACCCGCGCAGGCATGCTGACCAATCCGCTGCGTGACCGCTTTGGTATCGTCGCCCGGCTCGAGTTCTATACTCCGGAGGAACTGGTGCACATCGTCGCGCGCTCTGCCGGCCTGCTTAACGTGCGCCTGGAAGAGGCCGGCGCGCTGGAAATCGCCAAGCGCGCGCGTGGCACGCCGCGCATTGCCAACCGGCTGTTGCGCCGGGTGCGCGATTTTGCCGAGGTCAGAGCCGACGGCATCGCGACCCGGGATGTAGCAGATGCGGCGCTGACCATGCTGGATGTCGATCATGCGGGTTTTGACATGATGGATAGAAAGCTCCTGCTTGCCGTAATCGAGAAGTTTTCCGGCGGTCCGGTCGGGCTGGACAATCTGGCTGCGGCCATTGGCGAAGAGCGGGACACGATTGAGGACGTGCTTGAACCTTATCTCATCCAGCAGGGCTTCTTGCAGCGCACACCACGCGGACGCATGGCGACGCCTCATGCCTATCGTCATCTTGGATTTGTCCCATCAAAACCTGCATCGGATTTATTTGAGTAGAAATCCGGAATGCGGAAAAGCCCGAAGACAAAGTTCAGTTACGCGAAGTGTCATTGCAAAACGCAAGAAAATGCCACGGGGTGCCGTTAGAGGTGCGGGAGGATATCGTGACGCAATCGGGGCAGCCCACGGCTTTTCGTTGGCCGGTCCGTATTTATTGGGAAGATACTGACGCTGGTGGCGTGGTCTACTATGCCAACTACCTCAAGTTCATGGAACGGGCGCGTTCCGAATGGTTGCGCGTGCTTGGATTTGACCAGAATGAACTCAGAAACGAGCTGGGAATCGTTTTCATGGTGCGGCGGGTCACAATCGAGTATCTGAAGCCCGCCCGCTACGATGATCTGCTTACGATTTCCGCAAGGCTCGAGCAGGCGAATCGCGCCAGCTTTGTAATGAAGCAGACCATAGAACGAGACGAATTGTTGTGCAGAGCCGAGGTGACTCTGGTCTGCGTCAACGCGCAAAGTTTCAAACCCGTTAGAATCCCGAACGAAATGTTGCAAGCCTTGAAATTAATAGAGTAAACATGCAAGTCACTCAAGATCTTTCCCTGCTAACGCTGGTCGTCGGGGCCAGCATTCCGGTCAAAATAGTGCTGGCCTTGTTGCTGGGGGCGTCCCTGATGTCCTGGTGGTATATCTTCATCAAGATGTTCTCCCTAAAAAGGGCAATCAAATTGACTGGCCGCTTTGAAAAGGAATTCTGGGGTGGTGGCGACATCAATGCCATGTTCCAGCGCATCTCCGCCGAACGGAGCCAATCGGGTGAACTGGAACTGATATTCGAAGCCGGGTTTCGCGAGTTTCTCAAATTGCGCAAACAGTCCGGGGCCTCCGTGCCAGTTATCATGGATGGCGCGCGCCGGGCAATGCGTGCCTCCTATCAACGCGAGATGGATGCCCTGGAATCGCACCTCGCCTTCCTCGCTACGGTCGGTTCGGTTTCTCCCTATGTCGGATTGTTTGGTACGGTATGGGGCATCATGCTCGCCTTCACCAATCTCTCGTCAGTGGCGCAGGCCACGCTGGCCCAAGTCGCTCCCGGCATCGCCGAGGCCTTGATCGCAACCGCCATGGGCCTGTTCGCAGCGATTCCTGCTGTGGTGGCTTACAACCGCTATACCCATGACATTGATCGCCTGAGCAACCGGATGGAAAGCTTTATGGAAGAGTTCTCCAACATCCTGCAGCGCCAGGCAGCAAAAGTCTAAGGCATGGGAACCTCTGAACAAGTCGCTCATGGGCCGGGTTTGTCACGAAAAATGCCCAGACGCAAGGCGCGCGACCGAGGTCGCAGCTGGGCTTGCGATGCCGAGGAGCGCAACGCGGCAGATTGGCATTATTCATGCAAACCCGAAGGGCAGGGGCTTGGCGGGCGACCTGCTTTGTCGCGCCGCTTGGCTTCGTAGAATGACCTGCGTGGCGCCTTACCCATTTCATCCCACCAAGCCGCTGCGCGGCCCATGCGGGACTTATCCAGAGGCTCCCTAGTGGCCCGTGTGCGCAAACAGGTTGCACAAATCAACGTTGTTCCTTTGATCGACGTGATGCTGGTATTGCTGGTGGTTTTCATGATCACCGCTCCCTTCATCAGTCCCGGTCAGGTGGAGCTGCCGAGCGTTGGCAAGACAGCGAGTGCGCCCAATCTCCCTATTGAAGTGACCCTGAAACAGGATGGTTCGCTTTCAGTCAAGGATCGCGGTGGGAACGGCCTTGAACGTTCCATCGCGCAGAGCGAATTGGGTTCAGTCGTCAAGGAGATCCAGCGCAAGCGCCCCGATGCGCCGGTTGTCATCGCCGCGGACAAGAATGTGCGCTACGAAGCCGTGATGAACTTGATGACCGCCCTGCAACAGGCCCAGGTGGCCCGAATCGGACTGCTTGCCAAACCCTCGCCATGAATGCATTGGTTCAGCATCGTCCCGAGATGGCAGCCGGGGTGCTGGCCTTCGTCGTTCATGTATTGTTCTTGATCCTGTTGGTGTTCGGGGTGTCCTGGCAGATTCATAATCCTGCGCCTGTCATGGTTGATCTCTGGTCGGAACTCCCTGTTGAACCGTCCCCGCTACCCAAGCCCCAAGCTGCCCCGGTTGAACCCGCGCCCAAGCCCAAATTGGAGCCTGTTCCGCGTCCAATTCCCCCCAAACCTGTCGAACAACCCAAGGTAAAGGCGCCCGATATTGCGCTGGAAAAGAAAAAGAAGGCTGACGAGGAAAAAATACGCAAGACCGCTGAAGAAGCAAAGAAACGTAAGCAGCAAGAACTCAGTCTCAGACAGGAAGAGGCGCGTCAACTTGAACTGGAGACAATGCGTGAGCAGGCACGCTTGGAGTCTGAACAGAAGCACCAGGAAGCCGAGAAAAGCCTGGCGGAGAAAAAGCGGCTGGAGAATATGAAGCGCGAAGAAGATGAAATGCAGAAACGCATGATGGATGAGGCGCTGGCATCAGATACGAACCAGCTTAAGGCACTTGAGGGGAAGGCAGCAGCCGATCGCCGCTCCGCGGAGCTGGGGCGTATCGTGGCCGACTTCCGCGAGAAGATTCGAGCCAAAATTCGTGGCAATACACGGATTCCGGATAACCTGAAGGGCAATCCGCAGTCGCGTTTTGAGGTAAACGTGCTGCCGACAGGGGAAATCGTCAGTGTGAAACTGATTAAGTCGAGCGGAAATACGGCCTATGATCAGGCAGTGGAGCGTGCAATTTACAAATCGTCTCCGCTTCCTACGCCGACCGACAAGGATGCGGTTGCACAATTTCGCAAGCTGGATTTGAAATTCCAGCCGAAAGAGAACTAATTTTTTGCTGCACTACTCGTAGTCTGAATAAGTAGGTGCCTGTGATAGACTTGGCCGCTACGCAATAAATACCTGTTCGGGATAGTTTTGAGTTCTTTCAACCTCGTTTTTCGCTCATGTGCAGCGTTCCTGTTTCTTGTTGCGGCCTTGCCAGTGCAGTCCGCTATGGAAATCCAGATTATCGGTGGGGCATCCAACAAAATTCCAGTGGCGCTGGTCCCGTTTCAAGGGCAGGGCGACCAGCCTCGGCCTTCGCTGATGGATATTGTTGGTCAGGACTTGCTGCGTACCGGTCAGTTCAGGCTGATTGATACGGCCAGTGGCCCCCAGCCTTCGGAACCTGGACAGGTGGATTACAAAGTATGGAAGGGAAGGGGTGCAGAGGCGTTATCAATAGGCCAAATCGTAAGCCTGCCTGGCGGACGTTTCGAAGTTCGCTTTCGTCTGATGGATGTGGTCAGAAAGGCGCAGTTAGCTGGCTTCAGTTATAACACCGGAGCAGATCAGTGGCGTGCGACGGCGCATCGGATCGCTGATGTCATTTACGAGAAGCTTACGGGCTTGCGTGGAGTATTCAGTACCCGCATTGCTTACATACAAAAGCGCGGAAAGGTGTTCGAGTTGAAAGTGGCCGATGCCGATGGTGCCAGTCCCCGAACGGTGGTGCGCTCCTATGAGCCGCTCATTTCCCCGAAGTTCTCTCCGGATGGCGGGAGAATAGCCTATGTCTCATTTGAGAATAAAAAGCCGGTGGTTTTTGTTCAAAATCTGAGAGATGGAAGCCGTCGTGCCGTGGCTGCCTTCAAGGGTTCCAATTCCGCACCTGCGTGGTCGCCCGATGGTCGTCACCTGGCTGTGACCCTGACCCTGGATCAGAACTCGCAAATCTACTTGATTGGCGCTGATGGCTCAGGCATGACCCGACTGATCCAGGGGAGCACGATTGATACGGAACCGGTATTTTCACCTGATGGAAAATGGATCTATTTCACTTCGGATCGTGGCGGCAATCCGCAAATCTATAAGATTGCTGCCAGCGGCGGTGAGGTAAAACGGGTGACTTTTAATGGAAGTTACAATGTATCCCCGGCGATCAGCCCCGACGGCAAACTTCTTGCTTATATTCAACGTGATGGTGGGCAATTTCAGGTGGCAGTGATGGAACTGGATTCTGGCCAGAGTCGAGTGCTGACAGATACCACACAGGATGAATCTCCCAGCTTCGCGCCCAATGGGCAAATTATACTTTACGCAACCGTCCTGGGCGGCAAGGGTATTTTGGGGACGGTAAGTGTTGATGGAGCAGTTCACGCCCGACTGTCTGAAGAGGGGGCGGACGCGCGTGAGCCGGCCTGGGGTCCGTAAATCCTTCCTGTTTTTGATTATGCAGCTAATATATGCTTTATACGCGCGCAGCCGGCTTCTGATAGGTTGGCCAAGACGTCATTCACCGATACGATTGAGATCGTGGAAGCAAAGCACAAGGTAACTCATCCCTCAATGGGGGCGTCGGCGAATTCAGGTACTGCCCATCAGGGTGTGAAGTTCTCTTCAGCGCCTGATTTCATGGGTGGCGGTCCATCAAAGATCCATCCTCTGGCACAGAACGTGCATCGTAAACCTGATAAAAATTGAGTGTTCATCTCAAGGAGACTATAACGTGAACCGCATTCTGATCCCCCTGTTGATCGCCTTGGCCTTAGCTGCATGCAGTTCACCCGGGCCCGTTGCAAGTATTGAAGATCGTAATCAACCGGCAAAAAAAGCAGGGGTGGATCAAGGGGCCGGAGGCGCGCAGGGTGCAAGCTCAGGAACGACTACTCCCGGCACAGCAGCAGATAAGGGAGTGGAGACAACAGCGTTGCCCCCAGGTGGGTCAACTGCCGGAGGGCTGGAGGGCCAGGCACTGGAGGGAGGGGTGTCAAGTAAAAATGTAGATCCCCGTAAAGACCCGGCCAGCCCGCTTTCCAAGCGCAGCATCTATTTTGATTTCGACAGTTATGTGGTCAAGGATGACTACCATACGATGGTCGAAGCCCATGCCGCCTATCTCGTGGCGCACAAGGACGCGAAAGTCGTGCTGCAAGGCAATACGGATTCCCGCGGAAGCCGTGAGTACAATCTGGCTTTGGGGCAGCGGCGCGCGGCGGCAGTGCTCAAGGCCCTCTCGGTCCTGGGTGTCGGTGAGGCCCAAATGGAAGCGGTCAGTTTTGGCGAAGAGAAGCCCCGAGCCGTGGGTGATACAGAACAGGATTATGCAGAAAACCGTCGTGTTGACATCATATATAACGATGAGTGACGTCCATACATGAACTTACGCTGGTTTGTATTGGCGCTGCTTGCCACCCTGAGTTTTCAGGTTCTGGCTGATGATGTTGCGGGCAGGCAAATTCAGCAGTTGCAAATACAGGTTGACGCACTCGATCAGCGAATTGGCAAACTCGAAGCACTTTTGAGAAACCAGGGGCTGCTAGCCATGCTCAACGAGGTGGAAACGCTCAAGGAAGAGGTTGCGAAGCTAAAGGGACGAACCGAGGTCAACAGCTATCAGCTGGAATCGCTTGGCAAACGCCAGACTGACTTGTATCAGGATCTCGATCATCGGTTAACTGATTTCGCCAATCGCCCCGTCTCAGTCCCCGCCCCCGCTAAGCAGGCGGAAGTTCCACAACCCGTGTCGCCACCGACTGCAATAACCCAACCCCCTGTGCAACCGGCCCCCAGCCAGGCCTCGCCGCAACAGCCGGCCCCCAGCCCAGCCGCGCCGCAACAGCCGGTCAGTAACTTGGCTTCGGCTTCGGGTTCAGATGCGGCAGATCCTCTTGCGGAATCCAAGCAGTACGAGGCTGCATTGAACCAGTTTCGGGCAGCAAACTATGTGGGCGCCATTGCGGGCTTCAAAGGTTTTGCAAAGACCTATCCTGGGAGCACGCTGGCATCGAACGCACAGTACTGGATTGCTTATTCCTACTATGCAATGGGTGACTACAAGACGGCCATGGCACACCAGAAAAAACTATTGCTTGAATTCCCGCAGAGCAACAAGGTTCCAGACGCCATGCTTAACATCGCACGCTGTCAGGAAGAGCTGAAAGAATCATCGAGTGCGAAAAAAACACTTGAAGAAATTATCGCCAAGTATTCGGGAACCAATGCAGCAGCAATAGCAGTCAAGCGTCTTGCCATGCTGAAGTAGATCGTGGCCGGCGAGATTACCCTCCGTGTTACGGAGGTCTTTCATTCCTTGCAAGGGGAAACTTCCAGGACGGGGCTTCCTACCGTATTTATCCGTCTGGCAGGCTGCCCCCTCCGTTGTACCTGGTGCGACACCCCCTATAGCTTTACGGGCGGCAGCACACGTACTCTGGACCATCTGCTGGAAGAAGTAGCGCAATTCAATACGCGTTACGTGTGTGTGACAGGAGGCGAGCCGCTGGCGCAGAAGAATTGCCT
This sequence comes from Thiobacillaceae bacterium, assembly GCA_049578545.1. Lineage (GTDB taxonomy): Bacteria > Pseudomonadota > Gammaproteobacteria > Burkholderiales > Thiobacillaceae > DASQBT01. Next base: position 99,581 of record JBAUMF010000117.1, read on the forward strand.
GCATTTGCTCAACAGACTTAGCGATGCGGGTTATTCCGTTTCGCTGGAAACATCCGGTGCGCATGACATCGCGTTGGTAGATCATCGTGTTTCACGCATTGTCGACATCAAACCCCCTGGCTCGGGTGAGTCCGGGCGCAATCGCTGGGAAAACATCGATTTGCTGACTGCCCGGGATGAAGTCAAATTCGTGCTGACCGGCCGTAAAGATTATGACTGGGCACTCGATGTGATCCGTCGTTATGACTTGACAGCACGTTGCCCGGTGCTGCTCTCGCCAGTCTTCAGTCAGCTTTCTCCAGCACTGCTGTCACAGTGGGTATTGGAGGATCAGGCTCCCGTGCGTGTCCAGGTTCAGTTGCACAAAATCCTCTGGGGTGAGGAGCGTGCCAGATAATGGTTGAACACGCTCTAGCCAGACACGCGGTGATCCTGCTGTCGGGCGGGCTGGACTCCGCAACGGCGTTGGCGATGGCAAAGAATGCAGGTTTTCTGTGCCACGCGTTAAGTTTTGACTATGGCCAGCGTCACGGGATCGAACTGGATGCGGCGCGGCGTGTGGCGTCTTCAATCGGGGTGGAGGAACACCGCATTGCAAGGCTTGATCTGGCCCAACTTGGCGGTTCTGCGCTCACGGACCAAAATATTGCCGTGCCCGAGCAACCGGCAACCGGGATTCCGGTCACTTATGTCCCGGCAAGAAATACGGTCATGCTCGCCTATGCCCTGGCCTTTGCCGAGGTATTGCAGGCCAGCGATATTTTTATCGGGATCAACGCAGTCGATTACTCGGGCTATCCGGATTGCCGGCCTGAATATATTTATGCGTTCGAGCGTATGGCCAATCTTGCTACCAAACGCGCCGTGGAGGGCAACCCAATCCGTATCCATGCTCCACTCATTGACTTCTCCAAAGCGGAAATCATTCAGCAGGGAATTGCGCTGGGTGTGGACTATGGCCAGACTATCTCCTGTTACCAGGTGGATGCGGCGGGACGAGCCTGTGGCCGGTGCGAGTCATGCCGCTTGCGTCGCGAAGGCTTCATGGCTGCCGGGGTCAAGGATCCGACCCATTACATTGATTGATGTCTATCGACAAAATATCATTAAAGTTTGCTTGCCCGTCTGCGGCGTGTATGGCATAAACCCTTTACAATGACAAAGTTATTACACAGGGGAACGGTTGTATGGAATGGTTGCACGGTTTAGGCCTTGAGCGGCAGGTTGCCATTGGCGGGTTCATCCTGGCCACGATTTTTGGCTATGTGGGTAACAAGACCCATTTTTGTACCATGGGGGCGGTGTCTGATGTAGTCAACATCGGCGACTGGAACCGTATGCGAGCCTGGTTGCTTGCCATCGCAATTGCCACCATCGGCACCAATGTGCTCGTTTACATGGGCTTGCTTGACATTACCAGGACCATTTATACAACAGCCAACTTCTATTGGCTGGCGGCAATCGTGGGAGGGGGTACATTCGGAGTCGGCATGACATTGGCTGGCGGCTGTGCCCAACGAACCCTGGTTCGACTTGGCGCCGGCAACCTCAAATCTGTCGTCGTATTCCTATTTCTGGGCTATTCGGCGCTGGTGACCATAAGGGGCATTTTTGGCTGGTTCAGGTTGTATGTGCTTCAGGCGGATCCCGTAACGATGCACCTTGATGGAATACAGACCCTTCCCAGCATTTTGCACTTGGCTGACAAGGGCGCGGCTTTGGGCTTGGCGCTGGCAATTGCTGCCGGCCTGCTGATCTTCATATTTGCGAACCAGGATTTTCGCAAGAATTATGACGGCGTACTCAGTGGCATCGTGGTTGGATTGGTGGTGGTTGGTGGCTGGTATGTCACCTCAAAAATCGGCTTTGGCGAAGATCCTGATACGCTCGAAATGGTATACCAGGGCACGAATTCCCACCTTGCTGAGTCCATGAGCTTTGTCGCCCCACTTGGCTATACCATGGACTTATGGTCATACTGGACCGACTCGGCAACGATCGTAACCTTCGGCATTGCCTCGGTATTCGGCGTGGTGATTGGTTCATTTCTGCACGCGGTCGTCCATCGGACATTTCGCTGGGAATCGTTCAATTCCCCACAGGACATGGTCAGGCATATTATCGGTGCCGGCCTGATGGGCTTTGGCGGGGTAACGGCACTTGGATGCACGATTGGTCAGGGCGTAACGGGTGTGTCGACCCTGTCGATCATGTCTATTGTCGTTTTTGCCAGCATCATCGCCGGCGCGGCCATTACAATGAAAGTTCAGTATGCCTTAATGCTGAGGGGGGTCTGAGCACTACAGCTAGACATTTTTATGCCGTTATTGGTTAATATGTACCATGACCATTGAACCCAAATCTGTTAGGGTTATATTGGAATAAAAAAGGGCCCATTTTGAAAAGATTTCTCGCAGCCTTGGTGGTTCTTATATCGATGGGTCTAGGCCAAAGCGCCTTGGCATCCAAGGCAGTCAATTTTGTCTTCACAGACACCAGTGGCAAAACCCTTCGTCTCTCCGAAATGAGAGGCAAGTGGGTATTGATCAATTTCTGGGCACCTTGGTGTCCACGATGCTGGATGGAATTCTCTATCCTGAATGATCTGGATGCGCGCAAGGACTTCGTCGTCATTGGCATGGCAATGGATTATGCCGGTGATGAGAAGTCTGTCTACAACTACTTGAACCGTTATGCCGTGCGTTATCCTCAGGTCATGGGGGGTGACCGGCACGATCCCAAGAGCCCATCGCTTCAGGTTGGACCAATAGATTTCTATCCCACGTCCTACCTTTATGATCCAAAAGGCGATCTGGTCATGTTCATCCCAGGCCTGGTGAGCAAACAAAAGATGCTTGCCTTTATCGACCAATATAGCCAGGACAACCCTTCCACAAGAATTTCAGATTCTGAGCCTCCCACTGCTGCCGTACCCGAGCCAGTTAAACCGGCAACATTTACCAGCAACAGAAGCAAGAATGCGAAATCCTCCTCCAGGAGCAAAAAAAAAATAAGAATGTAGTGAGATAGTCCTTCTGATGGGTAGACAAAATGCGGGCGAAGGCCCGTTTTTTTATTGTCCAGCATCGCGCAAAAATCAGGTGCCAGCTTTGACTGGCGTATGCGTTACGGTATAATCGCGGGCTTTGCAAGGGTCGGTAGCTCAGCCGGTAGAGCAGCGGACTTTTAATCCGTTGGTCGCGAGTTCGAATCTCGCCCGACCCACCAGTAAACATGCGGCTCTCCACGGTGAGGGCCCTTTTCATTTCTTGGCCACCGTAGCCAAAACGTAACCATCCAACACATTATCGAGGCGAGCCGCTGACTCAGCCAGATGATCCGGCGCGAGGTGAGCGTAACGTTCCACCATCGATGCCGTTCTCCAACCACCTAAACGCTGCAGCTCATGCGTAGGCGTTCCCGCCCGCCGATGCCACGTCGCCCAGGTATGACGCAAATCATGCCAGCGGAAATCCTCAATCCCCACCCGCTTTAATGCATTACGCCACGCCCGAGTATTCGCGTTGGTGATAGGTCTGCCTTGATAGGTGAACACCCTTTGTGGATGTTTGCCCACCTGTCGCAGCAAAATCGCGATGGCGTCCTGATTCAACGGTACCGCAATCGGGCGGCGGTTCTTGGACATGCTTGAATCAACCCAGGCATGACCGCGTTCCAGATCCACCCGTGACCACTCCAAGCGCACCACATTCGCGTGCCTCAATCCCGTCAGCAGGGTAAAGAGCACCATGTCACGCTGGTGCGGCAGCAGTTCATCCAGCAATCGCTTGGCCTGCTCCGGCGTGATCGATCGCTCGCGCCCGTCTGCTTCCTTGTAAAGCTTCACCTTCGGCACCTTGTCGATCCATTCCCAGTCGTCACGTGCCCGTCTGAGAATCGCCCGCACCAATGCCAGGTAACGATTGGCCGTGGTCTTCGTGCCTTCCTTGAGTCGCGCTGCCCGGATGCTATCAATCACATCCAGGGTGATCTCATCCAGATTGCGCTTCCCCAGGTAGGCATGCAGCCATCTGAGCTTTACCACATCCTCACGGTGGGTACGCTTGTCGGAGGTTTCCGCCAGCCAGCGCACCACCGCTTCCCGCCAGGAGCGTTTGGGTTTGGTCCCGAGCCGCGATTGCTCCCACAAACTGGCCTTTAACCTGTCGTGGTATTCCTGCGCTAGTACCCGGTCTTCAGTCCCAGTGCTTCTTTGTATCGTTTGTCCGTTGTGGCGCAGCTTGATCCACCAGACGGACGAGTCATTGCGTTTGTAGAGTGACATAACACTTTCTCCTGTGGGTCACCCTGCTTCACCCGCAGCGGATATTGTGACCGGATATGCTCGATCAGATCAAGTTCGACAAACACCCAGTTCTTGCCGATCTTGGCCCCGGGGATCTCACCTAGGCGGGCCTTGTCCCGTAGTGTCACGGGATGGATGTGCAGCAACTTAGCAGCGGCATTCAGGTCGAGGGTGTTCATGGAAAGGGGCGGCAACCAATACACCGTTCACCCGCAAAAAAATTGGAGGGTGTTTTGAATCGAAAATCCGGGTTCATTGCATGCATTCGTGATTCCAACAAGTGCTTACAGCAGTACATTTTCTGCGGCCTTGCGAGGTGCGGCGCAAGCTTAATACCAGCCGTTTCTACAGTCTTTCCTCTCCTTGATTGGGTCAAAAGGATCAACCCTTCCGCAGGAATCAGCACGATCATCCGATCACGAGTCCAATTGACATCGGATCGAATCATGCCTCGCCCCTTGAGTAGAGTTGTTTCAGCAGTTCCTCCTGCCGATACCGCACCGCACGTACCGACAAGCCATAGAGTTCTGCCACCTGGTCAATGGGAACGGCAAGCAGGAGTTCTGCAAATGTCCGGTCGCGCGTTGTGAGCTGTTCAAACACTGCCTGTTTCCGCGATGATCCCAGGCGCACCTGGTCCGCGTTCTCCTCTCGTGCAAGCAGCGCATTCAGCGGATCAACCGGTTCCTGCGTGTGGGGGGAGGCCAAAAGCTTTTCCCGAACCCAGGCAGATTCAAACTCCTCCGCACCTTCGGTCTGGGCAGCCGGATGGTTCGAGCACCCCAGTCGCATCGAAACCGGATAACGCAGCGTCATTCCCCACAGGTGACCCATGACATACTGCCGCGGACTTCCTCGTGCCGGATCAAAGTCACACTGGCCACTCGCAATGCACCAGCACAAAAGCCTTGCCTCCTGACGCACATCCTCGATCGACAGCGAGCAGCAGCCCGCTACACTGCGCAGCTCACCCTGATCCAGACCGGCATACAGCGCTTCCATCGTCTCCATGACCATCATGCCGCCCGCCATCCCTGACTGCGGCTCAGTGCCAGGGCCGCCAGGGCAATGCTCCGGATCGATTCGATGCCACCCGCTTCGTGAATCCAGACCGAGGGCACCGCAAGCGAGACAATAGTGTGGCCCGTCCCACCCATTTCCAGTCCAGGATCAGGCCTCACGTCAGCCTCGACGACCGGGTGTGCCACCCCCGTGGTCATTCGCGATTCACCGCTGCCTGAACCCTGACCGGCTTGCCCATCCTCTGGAGAAGGACTCACCAGCGGCAGACTCGGCTGGCGGAGTGCCCGTTCACGTTCCTCCAGCTCCCGGTATTTCTGGCGCAACTGCGCACAACGGGTCGAGGTGATCGGCATTTCCGAGTCGAGAAGCTCGCGCCGTGCCGGATCCGGCAAGGCCCGAAAGTGCGCCAGCACATCCACACTGCGCAGCCGTCCGGTCTCAAACAGCGTCCGGTAGGCCGGGTTGGCCGCCAGTTCATGACCCCGTACCCACTCCACCCGCTTGCCCAGCGCCTCCGCGATGGCTGACGTGCCCAGCCCCGCCATCAGCATCTCGGTAATCGCATCCACGTATTCCAGCGGGGTCAGATCCTGATGGTGGGCATTCTCCGAACACTGCACCACCCGTTGCACCAGCCTGTCCATGTTCATCGACAGCACCAGACAGGGGAGGGCGGACAAGCCTGCCAGTCCGGCCGCCTTCCAGCGCCGCTCACCGGCCAGGATGGTGTACAGGCCATCGGCCTCCTCACGCACCAGGATGGGTTGCAGGACACCGATCACCCGGATGCTGGCTGCCAGTTCATCCAGCGCTTCGGGATCGAATGATTTCCTTGGCTGATCATGATCGGGACGGAGCCGATGCAGGGGCAGCTCCTGCAGCAGGGCCGATGTGGCATCGAACAATCTGTTCATGGCGCGGCCTCCGTGAGGGGGGACTCGGCAGGGGACTCACTCCACAGGGGATGAGCCTGGGCGCGCTCCAGCATGTCTGCCTTGTGTGCAGCTTCTGCCTCACGCTGCAACTGGTTCTGCAACGTCTTCTCCTCCTGTTCTGCCCGTGCCCGCCTTGCTTCCAATCGCTGCTGGGCATTGAGTTTGGATAGCAGTTTGCGAGCCTGTCGCCTGCCCTCCACCG
>JBAUMF010000118.1:0-11597 GCA_049578545.1 Thiobacillaceae bacterium
CACAAGCCAAAGCCTTTGCTCTGCTCGGCATCGACCCAGGCTGTTCCCAGTAACCGCATCACACCAATCCTGTTTCGTCTGCAATATCAAGGAACTCACTCGTTCATGGCGCCAAACTTCGGCCTAGGGTAGATATTTTCCGCTGAACTGATCGCCTTGTGGCGCATGCGCGCGAACTTGCAAGGCATCAGGCGCCTCAAGCGCGTGGTGATTTGCTGAGATCAGGCAAACTGCAGGTTGGGGTTGGCAGGATTGACTGAAGCCTTCCAAATCTGGCATTCACTTTGTTGCTCTGCACAGTACCAGAGCCTGTTGGTAATGTGTGCAGGCTTCGCCTGCCTTGCCTGACTTCTGTTTGATTTCTGCCATTGCCATATGGGCCTCCATGCTGGGGGCGAGTGCGAGGCTGGCATCCAGGTAGCTCTGTGCCTTGCCCCACAGGCTTTCGCGCGCACAGAGCTGGGCCAGCGCAAGCAAAAGTCCGGCGTCGCGCGGCTTGTTTCTGAGCCAGGCTTCCGCTTTTTCGATTTGTTTCAATGGTTGGCTGCCGCTTTGCGCATAAAGGGGCAGCAACTCGTCATGCCATTCTGCCGCGAGCGACTTCTCCAGGATATCGCGTGCAGCGTCGCGGTCGCCCGACTGCATAAATGCCACGCAGGCAGCCTGGATAATCGGCAAGTAAGCCTTGTCCTCGGCAGGAAGCTTTTTCCAGAACCCTTGCAAGGCGGATACATCGCCGGTTATGCGGCGGATGATTTCCAGTTGGGCTCGATGTCGGGCCTGGGCGGCCGTGACCTCATCCAGCGCGTTGGCCTTGCCGAGCTGTTCGACCAGTCTCAGCGATTCTTCCCACTGCCCTGCCATTTGCCGGGCGCGCAGTTCCAGTCTGGTGAGCGCAGTGTGGTTGGGCGCCAAGGCACGGCCCTTGCTGATGGCGGCGAGGGCAGCGGGGGCGTCGCGTTCCTTTAGCCGGATTTCCGCTTCGAACAGATACGCCGCCAACGCATTCTTACCCTCGACAGCCTGAACCAGGTAGGCATCACGTTTTGCCATAGCGCGGGTTTCCTGGGCGGCGCGGGCGGCTACGACGCGGGCCAGGCTGGTTTGTTTTTCATTGCCGGAATAACCGGCGGCAAGCTTCTCGGCATCCTGATTGCGACCTTCAAGGTAGGCCTGGAATGCACTTTCTAATTCCAGATGGGCCTGCTCGCGGCGGATTTTCTCCCTGTGGGCTCGAACTGCTTCGGGTAATTGCAAGGTGGTGATGGCAAGCCGAGTGAGCCAATAGGCCAACAGTCCAAGCAGGGCGAGCAGGATAACGAGGCTGATAAAGGAGAGTTCAATGCGCCACGGAGGGAACACCAGCACGGCATAACCGGGGTCGTATCGCCCTGCCAGTGCGAGGCCTACCGCGGCCACTGCCAGAACCAGCAATGAAAGCAGCCAGCGCATCATTGAACCTGCCTGAGCTGCTGAAGCGTGGTAAGGCTACCTTCAATGCCAGGCAATGGGGGAGAAACCTTCAGGCGTGACAGCTTGGCCAGTTCCTGACGGGCAGAGGCCACGCTGTCGTCGCGTTCGTTAAAGTAATGGTCAAGCAGCTTTTCAATTGCGGTGATGTCAGCGACAAAGTTGGATTCATCGCGATTCAGCAGCGAGAGACGAGCGGAAAGCAGTCGCAGCTTCAGGTTCTGGCGCAGGAAATATTCCTGCTCGGGTGTTAGCAGGGCAGGTTCGCCCTGATCCAGACGGCGTATCTGAACGATATCCTTGAGCTCACTCAGCATATCCTGGCCCAAATTATGAAACTTGCCGGAAGACTCGGGCTTCTTTATTTGTCTCACCGTGGCTTCGCTGACCAGCGGCCAGGTATCCACGCCAACCACCAGATTGTTGAGCCGGATCGAAAGGCCGGTGTAATCCACCTGGGGGATGCCACGCAACTGAGCCAGATCCCTGGCAATGGCTGCCCTGAGCCGGATGAACTGGGGCAGGTCCTTGCGTTCAAGGCGGGAATCGGCCATTTCCAGACCCAGAATTGCGGCTTTGACATTGCCAGCCAGTTGCAACTGCTGGTTGACGGTGAGCAGGATCTGTTCGATCTCGGCCAATGCCCATTGATCGCGATCGCGCGACAATTCCTTGTACAGCACATCCAGGGCGAGTTGTTGTTCCTTCGATGTCGATATTTGGCTCTCCAGTTCGGTAAGTCGCTGTTCGATTTGCTTGGAGGACTCTTTGTTGCCACGAGTCAGCAACTGGTCTTCCCTGATGCCATTCTGGAATTCCGCCAGTTTTTGTGACAGATCAGCACGCATATTCCGGGCTTGATCACGGCTGGCCAGATAGCCAGCTACTGACAGCACTATAGCCAGGATGCCTAGCGGGATGGCCCAGTTGAAGTAGCGATGGCGTGGTGCGGGGGTATCTAAGGTCGGTTCGTTCATGACGAGTTTGCCACATTATCAATAATACTCTGGAGCATCGCTTCATCGCCGCCTTCAGCGACAATCAAACGGGTCAGGCCCAATTTGCGACCGACCTGTTCAATTTTCGGATGGGAAACAAAGACGGGCGTGGATTTGAGCCAAGCGGCCCCCGATTCACCGATCATGTCGTGCAAATTGTGCATACCCTCCGAGCTGGTAATGACAATTCCATGGATTTCATTTTTCCATCCTCGCTGCAACAGTTCGCTGACAGGCGTATCGGGGCATGCACGCCGATAGCATTCAGCATAGTCCACCGTTGCGCCGCGTTTCTTGAGCGTTTCGGCCAGCAATGCGCGACCGCCCTCGCCGCGAAAGATGATGACCCGCTTGCCCCGCATCTGCTGCATTGCGGGCAAATCCAGCAGGGCCTCGCTGTCAAAGCGAGTGGCGGGAACGAGGACATCGTTTACGCCAAGTCTATTCAGTTCGCGTGCGCTACCCTGACCGATAGCCGCGATCTTTAGAGTGGAAGGAAGCGCGCGCCGCTGGGAAACGCGTTCCATCGCCTTGGTTACGGCAGTTGGGCTGATGAAGATCGCCAGGTCGAAGTCATCCAGCCGGTCTATTCTCGCATCCAGAGTTTCTGTTTCGGCGGGATCGCGAATTTCGATGGCGGGAAAGATCAGGGCCTCACCACCAGATGACTGGATCAGTTCCGCCAAGTGTTCAGCCTGTTCCTTCGGCCGGGTAATGACAATGGTCTTATGCCTGAGCGGCGCAAATCTCATGGTGCCAGGATCATATCCCGCCAAGGGCGGACAGGATAGCACCGGCACCCCGCGCCACAAGTTTCTCCGAGAGTGCGTCGCCAAGGGCTTCCGGATTGGACGGATCACCCTCCACCTGGTCATGGATGAAGGATTTTCCATCCGGGCTGGCGACAAAGCCCGTCAGGTAAAGCTGGCCTGATCTCAGTACACCATGAGTGCCAAGCGGAATTTGGCAACTGCCACCCAACCGGCGGCTTACCTGGCGTTCGGCACGAACGCAGGCAGCAGTTTCGCTGTGGTTCAGGGGCGCGAGCAGTGGCAACAGGTCATCGCGGCCGGAGCAGATTTCGATACCCAAGGCCCCCTGCCCCGCTGCGGGAATGCTGTCGCCTGCTGGCAGGTAGGCCGTGATGCGGCTTTGTAGACCTAGCCGGATGAGTCCGGCAGCAGCCAGGATAATGGCATCGTAAAGATTTTCGTCCAGTTTTCTCAACCGGGTGCCGACATTGCCGCGCAGGGGCTGTATGGTGAGATGAGGATAGCGCGCGCGCAGCTGCGATTCCCGGCGCAGGCTCGACGTGCCAACAATTGCGCCGGGCGGCAATTCAGACAGGAGATGGTATCTATTGGAGACAAAAGCATCCCTTGGATCTTCACGTTCGCCGATCACCGGCAGGGCAAAGCCGTCTGGCAGCATCATCGGCACGTCCTTCATGGAATGGACGGCGAGATCAGCGCGCTTCTCTAGCAAGGCCTGTTCCAGTTCCTTAACAAACAGCCCCTTGCCCCCTATCTTGTTGAGCGAGACATCAAGGATCTGGTCGCCCTGGGTAGTCATGCCCAGGATAGAAACCTTTAGGCCGGCATGCAGGCTTTGCAGCCTGTTTCTGATATGTTCGGCCTGCCACATGGCGAGGGCACTTTCACGCGAAGCGATAATAAGGGAGGCAGATGTTTGCACGGGAGGGATGCTGATGGTAAACAGTCACTATTGGGAATTGCGTACAATCACGTAATTTGTCGACTTGGCTTAAATTGTCTATTGAATCCGATGAAACGTGCGCTGCTTTTCGTGTCGATTTTAGCATGGGCCATGTCGGCTCCGGCGTGGGGGGCTACTCCATTAAAGGAAGTGCCTCACAGTCACAACCTGGAAGCAGACAGCAAGCGAGCTGCGCTGCATGGCATACCATTGATGGTACTGTTTGCAAGTCCTGGCTGCCATTTCTGTGCGAAGGTAAAGAGTGATTACCTCGTTCCAATGCTTAACGATCCTGCTTATCGCAACAAGGTTGTGATCCGGCAGGTGGACGTTGGCTCCGACACGTCCATGACTGGTTTCGATGGCAAGAGACTGACGGAGGGTGAGTTTGCGGCCGATTGCAATGTTTTCATGGTGCCCACGATCAAGTTCTTCGATGCCAAGGGCAGAGAAGTTGCCAAGAATGTAGTGGGTTTGTTGATTCCTGATTATTATCAGGCTTATCTGGATGCGGGTATTGATGAAGGCAGCCAGAATATCCGCGACGGCAAGGTCTTTGTCGAAGAGCACTAACGCGGGTCAAGGTCAGTCGCCAAGCCGATCCCTCAGACTTGAGTATTGTCGCCGGCTCACGTTGATTTTTTCGTTCAGATCGGACAGCCGCACGTAGTGGGTGTCCTGTTCGCCGGGTTGTTTGCCGATTTCCTGAATGCGGCTTCGCGCCACAAGACAGTTACGATGGACGCGAATGAATTTTTCCCCGAACTCCGATTCCAGCTTGACCAGGGACTCCTCGATCAGATATTCCCGCACCGATGTCTTGACCGTAACGTATTTGGCCTCGGCCTTTAGGTAGAGGATGTCGTCTACAGGGATGAGGATCATGCGCCCCTTTTCCGTCAGTGAAAAATGGGTTCGTGCCTTGGGGTGAGCCATTCGCAGGGCATCGATCGCAACCTGGCTCAGACGGTGGGCCTTGCTCAGGGCAGCCTTCAGCCGCTCGGAACGTACCGGTTTCATGAGGTAATCCACCGCATTCAATTCAAAGGCCTGGCAGGCGTAAGTGTCATAGGCTGTAGTGAAAATCACTGCAGGAGGGCGATGCAGTTTCTGCAGGTGCTGGGCGACCTCGATCCCGTCCATGCCGGGCATTCGAATGTCGAGCAATATGGCGTCGACGAGCTGTCTTTGCAGCAGGCTGATTGCGTCCAGGCCGTTGTCTGTTTCCCCTATGACTTGAAACGGCAGGCTGTCGGCACAATCGGACAATACTTCCCGCAACCGGTGGCGGGCTGGCGCTTCATCGTCAACGAGCAGAAGTCGGAGTGGTGCGGGCACGGGTATATGGCAAAGTGATATGAACTTGGTAAACGGCCCCCAGGAGTTCCGACTTTAATGTGGCGTCCATGTCAAAGTGTAAAGACAGCCGTTCGCGGATATTGGCCATGGCGATCTTGTTGCCGGCATGATGATTGCCTTCCCCGGCATAGGGATTGCGTATGACAATATGAACCACATCCTGGCTGCGATAAATATTGAGACTGATTTCCCCCGCCTCGCGATGCGGTTCAATGCCGTGGTAGACGGCATTTTCCACTAAGGGCTGGATGATAAGCGGCGGAATTAAAGCATCGGACGGCATCTTATCGATATACCAGACTACCTTCAGGCGCTCTCCAAGGCGCAGTTCTTCTAGATTGAGGTATGCCTTGGTCAATGCAATTTCATCTGCCAGTGGGGCAAGCTGACGGGTGTCGGACATAAGGGCGCGGAACAGATCGGACAAATCCTCTAAAGCCCGTTCCGCCCGAAGGGGATTGGAGCGAACCAAGGAAAGCACGGCATTCAGGCTGTTAAAGAGGAAATGCGGGCGGATGCGTGCCTGAAGAGCTTGAAGCCGTGCTTCGGTAATGGCTGGCGACAGCGCCTTGCTGCGCAGGTGAAAGTAACCAAGCAATAATGAGGAGAGTGTGCCGGAGAGCATCATCACGTCAAGCAGGCTGGCACGATTTGCATCCTCCAGCAGGCGGGCTGCTGCAAGGTAGACCAGACAAGGTATTGTCACGGATAGACAGAACGTTACTGCAAGCCCAACTGGATAGGATAGTCTTCTAAGGAAAGTAGCCAAAATGCACAGGATGGCCAATGTGGTCAGCAGCGCGGGCTGAAGCAGGGCCGACCGGTTGACCAGATAGTCAAATGCGCTCGCCGGTCCGCCGCTTGCCGCCCAGCCCTGAACAAAGACGGCAGCTTCTGCAGCAAGCAGGATTTTGAGGCTGACGCCCAAATGACAGAAATTGGGCAAAACACCATCCCGGTTGCTATGATTTTTCTTTTGCAAACAAAAGCTCCTGTCATGAATCAAGAAACCGAGGCACAAAAAGGCTGGTCAGGCCGGTTTTCCGAACCTGTAGACGAGAAGGTTAAACGCTATACGGCCTCGATTCCTTTTGATTATCGGCTCGCCGAGTTCGATATTCAGGGTTCCTTGGCACATGCGACCATGATGAACAAGGTCAATGTGCTATCCGACCAGGATCTGGCCGACATCCGCCTCGGCATGGAAGCAATTCTGGCAGAGATTCGAGCCGGGCGCTTCCAGTGGTCGCTTGACCTGGAGGACGTGCACCTCAACATCGAAAAGGCGCTGACCAGCAAAATTGGCGATGCCGGCAAGCGGCTGCATACTGGGCGTTCGCGCAACGACCAGGTCGCCACGGATATTCGGCTATATCTGAGGGCATCCATCGACCGCCTTCTTGGGCTGGTGCGCGACTGCAAACATGTCTTGCTGGATTTGGCGGAAGAACATGCCGCTACGGTCATGCCGGGTTTTACCCATCTCCAGGTCGCCCAGCCGGTTACCTTTGGTCATCATATGCTGGCTTATTTCGAGATGTTGTCCCGGGATGCGGAACGCCTGAGTGACTGCCGCAAGCGGGTTAATCGCCTGCCATTGGGTGCGGCTGCGCTCGCGGGCACCAGTTACCCTATTGATCGCGCCTACGTGGCGGAGCTGCTGGGGTTTGAGGGGATGTGCGAGAACTCGCTCGATGCGGTCTCCGACCGGGACTTCGCGATAGAATTCACCCATGCTGCTTCTCTAATCATGATGCATCTATCCCGTCTGTCGGAGGAGCTCATTTTGTGGATGAACCCGTGTTTTGGTTTCATTGACCTGGCAGACCGCTACTGCACCGGCTCTTCAATCATGCCACAGAAGAAAAACCCTGATGTACCTGAACTGGTTCGGGGCAAGACTGGCCGGGTATTTGGCCACCTGATCGGCCTATTGACCCTGATGAAAGGCCAGCCGCTCGCTTATAACAAGGATAACCAGGAAGACAAGGAGCCGCTCTTTGATACGGTGGACACCCTCGCCGATACGCTGGCCATATACGCCGATATGCTCAAAGGTATCAAGATCAAGCCGGAAGCCATGCGCGAGGCGGTCATGGAAGGGTTTGCCACCGCCACGGATCTGGCTGATTACCTAGTTAAGAAGGGCCTGCCTTTCCGCGATGCTCATGAAGTGGTTGCGCGCGCGGTAAGAGCTGCCGAGGCAAAGGGCTGCGACCTGGTCAAACTGTCCCTTTCCGAGCTTCAGGAATTCAGCGATCTGATAGAAGGTGACGTCTTTTCCGTACTCACGCTCGAAGGCTCCCTCGCTGCACGCAATCATGTTGGCGGCACGGCTCCAGATCAGGTACGGGCAGCCGTGATGCGCGCCCGGCTGGCTTCCGACTAAGCGTGAGCTATGTGGGTGTCTCTTGAGGGGGACTGTGTTCCCGGCAAATCTTGCGAACTTCGCCACTGCTCAGCTTTTCCTTGGTCAATCCGCAGACGTAGCTGCGCGGTCCTATGTGTAGATGATGCCGACAGGTGACACAGATACCAAAGGTTTTATGGCCATTCCGGCGTTGCAGCTCGCTCAGTGCTTCTTTCAATACCTTAATGGCAGAGTTCAACCGCGCCGGGCTGGCTTGGGCCAGGGCATCGCGCCAATGCCCGGTCAGACCAATCTCCTTCAGGATATCCTTGCCTTTCTCGGTCAGGGCCAGGCGTACCACCCTGCCATCCTTTTCGTCCGCATAGCGGGAGATCAGCCGTCTACGGGACAGCACCAGCAAGCTTTGTGAAACCGTGCCTTTGGTCAATCCAAGATATTCAGCCAGTGCCTGAGGCGTATTGCTGTAGCGGTTGGCTTCACTCAAATACATCAGTGCCTGAATATGGACAGGTTGCAGCGCTTGTGCTGTACCAGCCTGCCTGAGTCCAGTGCGGACGATATTTCCCAGGCGTTCAACAGTATCCAACAGGACGAGAGACTGGTTCTTCATTTTGCCAGTTTAGAACCGGGCCGTCTTCTTGGCAAGAATAAGACCCGTCCAATATTGGTATTGAGTCGATACGTATCGACTCAATACCAATATTGGACGCGATGTCGAAAACCGGTAGCGGCTGTAATTCCATTCATCCAGTTATGGTCCGGTTGCCCAAAAATCAGAACAAGGCGGTTACCCCACTCTGTTGGGCAATCAGTCTGGCAAGCTTGACGTAGAGATCTTCGCTGTCCCTGCTGTCCTTCCAGATGCCACCTGTAGGTCGGAAGTGAAAACCGCCAGAACGAGCGGCCACCCAAATCTCCTGGGCGGGATTATGCCGGTTGATGACTATCTTGCTTCCATCCTCAAACTCGATCTCGAGGATGCCATCAGCGGGAGTTTCGAAATCCAGTTCGGCGTTTTCCAGACCGGTTTGGATCCGGTTAAGCGCGGTCAGGGCCAAATTGCCAAATTCCTTGTCGTCCATGTGAGCATTCAAGGCTGTCGATCTGGGGATTGTGCCTTGGCCAGCGAGATGTAGCAATGCGCGGCGTATCAGGGGGTGATAACATTCGCTGCATGAAAAAACTCCTCTTAATCCTTGCTGTCGGGTTAATGATCTTAAATTCTGGCTGCGGCTCCAAGGGCCCTCTTTACCTTCCGGGTCAAACCCCAGGAAAAACGCTTCCGACGCAAAAATGACCCAATTGAACCGGATCGAAGGTCGCCTTTTCTTTGAAGAGGTCCCTCTGGATGAATTGGCGGCCCGATATGGAACGCCTCTCTATGTATATTCAGCGGCTACGCTGACCGAGGCTTACCAAACCTATGAGCAGGTGCTCTCCCCTATACCGCATCAGGTCTGCTATGCCGTCAAGGCCAACTCGTCTCTGGCCATTCTCCAGCATTTTGCCCGACTAGGCGCGGGCTTTGACATTGTTTCTGGGGGAGAGTTGGCTAGGGTCCTGAAGGCAGGGGGTAAGCCAGCCAAGGTAGTGTTTTCCGGTGTTGGTAAGACTGAAGCGGAGATGCGCCAAGCCCTCATGGCGAACATTCATTGCTTCAATGTGGAGTCAGAGAGCGAACTATATCGACTGGATACTGCGGCGGGCAAACTAGGCAAGCCCGCACCGATTTCGTTCAGGGTCAACCCGGATGTTGACCCAAAAACGCATCCCTATATCTCGACCGGCCTCAAGACGAACAAATTTGGAGTGGCCATCACGGAAGCACCGACCTTATATCGTATCGCTGTTGGCTTGCCCAATATTCGGGTGATCGGCGTGGATTGCCATATTGGTTCGCAGCTGACCGACCTGAGCCCTATCGGTGATGCGCTCGGTCGGGTATTGGTTCTGGTCGACAATCTAGAGAAAGATGGCATAAAGCTTGAGCATATTGATATCGGGGGGGGAGTCGGAATCAGTTATCAGGACGAAATTCCACCGGATATGGCTGAATATGGCGCCATGCTAAACCATCGGATGGCTGGACGGCGCGAGGTATTGTATGTTGAACCGGGAAGATCCCTGGTCGGAAATGCCGGTGTGCTGCTCTCCAGGGTGGAGTACCTGAAGCCGGGTGAGACCAAACATTTTGCCGTAATCGATGCCGCCATGAATGATTTGATGCGTCCCGCTCTTTACGACGCGTATCACGACATTCAACCTGTAATTGATCGACCGGGCACAAAAAAGCTCTATGACATTGTTGGACCTGTCTGTGAAACTGGCGATTTCATTGGGCTAGAGAGGAATCTTGTTCTTCAGGAAGGTGACTTGGTAGCCATCCTGTCGACGGGTGCGTATGGGATGAGCATGAGTTCAAACTACAATTCGCGCCCACGTGCGGCAGAAGTACTGCTGAACAAAAAGAAAATATTGCTCGTCAGGGAAAGGGAAACCGACGAGCAAATGATGGCTGGAGAACGGCTTGTGTATTAGGCTGTAGGCGATCCGAGTCTTAATCGCATAACCAAAATAATAGTATCGCGTCGATACAGTTTGTTGGGCCGCTACATTTTTCTTCTAAATATCCGTTAATAATCTCGACATCTCATTGCAGCTTTCGAAAAAGATTCTAGAATGAGATTCACCAAGTGGAGCTTCGGTGTCGTCACTTACCTGACGTTCTGTAAGCGGCACCGAATGTGGATGCCACGCTTTGGAAGTGCATTTGCAACCTCTGCACGTTGTATTAGGTAGTACAAGGTAGTTAAGTGGTGAACATGTTCAACTTCAAAGGAGTGAAATATGGCGACTGCCAAGAAACCTGCCGCCAAGAAGGCGGCCCCTGCCAAGAAACCTGCTGCAAAAAAGAAGGCGGCTTCTGCCAAGAAGCCCGCCGCTAAAAAGGCTGCACCGGCGAGAAAGCCCGCAGCCAAGAAGCCCGCTGTAAAGAAAGTCGCTGCCAAGAAGCCTGCCGCCAAGAAAGCAGCACCGGCGAGAAAGCCCGCAGCCAAGAAGCCCGCTGTAAAGAAAGTCGCTGCCAAGAAGCCAGCAGCCAAGAAAGCAGCACCGGCGAGAAAGCCCGCAGCAAAGAAACCTGCCGCTAAAAAGGCAGCACCGGCCAAAAAGCCCGCAGCTAAAAAAGCAGCACCGGCCAAAAAGCCCGCCGCTAAAAAAGCAGCACCGGCCAAGAAGCCCGCCGCTAAAAAAGCAGCACCGGCCAAAAAGCCCGCCGCTAAAAAAGCAGCACCGGCAAGAAAGCCTGCGGTGAAGAAAGCAGTCCCCGCGAAGCCAGCGGCACCTGCACCCGCACCTGCGCCTGCAATGCCTTCTACCCCGGTGATCAAGCCATTTGGCCTATGAATCAGGGTTAATGAGGTTAAAAGGGGCCTCCGGGCCCCTTTTTTTTGTAAGTTTCCAGGCTTGGAGGGCCTGAGGATTTAGCGATCGCTGAGTGGCAAGGGGGGTTGCCTAAAACGAAATCGTCTCACACTGCCGGGGATGATCAATGATCCCGACGTGCCCCCCGAAATTAGTAGCATTTAGGTTTGGAGTCCGATCTAATTTTGACAGGAGATCGGACGATGAAGAAGCGATACACGGAAGAGCAGATTATTGGGTTTCTGCGCGAGGCTGAGGCC
>JBAUMF010000119.1:0-2858 GCA_049578545.1 Thiobacillaceae bacterium
AACTGGCAAAGATACGGTGAAAACGCCGCTCGCGATTTCAAATCGCCGGAATCCAATATCATGCTAAAACTCGCTTCATTACTGGGGTTCCATTAAATGAGTTCAGAAACTACCGGACGGATGTGAGACAAGTTATAAAGTTGAAACTAAAGCAAATGGGTAGTGATGAAGCGAGTCACTTACACAGCTGAATTCAAGGCTGAGGCAGTCAAACAAATTACCGAGCGCGGTCATGGCGTGGTTGAAGCGGCCAAGCGGCTGGGGATATCCGACAAGAGCCTGTATGCCTGGATCAAACAAGCAGGCCTCAAAGGGCAGTCCGTTACGTCAGGTGAGGTTGCCGCCCTGCGCGGTGACTGCGCTTTGGGCACTAGAGCAGCCTGATGTCCCAGGTCTGCCCGTAGTATTCACCGCCGACCTTCTCAATGCCACGGATGCGCATGGCGGTCTCATCCAGCCAGATCATTTCCACATCCATGATCTCCGGAAGGAGATCTGTTTCCAGCCCATCCTCAACGCTTACGAGACGCGCGCAACGGACGACCTTGCCAAATTCAGCCAGCAAATCTTCCAACACCTTGAGCGTTCCACGGCAGGGCCGCCGTCCATTGCGCTCTTGCTTCGGGATGGGCCTGCCGAACAGGTTTATGGGTAAGACTTCTACAAGCATGAACGTATCCTCGGATCGTTGCCTGCCTCCTTAACCTGAGATTCGGCCTGGCCGTCGCTTTGTTGAGTGCGCTCCATGCTGGAGGGGCCCCTGCTCTTGGTCTTTGGACGGGTCAGGCGCGGTGCGGCGAAGGGGAAGGTGATATCCCCAAGGAATGCAGGCGTAGCCGTTGGTCATGCTTCACTTGCACCTACCGTTGCTTTATGTGTTTGTCGCGCACCTGAACCGGTGAAGGGGACCACCACATCCTGCACTCCCTATTTACCCAGCATCAGACTTGGGTTGCCCCGGTACCGGCTCCGCTGTCCACAAATTTTGCATGTCTGCCTGGTGCTGGTCGATAAACTCCATCAGCCTGCTTTGCTTGGCCTGCTCATTTTTCGCATCGGTCTCAAGACGAAATTTGCGCAGTTCATCCCGGTGGGCTTCGAACCCGTCGGTGTCTTCGATCGCCCAATACGGGTCCTCAAGCCATATGGCCCTGAGCGCTGCGAGTTCTGCGGGTGGCCTTATTTCCATTATTTTCAACCTCAGGTGTTACGCCCTTCACCCGAGGAACTTCGATGCCAGGTCAGACTCTTGTCATCTGCACAACAGTGAGCTAATCGGACGCTCGAAACTTCATTTCAGCGCTTGGCCCCTGACCGACTGGCGCCTCAGTCGTGCCGCCTTGTAGCAAGCCAGTGTTGTCAGGACTTGGCCCGGGTGCGACAAACCCGGTCCTGCCTGAAGCTGTTTGTCGGGGGGTCGTCCATGGCTCGCATGGACATGATGCAGACTGGGCACAGCGTCGAGTTTTAGGCGGCCAATTCGTCATCGGCTCACCCCCGGTTCGATTGCGACTCAAGGAGGAGGCGATGCCAATCTGAGTGATCGACTGAACCAAATCACGCCAGATAGATAAGACGAATGGACGTGAAGGCAAAGACCCAGCGCTTTCCCACAATGCTAGAATGGGTTTTGCAAATCAACGGGGTTTAGGGTGACGGGGCCATCAGTCAATACTCAAGGCACGGCGATGCAAGGGACCGGGCACGACAACTCGCGGGCCAACGCCCCCGAATCCTGCGCCTTCGAGTTCCTTGGCCAGTTGGGCAAGACGATCATCAATCCCGGCGGCATCGAGGGGCGCAATCGAATGCTTGATCTCATCCGGCCTGCAGCCGGCAGCCGGGTTCTGGTCATTGGCGGAGGCTCGGTCCAGACCGCCTGTCATATCGCCATCACCTTCGGCTGCCAGGTCACGGCCCTGGAGTTCTCGCTCCCCACGGTAGCAGCAGCCGAAGAATGGGTCACCAGGCTGGGTTTGACTGGCCGGGTTTCTTGCGAGCTTGGCAACATGACGCATCTGCCCTTCGATGCGGACAGCTTTGACTATGTCATCTCTCAGGCGGCCATGATGATCGTGCCTCAGCAACCCGCCCTGTGGGAAATCCGCCGGGTGCTGAAAGAGGGGGGCGCGTTCGCCGGCCTGGAGTTCTGCTGGAGGCGGATGCCGCAACAGGCGATGCGCGAGGCAACCCGAACCGCCTTCGGTTGCCACAGCCTGGATTTCCATACGCTATTTGGCTGGATCGGAAGCCTGCGGGACGCGCAGTTCGAGGCCACTCAGGGGGGCGAGCATCCCTGCCGCCTGCTAAGCTCAGGCAAGATGATCGAGGACGAGGGCTGGGTGAACTACCTCAAAATCACAGGCAGGCTCTTGGTCCGGCGGCAAGAGCGGACCCGGTTCCAGGAAATCAAGAAGCACTTGTCGACGCACCAGAAGTATCTGAGCTACGTGGCCTTTGCAGGGAGAAAGCCCTCGCTACCCAAGGTTCGGCCTGCACAGCTTGCAATGATCGCTTAACGGACACTCGATCCGTAATCACATTGCTTGGCATGACAGACCCCAATAGCGCGCCCGTTTACAGCTGCAAACGCTTTCATGACGGTGTGAGCAGCCAGTTTCCAATCCATTTCTACGCGGCCATCAAGAGCGCTTGGCTCGGGCGGAAAAAATGCATTAGCCCGTCTTCCGCTATTCGAGGGTACATGAGACGCCAAGTACCTGATTTTTCTAGGGTCGACCGCCGAAGGTCGGCACTACACGGCAAGGGGAACGGGGTGCGAGACAGGCGAGGGTGAAACGATCCGGGGCAGCGGTTGCTGGGGCAGGTGGAGCTTCAGTTGTGCGAGGAGCAAGCGC
>JBAUMF010000120.1:0-9095 GCA_049578545.1 Thiobacillaceae bacterium
TGAAAAGGATTGTCACGAGTGACCATGAATCGTTGCCAGTTGGGTGCAGCAAGAGTGTTGCGGCGCGAACGGAATAGCTCAGCAAGCTGCTTGTCATTGGGCTCGTATGATCGGCAATTCATCGGCCATTGCCGTCAGTGGCGTTGACTCAATTGAATGGCCGGTGTCGCGCACGTTGCCGACGCTGAAGCGTTACGCTGCCTGAGCGGCAGCTTTCGTCAGCTGCGAGGGCGGCACCCGACCCCAAGGAGACAGTGGCGAGCGGCAGCTTTGCGGCGTCGGAAATTGACCCAGCCTCATTCCGCTGCTTACTGGCCGACGTTGCCCGTCATGAAGTGGGAAGTGGCACGGACGATGGGCCATGAGGTACGTCCGCAGCTTGGGAAGGGGAGGGACAACACGATTTCAAACAGTGTTCTACAGTGCGGTGTCCACGGTGGAGATGATGGTGTCCGAATCGTTGTGTTCCGAGAGCGGTAACTGTAGTGGTATCGCCGTGGAGATGATATGGTCACTGGTCAATTCAGATTTCAGTAGAATTTAACCTTAGGCTTGCGAATCGAATTGCCATCTAAAACTGCTTATCAGTTGCTTGATGACAACTGCCGTCGAAAACGTCAGAACCATCCTCGGCAGTTACGGAGATTGATCCTGTGTATCTATTTATCTCGGTCCGAAAACGCCCCTTGTCTTGCCACGCAACCCGGCCGTCATCAATTCTTGCTGGGTTCCCATTTACTTGGCCCAGTCGATAGTCAATATAAACGTTTAAATCGAGCTTCCCACTATCAAGCCTTCCACTAGTCCGCCCAGTCATCGTACACACTAGCTGCACTCCTGATTGCTGACTGTCGGCAGTTAAAGTGGAGCTGGGCGTGTCCCTCGTCACGTTCTTTCTGGACAAGAATTGACTAAGAATTTCATTTGCACCTGCAAACAACTCATCCGCGGACGAACTTCCCGTGAACACGGTTTTCGCTTTTTGATACATAAGCTGCCCATTCTCAGCATGGGCTCTGAGCAGCCACTTCGTTAACTCGGGCGATTGAATCAGTGAAGTTTGCGTGGGCGTGAATGGCTCACCTTTTGAAATGATTCGAAGGTATTCAGCGTCCCCATTGGCTTCAAACAAAATTGCCAAATAGCTGGAGTCAACTGCAAAGTTTAAATTCTCCCCATCCGCCAATTTAAATGTTGTGATACCTATGAAGCGACTTTTGTTGTCAAATAGCCCGCCACCGCTATTCCCGTGAGAGATAGGCGCAGTTGTTTGTATCAATGGGATTCCATTTCGCTCCCTTTTTCCTGAAACAATTCCCTCAGAAATTGAGTTCTCCAATCCCAACGGGGAACCTATACTGTATACGCGCGCGCCAATTTCGATGGAAGATGAGTCAGGAGGAATTATTGGTAACGCTTTACCTTGCAAATGTAGAAGAGCCAGGTCGAACTCATCATCGACATACGCCACGGCTACTGGGAGTTTCTCGCCTTCAATTACGATATAGACTTTCTTGGCACCCCGCACCACGTGAGCATTCGTTACAATCCATGTCGAATCTGGCTTTTTAATTGCGGAAAATCCGTTGCGAAAAGCAACTCCACTACCTTGCAGCGTGCTTTGATCGCTTAATGCCATTATGAGAACCACTGATCGTGAAGCACTCTTAAAGACTGTGCTTGCATCAGTTTCTTGAACATTGGCCGCTGTTGAGGTTTGACAGCAAAATCCAAGAGTTGCTACCAGAGACAGAATCAGTAAACGAAACACAAACCTTCTCCTTCAAAATATCGAGAATTGGGGGAAAAATATACCAAGCTCAAATTGTTTCCGGTTAGCATTTTGGGCATTTCCGTTTTTGGTAGCTGCTTTGCTTTGGGCTCATAATTTCTGCTATTTTTTTACTGGCTTTTTCTCTTGGCCTAACATCCCAGTATATTGAAGATTAATGTCGCGAAGGTTAGTGTTTTCCAAACACATCATCCATGACTCCGTTGAAAGTAAGTTTACGGGGGTTGTCGATATTAGCGAGCATTGTTTGAAAGTCGACTTGACCGGTGGCATACTCTCGTAAATCTTGAGACGCCTCGTTGTTGCTGCGCCACTTCAAATACTGGCTCGCTTAACGATCAGCTCTCGGAGTTGCTTCGACGATCGGTCTTTTGGCGTGGGAACACCGGAAAGTCCAAGGATGCGCTCCGGAAAATGTTCCCAAAATAGTCGACGAAGGAGCTGACGATTAAGCGACGTTAGCTCGGCAACCTTCTTGATCTGACGGGCAGCAACGAGTGACGGACGTTTTCCATTTCTCGTGCGATGGGCAACGATGTCCTTACTTTCAATATCTCTCTTGGCATGGCCTGGCTTCAAGTCACCATTTCGAGCGACGGCAAAGCTTTTGAGAGTCCACTGACCATGCACGATTACATTTCGTTGGGCGTTGAGGTCTTTCAGGTTGTTGTTGGCATATGTGAAACCCTCTGGAACGTCTTTGTCATTGAATTCAGCGACCAAAAGTTGTCGGAAGACATTGAGCTTTGAATCGATCCGCATGTTCTCCAAAAGGATGCTGCCATGCGACCACGTGAGTTTGCAAAGTTCGATGATGCAACGTTCAAGTTCTGCTTCAAGTTCGGAACTTGCAATCGTCACATCGGCAATTGCGGCCTTCTGAGCCTCACTCAGCATATCGGAAAACATGGTCATGACCCCCAAAAAGAATTATTCAAGAGACGCCTGAGCATGGTATTTATATCGAGACAGATATCATGGTGATTTATCTTGATGACTCTTGCCACACTTTGACCAGGGGTTCCGGGTCGCAAGCCTAAGGTTAAATTCTACTGAAATCTGAATTGACCAGTGACCATATCATCTCCACGGCGATACCACTAAAGTTACCGCTCTCGGAACACAACGATTCGGACACCATCATCTCCACCGTGGACACCGCACTGTAGAAAACTGTTTGAAATCGTGTTGTCCCTCCCCTTCCCAAGCTCATGATGAGGGTTGCTAAGCTCGGTGAGTTGGTTGTGAATTCGGAGTTAGTTAAAACGAATGTCAGCTTTCGGACGACCAATTCAAGACCTCAAATGTCGGCTTGTGGCCGGGAGCACCCTGTGACGCTGGTGCCGCAAAGCAGTCATTGGTCAATTCAGCTGTTTCTGTCACCGTCCGTTATCGGGACACATGCCGCACCGTCACTTTCGGCCAAGAACGGTCATACACGTTGCAAAATTTGAACCATACTGACCGCTGCTTGCCGCACCGATCGGACGTTCGCACGCAACCATTCTCAGGTGGATGGGTTACCAGCGCAGCACGTAACGTCCTAGCAGAGCGCCGGTCGCAGCCGGGATCAACATGCCGAGGAGGTACCAGGTGCCGATGAACGGCGCTTCCAGTTCAGGACAATGGAGACAGTAAACCAGCGCCCCGACGGTGCCGGCCAACAGGCCCGCAGCGGTTCCTGCCAGCCGCAAGCGAGTTGGGGCGAGACCCCGCATTGCCCATAAGGCTGCAACGAATATGGGAACCGACAGCATGGCGATAAGGAATGGGCATACCGCCCAGGTTGACCCAAGCAGTAACCCCATACGTTGCCCCGGATTGGCACCAGCCAGCAAGATGCCCGCCAGGGCCCACATGCTCACCATTGGCGCGCCGAGCCCGACCGGAACCCAATCCAGACGCACGCCCGGCCGCGACAGACGCAGGACCGCCAGCAGGCTGGCCACGGCCAGACAGGCGACATAGCCGAGCTTGACCCAGAACATCGGCAGGCGGATCGCTTCCGCAAGATCGGGACGCACCCCGAGCAGGCCGAGCATCAACAGCGTTGAAGCAACCGTACCCAGACCGATGGCGACCGCATACCGGCGTGCAGGGACATGCCGCGGCACGCTTCCCTCCCCGGTTGCCAGCAACGTCACCAGATCATCGGTTTTCATGATTTACCTCGAATCAGCGCCGCCAGCGCTTTCATGCCACGGTGGACACCGACCTTGACCGCCGACTCCGACATGCCCGTAATCTGAGCAGCCTCCGTCACCGACAGGCCTTCCAGCTTGGTATGGACGATCGGCAGGCGCTGCCGATCAGGTAGCTGCGCGAGCAGCTTGCCCAGGTCTCTTTTCGCCTCAGCGGCCTCGCTGTCGGCGGACGACAGGAAATCCATTTCATCATTTAGTGGATCTGTGAGCACGTCGCGGCTGGCGCGTCTGCGCAGCAGATCGATCAGCTTATATTTCGCAATGGCATGCACCCATGCAGTCAAGGGCTGGTCGGCGTCGTAGGTCTGACGCTTGTTGTGAATGGCAAGCAACGATTCCTGCACGAGATCTTCCACTTCATCCTGCAAATGGGCCAGGCGCTTGCGGAAATAGGCACGCAGGTGCGTGCTCAATTCCTCGAGAAAGGCCTGGTAGGCAGGGGCCTCGCCGTCGAGTCCGCGCAGCAGCAAATCCTTGAGACGCGCTTCCCTGGCATTCAACTGGCCCTCATCTGTCATTCGTTGCCTGGGGGTGTTTGGTCACAGACCAGCAAGTTTGCTCCCTACCCGGTGATTGCGACGAATTGTGCCTTGGCTTGTAACCAACCACAACTTCAGCACGAACTAGCCATCACAAACTGCGTAACCAGTCCGCTCCATCCAGATGCGCGGACTGTCCATCCCAACTAAAGAGTCGTGTGTATGAACCTTCAAGCCGTCGCCTTCACGGCAGCCATCATGCTGGCCACCACTCCGCCAGCCATCGCGGGGCTAGCCTGCAATATACACAGCGGGTCGAACACGACGGCGCTGATCGAGCTTTACACTTCAGAAGGATGTTCCAGTTGCCCACCGGCAGATCGGCAACTTAGTCAACTGGCAAGTGCGCTGGAGCCGTCCGCTGCGGTCGTAGCCCTGGCCCTGCATGTCGGCTACTGGGACTACCTGGGCTGGCCGGACCGTTTCGCGCAGGAGCGTTTTGCGCAGCGTCAGGACTGGCTGGTCCATGCCAATGATCAGCGCACGGTCTACACCCCGCAGTTCTTGGTGGGCGGTTCCGAATTCCAGGCCTGGCAAGGATCCCTGCGTGACATCGTTAGGCGCCTGAACACGAAGCCGGCCTTAGCCACGATCAATTTGCATACCACACTCTCGCCGGACAACGTCCTGACGCTGGACGCGGTGGCGACCGCCCAGGGAGGTGACGACTCGACCGTGTTGTATCTGGCCATCGCCGAGAACGGCTTGGTAACGAGGGTCATGGGCGGCGAGAACAAAGATGCGACGCTGGCGCATGATCATGTGGTGCGTGAATGGCTCGGCCCGTTCCGCCTCCGCCAGGGCACTATCCGGGCAAAGCGCGAAGTCCGGCTGCCTGCGGGCTGGCAACGGGATCGGCTGGAGACGATCGCGTTCGTTCAAGACGAACGCTCCGGCCTGGTGTTGCAGGCCTTGAGCACCGCATC
This sequence comes from Thiobacillaceae bacterium, assembly GCA_049578545.1. GTDB lineage: Bacteria > Pseudomonadota > Gammaproteobacteria > Burkholderiales > Thiobacillaceae > DASQBT01. The sequence continues at coordinate 5,462 of JBAUMF010000120.1, forward strand.
TTGCACAGACACATGAGGGCTGATCGTGGAATCCATCATGACTGAAGACACGCGTCCCATCCATTCGCTCTGGCTGCGTGCGACGCACTGGTTGAATGCCGTGGCGGTGGTCATCCTGGTAACCAGTGGCTGGCGCATCTACGACGCGTCACCGCTGTTTGGCTTCAGTTTCGCCAGTGGCATCACCCTTGGGGGCTGGCTCGGCGGAGCCCTGCAATGGCACTTCGCCGCCATGTGGCTGCTGGCCGCCAATGGCTTGGCATACCTGCTGCTCAACGCCGCCAGCGGCAGGTTTCTGCGCCAGCTCCTCCCCTTGTCCCCTCGTGCCTTCCTCGCCGATCTGGGCGCCGCTTTGCGCGGACAGCTGTCTCATGGCGAACCACGGCGCTACAACAGCGTGCAGCGTGCCGCCTATCTGTTCGTGATGCTCGACAGCGTGCTGCTGGTGCTCTCGGGTCTCGTGCTGTGGAAGTCAGTGCAGTTCCCGCTGCTGCGCGAGTTGCTGGGGGGCTACGAGACGGCGCGGCGCGTGCACTTCTTTGCCATGGCAGCGCTGGTTGGTTTCGTTGCTGTTCATCTGACCATGGTGGCGGTGGTGCCCCGCACCCTGATCCCCATGATTCGCGGTCGCTAGCAAGGAGAAGCAATGAAGAAGCGAGTCCCCATGGTCAACGGCGACGTGGTGGTAAAAGAGGCTTTGAGCCACCTTGAACAACCCGCCCGGCGCATCTTCATGCAGCGCTCGTTGACGCTCGGCGGTCTGTCCCTGCTGACCGGCTGTGTGATCACCGACGACAAGAGCGCCGAGAGTGCATTGATGCGGATCTCGCGCATGAACGACAAGGTCCAGGCCTGGCTGTTCGATCCCACCCGACTGGCCCCGACCTACCCCGAATCGATGATCACCCGGCCCTTCCCGTTCAACGCCTACTACGACGAGGATGAAGTGCCGGAGGTGGACGCCGGCAGCTTCCGCCTGGAAGTAGGTGGCCTCGTCGCCGACAAACATGCCTGGGCGTTGCCAGAAATCCAGGCCTTGCCGCAGACCGATCAGATCACCCGCCACATCTGTGTCGAAGGCTGGAGTGCCATCGGCCGATGGGGTGGGGTGCCCTTCAGCTATTTTCTCCGCCGGGTGGGCGCCGACCTTGGTGCCAAGTACGTTGGCTTCAAGTGTGCGGACGATTACTACACCAGCATCGACATGCCCACCGCGCTGCACCCGCAGACCCTGCTGACGCTTAGCTACGATGGCCAGCCTCTGCCGCGGCGCTACGGCTTTCCGATGAAACTGCGCATGCCCACCAAGCTCGGCTACAAGAACCCGAAGCATATCCAGGCGATCTTCGTCACCAATACCTACCCCGGCGGCTATTGGGAAGACCAGGGGTACAACTGGTTCGGCGGCAGCTGAGTTTCGCCTCGGACGCCCTGAAACATGGCATCACCGCCACTTACGTAAATCAACCTCAACTTTTTAGGAGTTCACCATGATCAAGATAACTGCAACCCTGATGTGCCTTGGACTGCTGGCCGCCGCTGGCAGCGCCTTCGCGGAAGATGCGATGAGCAAGGACAGCATGTCTCAGGATGGAATGGCCAAGAGCAGCATGCAGAAAGACGAGATGGGCAAGGCGCCTATGCACAAGAAGCATAGCAAGAAAAAAGCCATGAAGAAGGACAGTATGTCCAAAGACTCCATGGGCAAAGACTCCATGGGCAAAGATTCCATGTCCAAGGATTCCATGGGCAAAGACGGCATCAAGCAGTAAGTCTCCGGTCTGGACTGCTGCGTGCAGATCCCTCTCATTCGGAGTGATCCCAACGCAGCAGGACCGGCAGGTTCAACTGGTCTAAGTTCTATTCCACAAGGAGTCCCATCATGAATCGCCTCATGTCCATCTTCATCGCACCGGCCCTGGGCCTTGCCGCGGCGGCTGCAACAGCCGTCTATGCGTCCTCGTCTGCTGGCAAAGCGTTGCCCGATCCTGTTATTGATATTCCGCTCGCCAAGGCGAGCGGCACGCAGACCGCGGTGCTGGCCGGCGGCTGCTTCTGGGGAATGGAGGGAGTGTTTGAGCACGTCAAGGGCGTTACTCAGGTAGTTTCAGGGTACGCCGGCGGCCAGGCAGACACCGCCAGTTACGAGCAGGTGAGTTCCGGCCGGACGGGTCATGCCGAATCGGTGCGTATCACCTATGACCCGGCACGCATCAGTTATGGGCAACTCCTGAGGGTATTTTTTGCCGTCGCGCACGACCCGACGGAACTCAACCACCAGGGCCCGGACAGCGGGACGCAATATCGGTCGGCGATCTTCTACGCCAACGCCAACCAGAAGCGGGTGGCTGATGCCTACATCGCTCAACTGCAGGCGGCAGATGTGTTTCCAGGGCCCATTGTCACCCAGGTCACACCCTTGACCGGTTTCTACAATGCCGAGGCCTACCACCAGAATTACCTGACCCAACACCCGAACCAGCCGTACATTGTCATCAATGACCTGCCAAAGATTGCCAACCTGCAGCGGCAACTTCCGGCCTTGTATGTGAGCAAATGAACCGGGTGCGCGAAATTGACTTTGTAACCTTTGCCTGTCTGCATCCGAACTAGAGGGTACACAGGACGAAGTCTGAATGTATCGGGGTAGGAAATGATGGATAGACGCACATTCTTCAAGCTGGCGGCGGCTGGTGCATCCGCGCTGACATTATCGCGATGGGTCCTGCCAGGACAGGCCATGGCGCAGGAGCATATCGAAAAACTCATGCGCAGCGACGCCGAATGGAAAAAGCTGCTTACCCCTGAGCAATACAACATCCTGCGCGAGGAAGGCACCGAGCGTCCATTCACCAGCGCCCTCAACCATGAAACGCATAGCGGCCTGTTCGTTTGCGTGGCCTGCGGGTTACCGCTGGTTCCCATCCAGATTCAAATATGACAGCGGCACAGGCTGGCCTAGCTTCTATGACGTGCTACCCGGCCATGTGCAAACCAAGACCGATTTGAAACTGGTCCTGCCTCGCACAGAGTACCACTGCGTGCGCTGCGGCGGTCACCAGGGCCACGTGTTCCACGACGGGCCCAAACCCACCGGCCTGCGTTACTGCAACAACGGTCTGGCGCTTTCGTTCGTTGCTGACAAGGCCTAGACGACACGCTGCCCGCCAACGGCCTCGGCATCCGTCTGTTCTAGATCGCTGATCAGTCGCTGGCTTGCAGCTGGTCGCCAATTCAGAAACAGGTCGGGCAGCGAAATCCATTAGCCCTGCATGTGACGCAACGTTTTGAGACATGGATGGTCGCAAATGGCCGGTGAGCGGCCCACAGTCGCCCTTTCGTGTTGTTGTCTTGTACGGGCCACCAAAACTTCAGTTATCAACTCTTGCGTTTGATCGAGACATGCTATCGCCCGGTCGGGATGGCCAACTGTTGGTGGAAGTGAAAGCCACCGGTTCGGTGGAGGACCGCTTGGCGCACAGCCGGCCTCGCGCGCAATCTTCTTTTGACGGCCGGTGTAACCGTTTTGTGGCCTTGATCGAATTAGCAAGTAGCCGCCCTCATCCGGTGGCTTTCGTTCTCACCTCAATGACCATGCGACCTGCATTGTCACAACCTGTCAGCAACAAAGGAG
>JBAUMF010000121.1:0-2675 GCA_049578545.1 Thiobacillaceae bacterium
TAGATCGTGTGCCAGTTGCCAAAGCGCTTGGGAAGGCCGCGCCATTTGCAGCCATGCTCGGCCACATACAGGATGGCGTTCAAGACACTCAAATTGGGCAGGCTGACATTGCCGCGTTGTCTGGGCAAGCAGTGTGCGATTTCTTCGTACTGGGCTTGTGTGAGTTCCATGCCCAAAGTATTTCATAGCCATCCGCATCGCGTCAATTAGTGTTAACACGCCCTAGTGTGTTGCATCCACCGGTTGAATCCGCATGTTCTGAGCAGACGGATGCTGAGATCGAATTTGGAGCAGATGGTCGACCTAAGGAGACACTATTAGCTTCACAAAGGCAAACGGGAGCCGAAGCTCCCATCGTAGAGACGTCGCGACACTTGCTCAGGCCTAACTTGCCTTTCGACCCCGCCTCAATAATCCAAGCCCTGACAACCCGAGCCCGAGTAGAGCCAAGGTGCCTGGTTCCGGAACACTGGACGGCACCCATTCCACAGCATAATAGTTTGCCAAATTGTAATTACCGGACGGCGCGACTGCCAGCGAAGCATCGCCGTCTAATGCAGTGCCGTTGAAACCGTCAGGGTAGAACGCAATTGCCTGGGAGCCGTTGGATGCCAAGTTCCCTCCGCCATTGACGATAATCGGCAACAGCCCGGAGGAATCAATGAAGGTATTGCCAACCGTCGCAACGTCTGCCAGAGAGTAGATCTGTCCAAAGACGTTCAACGTCAGGTCGGTGATATTCGTGTTGGAGACTTGCTGGAACGTCGATCCATTGAAGGTGCTGTCATCGAACTGGACGTAACCGGATATGCCGGCGACTCCCGTAGCATCAAAGTTAATGAGGGAGGCCTGCGCTTCGCCAAGGGCCAGGAGCAACCCAAATGCTGTCAGTATGAGATTGCGACTAAGCATGATATCTACTCGATATTTTAGAGGGGTGGCTACAGATGGATATGAACCCTTATTTGCGTCTTCCCACGTTTAATAATGTAGCAACATTCGAGCCACTGAAAGATGGTTATATAGAAACAACAAGTTACGATATTCATATGGCGGCGACGTGCCCCGGTCTGTAAAAAATACCGGCACAACAAACTTAATTTTTTTAAAGCTGGATAAATCACTCAGTTTCGTATCTGCCTGATAGGTAGAAGGCAAGATATACCGCCCAAACTTGACGCAGAGATCGCTCTGAGCGGCCGCAAAGACATGAACATCGGACGACTGTGGTGATTACCCGGAGTGTCTGAAACTGGCCGACCTCAGCCGGTTGACAGCAGTTTCCAAATGATTTCAGCTGTTCCGGCCGCTTTCATAAATCACATCCGGCTCTCCGCGACCCTGAAGGTAGGATCAACATACTGCTCGAAAGCGTCCGGTGTTCGCCGCTCATCAGACCCTCGCACCCTGCCGACACGTGGTGTAGCAGGAGATGAACGCCGGAATAAGGCCTATTTCGACTTGGCACTCGAACCGGCAAGGTAGCCGGCGATGTTCTGATCGCGATTGCGACGGGAAGGTCGCCGAGTGAGCCCCCCCGTATTCGCTCCGGTGAAATGCAGAGGTATTCCCCTTTCTCGCTTACTTAACGAACGCCCGCATCATCTGACCCATCGACTGCATCATCCCCTGCATCATGTCGGTCGTCCCGCACGATCCACTCATCTGGCCGCCTTCCTGCCGCTGGCGCGAACAGTTGTTGGCCTGCGGGCCCGGTGATGGGTTAATGCCCAGCATGTCCGGCGCAGTCTGCATCATCTGCCCCATCATCTGCCCCATCATCTGCCCCATCGTCTGCATCATGTCAGTCGTCCCGCACGATCCACTCATCTGGCCGCCTTCCTGCCGCTGGCGCGAACAGTTGTTGGCCTGCGGACCCGGTGATGGGTTAATGCCCAGCATGTCCGGCGCACTCTCGTTTCGTCGCTGCGCTTCCTGCAGGCGCATCATCTCGGTCTCCAGATCGCGCTTCTGCGCTTCCAGCCACTGCAATCGGGCGCGCAGCAATTGCATTTGCTCCATCGGGGTGGTGACTGTGTCTTGGGCGACCAACGTCGGCATGGCCGACGTGATGCCGGGCATGGTCATGGCAAATACTACGGAAGCGGCCGTCAGGGTGTGTTTGAACAGATTCATGTCAATCTCCTAGCCAAGAGGTGAGTGCGTGCATAACGATTCGCTCGTAACCGGAAAATCCATGGGAGGACGAGCAACCGATGCGGTTTGCCGTTAACGACAATGCAAACGCCTCCATTCAAAATGGGGAGGCCGTGACTGGGAACGGCACTCATTAGACTACACCATACACTCGGTAATTGCCGGCAGGTTCTGCGAATTTTCTTGATCCATTAGGTTGTTTCGAAAGGAATCCAGCATATGCTGTTCAGCCCTATACCCGAACCCAAGTCTCTATCACTGCTCGCAATCGGTGCTGTTGGCCTTTTTGATCGTCCCGACGTCTCAAGAAGTAATCTCCTAGCGATAGCGGGGGTGCTTAATGTTGCTCGCTCAATCCCCTTGAATTGATTCTCAGAATCCGCACGCATCTAGTTACTCAGCAGTCGCCAATATAGGCGACAGAAGGGGCTTGGAAGAATGAGCGCACGAGGTGCGGCAATTGCTGGAGTTTCGAGAGTTGCTCCTCGATTTTGTCGCGCAGCTTCTCGCCCTTTTTC
>JBAUMF010000122.1:0-18551 GCA_049578545.1 Thiobacillaceae bacterium
CATCAGCCGAATTTCTTCAAGCGTCTTGCGATCCAATGTTCGTCCATCTCGTTTCATGCAACATGAGACTGTCATGGGTGCTGCGAGTTCCACATTTGTCGTCTTATTTAGCGACCAGTGAGTAATAGCCGGACAGAACTGTCCGGGCATTTCTTGATGTAGAGATTGCGACATTTGACTCTACCCCCTGGTTGGAACGCAATATTTATTTGCTGCGCCTCTATATTAAGGCATCAAGTACTGGACAGCGCCGTATACGTTTCAGCATATTATGAGCGTCAGCTAGGTTCTCCTAAAGAAGATGAAATAAAAGGCCACGCCTGCAATCAGCAGCCCGGTGAACAGCATGGGGTTGATGCGCAGCAGGACAAACACGCCCACGACACCCATCCATCGGGTGCGCTCGAACAGGAAGAACAGCGCCGTGGCCACAACGAAGGCGAAAGTGATGGTCAGCACCAGGGCTCCAAGGGGGGTTAAGAAAACAGGCTGGGAACACGCAATGGGGGAAAAGCAGAAAGAGGGTCGGTATAGGGTCGGTATTGCGCCGGTGCTTCGTTGCGAAGCAGAAAAACCGCTACGTTTCGTGCAGTTACAGGCGGGTGCGTCGAGGCACACGCGGACTGGTACTACCTGGGAGAGGTCTTCTTCGGCGCTGCCTTGGCGGTGGCCTTCTTGCTTGGTGCGGCTGGCTTGTCTGCGACGTTCGCTGGCTTGGGCTCGGCCTTCGCTGCCTTGGGTTTGGGCTCGATGGTTTGCGCCTTAGGTTTCTTTGAATTCATCTTTGAGTTGCTGGACAACAGTTTTGCGCTGACTTCTCATATTGGGTCCTTTAGTTAATATCGCGGTATGCTCTCCCTTGGCTCTGGCCAACATTGTCTTGGCCATACTGGATGACGTCCACAGAGTGACGGATAAGCGCTATAGGAAAGCAGCGGGGGCGGCAGATGACAGAACTGGTGTGGCTTTATTCTGCGCAAATCCGTGTACAGAGAGCCGTACTTGTTCATACATCTCTGCCATGCGTCTGGACATTGCAAGCGGTTGCGGAATGTCTATTCTCTCCGGAAGATCCTTTGCCACCTCCTTGATGCGACGTCGAAGCAGTATTGGCGCCACCAGCGGGGCCAAATCGGAAGCGCCTGAATTGGTGTTATCAAAAAGGTTTTCAAAATCTCCACGTCGTCCAAGTAATCCTGGAAGGGCAAAATCAGAAAGCGACCAAAGGTCAGAAAGGCTGTTTTCAACTGGGGTGCCGGTTATTGCTAGGGACACTCTTCTGGGTAACGTTTTGACAGACAAGGTTCTCTGTGCATCCGGGTTCTTGATGTTTTGGGCTTCATCAAGCGCCAGGAGATTCCAGCTAATCGCCGAGAGCATGGGTTCATCCCTTACGACGATGTCATAGGACGTGACTACTACATCAATTCCAGCAAGGCGGGATGCAATCCCTGCGCGATTGTTGCCAGCATGTATGGTCACTGAGAGCGAGGGAGCAAACTGGCCGAGTTCTCGTCGCCAGTTTTCCAGCAGCGTTGCCGGAGCAACTACCAATGTGGGTGCCTGTATTTGGGTATCCGTCTCTCCAAAACTTACTTCAGACTAGATAAGTATGCTGCAAGCTCATTGATCTCATCTTCAGTCAATGATTCAGTGACGACGTTCATGCCAAGCAAGCCATAACCTACCTCGCGACTCGCATATTTCTTTAATCTTGACACCAAGTAATCATGCTTTTGCCCTGCAAGACGCGGGAAATCCACCAGACCCACAGCTCTGCGATTCTCTTCACCTTCAGCATTATCGCCGTGACAATTTCCACAAGAAAGACCTATCCTTTTCGTAATTTGCCGCTTATATACGTCTTTGCCCTTCGCGATCAAAGCAAGATCAAAAGATTCGTCTGAAGTGGAAGGTTTTAGTTCTTGCTCGCTGTAGTACCTAGCCAAATTGCGAATGTCGCTTTCTGACAGCTGGTCTACTTCAGACCCCATTTTCTCACTTGCGCGCCCATGTATTTTGAATTCCTTTTCTCTTAGCAATTGCTGCACGAGATATCCCTGAAGTTGTCCAGCAAGATTTGGCGCATTTGGCAGAGGACTATTTCCATCAACCCCATGGCAGGCGCCACACGTCTGAACCCATTTGGAATCCTGCGTGAGTTTATCTGCAAGTACAAAAGGAGCGTATGCGACCATGCAAACCAACAAAAACTTGTTCATTGTGTTTACTTTAAGCACTTCTTGTAGGAACGCTTTCATTTGGTCTTCTCCGTAAGGCTTGGGTAGATCAATTATGGGCTACTTCAATGTCTGCCGCAGCCAACGCCTTGGAGATTATATGGATGAAGGCAGTGTAAGTGTGAAGTGGCAAAATCCATAGGAGAGACGTGGCGGCAGGAAATCCAGATCGAGAAACGCGTCAGAAGGAAGTGCCGCTCAATGCCGAGCCCATGAGCGGCCTATACAGAACCCGGAAAAGCAAAAGGCCACCCCGAAGAGTGGCCCAAGTGCACGGTGTGGGTGGTGGCCAGGGGCAGAATCGAACTGCCGACACGCGGATTTTCAGTTCGTGGGCCTTCAGGTTAACATTTATAAATCAATACCTTGCCTCACCCGCAAGTTTGATATGAAGTCCCGCGAAGCCCCATACAGCGTGGGGTAGGTTTTGAAGTGGTTACGTTTTGGCTACGGTAGCCCTCGCCGGATGATATGCAGTGATTTGCTTACGGGGTTAACGTATCACTGGTCATGGAGGGATTCATGACCCGCATCCACAACCAAATATCCTTTTTGGGTGAGTTGGTAGTAACGGCCTTCCGGAGACAACAGATCGATCACCTTTTCCTTGGCCAATTGGCGCACGGCAGCGTGGTAATAGCTAGCCGAGAACTGAGCCAAGGTTTCGGCAAACTGGCTGACATTCACAATCCCTTCGGGCTCAAGGCCCAATGTCTTCATTCTTACCAGAATCGCCTGGCGGGTTTTTTGAAGGTGGTCGGGTTTTAATTGGTAATTCATGTCAAATCGCCGGGGGTAAAAGCGCAAGACTGCACATAATCAAGAAAACGGCACGCCTGATCAAATGAATCTGGGCTCTGGGAACAGGTTATCAGCATTGTTTCATTGGCGAAACTTATGCGGCAATCGGCGTCAACTGTTCCAGTTGATCCTTGATTGCGCTCCGTGCTTCACGCAGCTCATACTCATCCTGCAATCCCATCCAAAATTGAACGGAAGTACCGAATACTTTGGCAAGGCGCAGAGCGGTATCCGCAGTGATCCCTCGCTTGCCCAATACAATCTCATTGATTCGACGCGGAGGAACACCGATCGAATTGGCCAGCCTGGTTTGACTTATTTCCATCGGACGTAGAAATTCTTCGAGGAGTATTTCACCAGGGTGAACATTCTGCAATTTATCCATTCCCATCTCCTTAATGGTAATCGACGATCTCGACCGCGTCGGGGCCGCTGTCTGTCCACACAAAACAGATTCGCCATTGATCATTGATGCGAATGCTGTGCTGCCCTTTTCGATCGTCTTTCAATGCTTCAAGCCGGTTTGCTGGAGGAACCCGCAGATCATTTAGCGACTGCGCCTTGTCCAACATGAACAGTTTTCGCAGTGCGACTTGCTGAATATTACGAGGCAATCGACGCGCTACTTCACCACGCCAGACCTTCTCAGTCTCTTTGGACCCAAATCCGATGATCATCAGCAACTATAACGTATCGCGTTATAGTGTGCAACTTTCTCAGAACGCATCAACCATAAAACTTCCAGACCCAACTAAAGACACCACCAGATATCGCCCTCTGTCGTGTCGTACAGCCTCGCCTGCCTCACGGTATCTGTATGCAGTTTCAGATCGGGAAGAGTGTGCAGACCTTCTGTACAGGTTCAGTAGGGTGTGACAAGCGCAGCGCGGAGCATGCTTCCATTCGGGTGCCGGGCGGAGCCTGACCAGGTGGTTGGGCGGTCATTCTTTCCCATGATCGGCCATCGGCCGTCCATGGGAAGAATGTCCGGACATCAACACCCTCAGTTCCAGTCATCCCCGCCCATGCTCGAAGCATCGTCCCAGGAACCATCACTTATGCCGAAATCCTGTTCACCCATGTCGTTCTGAGTTGGGGCGAAATCATCGGCGTTCGCAAGCGGAACGGAATGAGAACTGCCTGGATTGCCATCCAGGAAGTGATGCATCAGTTCTTCGCCTGCCACCATTCCGGCCCCTACTGCCGCGCCAGTTGCCAATCCGCCCAGAATTCCCGACCCGACACCGCCCCCTATTGGTCCTACGCTCCCGGCAGGATAGGGTTGCATCGGAGTCATCGGGCTAAAGCCTGGAGAATTGACCGCCGGCACTACACTGCGGCGCATGATGAAGCGGACGGCAACGAGGAGGAGAACCACCAGACCAACCCCGATCATCAACAGGCTCCCGGGAGAGGCGTGGTGGGGAACAGGACGTACCGGCTGTGAGGCCAAGTCAGCCAAGGCGTTCGCCCCAGAAAGCCGGCGTTGCAGGGACTGGACGGATTGGGGTTTGGCAAAGGGCAGCCCCGGCGCCAGATGTTCGGATTTGGCCAGTTCCGTCCTTGCATCGGTGAGGCGTCCCTGCTTAGTCAGCAGTTCTGCTTCGACAAAATGGGCTTTGGCACTGTCAGGGTGGTCTCGAAGGACTTGTTCCATCATGGTCTGCGCATCGGCCATTCTGCCATCCTCGGCCGCCCGATAGACCTGCTGGATCGTCGGGTCGGCAGCGTACGAAGTAACCCCACCAACGGCCGTTGAAACCAGCAAAAAGAGACCCATTAACATTTTCTTGGACATGTTTACAACTCCTATGTATCAATACAAAACGGACGCCGATCTAGAGCAAGAACAAGCGCACCGGCAGCAGAATGGTAACCTTATGTTGTGTCACGACGGTGGATTTCAAGGCCTCCTACAAAGCTCGCGGAGACCGAAATTCGCACGAACCGAACCACAGCCTTGATTTCACAAAACGTACCGATTGTGCGGGCAAGCAAGAAAGTGCATGACCCAATGCTCTAATCCATTCCAGCAGCTTGGGAAGCGCTCGATCGGCAAGGCTGCCTGAGCCAGGTTAAGGAACGTGCTGTGCGGGATTTTTGCCCGGAATGCTTCAGCGACGGGTGCGAACTCAATGTCAAACCGATTGTCTGCCGTGTCGGCTGCGGTCCCATTGACGCGGGCAGGCGAAGCGTCCAGGTGCGCGACCCTTCAGTTACCGGCCATTAACGTATTCCTGCGTACCCGAATTGCGGCCCCGGCCAAGCCAATTAGCAACCTGGACAGCAGTGCCATGTCGCGCGGCATGCCATGGCGGCGAATGTCCAGGAGCAGGGCAATCCGTACCTGATTGCTTCGATTCCACACTTCATGCGGAAAGGTGTCATCCCAAAGCAGGCATTCAGCATTGGCGATCCGATGTTCGACGTCGTTGATTATCAGCATGACATCGGGACGGCCATCGGCTCCGGTGGGCACAGACAGGCCAAGATAAAACCGGATCACGCCACGAAATGGCCCGCGATGTCGCGGGATGTGCTTGCCTGGGGATAGAAACGACAGCGTAGCGGAAAGGACGTCAGGGGCGGAGCTGACCAGGGAGGCGAGCTTTGGGCACCGAGCCATGTTTTGCTGTATGGCTACGCCATATGCCTTGAGCACCAGCATTCGCCAATCACGCCCATCATTGGCTGAGATTTCAGCTTGGCTGCGCATCAACTCATGAAATCGGGGAACTTCCCTAAGTGTGTTTGCAACCTGCAGCGCTTCGTCCCGTACATCCTCCCACGCGTCGACAAATTGGTCAGCGGCGGGGAAGTGGCCCGCCAGATCCAGAACCGGTGGCCCTGAGATGCGGCGATCGTAAAGGGTTCTGATCAGACCGGCAAAGGCCTCATAACAGATACTCGTCGTGCTCGTCCCCAAGGTTTGAATGTGTATTATTTATAGAATAGTCCACTCGATATTGGTTCCAGCACGACCAATCGCTTGCGAGGGGTGTTAACGGGGGAGTACCCTTGCTCGGGTTGCGGGAGACGTGGGCAGAGCAAGCAGGTGCGTGGTCCTGGCATTTCCTCAGGGCCAATAGGCCAAACTCGCTTTATCCACGATGCTGGGTAGGAAAAGTGGGCGCACCATGATGGCCGCTTTCACTCGATGAGGAGCCGATATGCAGACTTATGAACGCATCGTATGCGCCGTTGACTTTTCCGCCATCAGCGACGCGGCATCCGCGCGCGCCGCTGCATTGGCGCGCCAAATTGGCGCCCAACTCACGTTCCTACACGTCGTGGAATACTTCCCCGAAAACCGTTCGAACGAGGTCATCGCGCCCGAATGCACCGATCCCGCAGAGTACAGCGAGACTCAGGCGCGCAATGGACTGGCCGAACTGGCGAGCCGCCTTGGATGCAAGGAGGCAAGTCATGAGGTGCTGTTCAGCCCACACTCGGCGTGGCATGAGATTGTCCGTTTCGCGGGGGAAAGCAATGCTGACCTGATCGTCCTGGGCTGCCATGGCCATCACGGTGTTGCGACCCTTCTTGGGTCGACCAGCAACGGGGTAGTCAATCGCGCGCCCTGCGATGTTCTCGCCGTGCGTCCCCATTTTTGAGTCGAGGCGTTACGCTAAGCCGTGCTCGAATTTCAGCGCGTTTCAAGCAGTGACACCTCCAATACCTTACTTAACAGACGAAATTTGCGACTAACCTTCTTCCACTCGACAGGAGACCACTTCTCAAGGGACACGCAAGGTAGTGTTGTCGCAGCCTTCATTGTCAGTCCAGTTGGCACTGGGTCTGAACGATCTCAGGGAACCGAAAAAAAACCTGCAGAAGAGGCCCTTCACCGCCTTGACTGCGACGAGGTAGCACAGCACCGTCGCAAGCAGGGTCAACGGCAGTGCTGCCATCACCCTTGCGCAACGCGGCGTGATCAGGTTAATGCCGACGAGAAACCCAACGCCCAGACAGCAGTAACGCGCCAGCCTAGAATGATGGCCGCTCACCAGCATCCAACCCCAGGAGCCGCCGATCACGTCGCGACAAGCAATCGACGTCACCCTTTAAAAAACGCCCTCGGCGAGGAAGAACACGGTCAACGGCGACGAATCTAGGTTTGGCTTCTTTCCTTTGATGCGTTTCAGAGTTCGTGTGATTCAACCGCGTCTGGCATACTGACCCTGACTTCCGCCAGGGTGCAAATCAACCGATTCGACGCAAGGCTCACCCCCATTCGTGGCAGAAAGGGCTACTTCTTCCCGGTGTCCTTTGCCATGCCCTTCTCCCAAGCTTCGCTGGCTGCTTTGGCAGCCTCCCTAGTGGCCGTCGCAGCCTTCTGGAGGGCCGCCCGCGCTTCGGCGGCGGCCCTTTGTGCCGCTTCCTTGTCGGGTTCAAGCGAATGCTTGGCCAATTCCTCGGCCTTCGAGGCCGCTTCCTTCGTTGCCACAGTCGCTCGCCTCGCGGCGTTCTCGGCCTTCTGCGCAAGTTCCTTGGTGGCCGAACTCACCTTCCCATTCGCTTCTAGGGTCTTCTGCTCAGCCAACACTGCAGCATCCCGAGTCGCAAGCGCCGCACGCTGAATGTCCGCTGCAACTTTCTGTGAAACTTCGCCAACGGCCTTCTCGGCCAGCGCAGCGGCAGCACCAGCCTTAACCTCAGCATTTCGGGTTGCTTCTTTGGCCGCCAGCGAAGCCGCCTTCGTAGCATCCCCGATATTGCGCATCGCTGCGTTCGCAGACTCTTCTGCAGCAACGACGGCGTCCTTGGTGGCATCTGCAGCTTTTTGAATTGCCTGTCCTGCTTGCGCTGACATCTTGTGGGCGGTTTCCCTGTTGGACTCGGACGCTGCCCGGACCGAGTCTTTCGCCTTCTGCAGAGCCTCGGCAGTGGCCGCCTCCGCGCTCTTTGCTGCCTGTGCAGCGCGCAACGCGAACTCCTTGTTAACAACGAGCGATTTCTGGTACGCGAGTTCGGCTTTCTCAGCTGCGCGCTTCGCAGCTTCGTTGGTCCTCTCTGCCGCAACTCTGATCTCCTGCGCCGTCTTCCGTGAGCTTTCCCTGGCGGTAGCTTCGAGAGCCAGCTTCGCGGCTTTGGCCGCTTTTCGTGCGGCCTCCTTGGCTTCGTTGGCCGCTTTTCTTGCATCCGCGCTGGATTCTTGGGCAAACACGGTTGGCATTGCCGGCTCCTGGGCAGCCGGTGCGTCAGCACAAAACGCATATGTGCCCCATGCAAGTGCGGAAAGGGTGATCATAGTCCAGAGTGTCAGCATGGCACTTTTCCTTGAAGGTTCATGGCGATCGAAACGCCGCAGTCGGGGGCTAAAGGATCAGGGACGTGCCGCCGGTGAGGGTCCCAGCACAGCGTTGGTGAGTTTGCGTCCGGCGAGTGCTGCCATCACGATTGCCAAACCCGAAGTGATCAAGTTGATGCCGACGAGAAACCCCAGCGTCCAGACGGCGGTCACGGGCCAGCCGAGAATGATGACCGCGGCCAGCACCAGATCAGCGATGCCGCTCGCCAGCATCCAGCCCCATGAGCCGCTGATTGCGTCGCGATAGGCGATCGACGCCACGAGCTGGAACACGCCCTCGGCGATGAAGAACGCGACCAGGATAATGGTGATCGAAAACGCGCCTGCGACGGGTTTCCAGATGAGCATAACGCCAACGGCGACCGACAAGGCAGCCGTAATGAGGCTCCACAGAAAGGCCGGGATGTGCTTTGCCGAGAACATGGCGACCAGGCCCACGATGCCGCTGATCAGAAAGAGCCAACCAATGAAGAGGTCGATGGCGATGGTCGCCAACACGGGGGTCGCTATTGCGAGAACGCCGAGGATAACCATGACCACCCCTTGGAACAGGAACAGCCGCCAGTGGGCGCCCAGCGCGTCCCTTATGGCCTGTTGCATGTGGTCGTAAGCTGGAGTGAGGGAAGCCATCGTGTATCTCTTAGTATTCGTAATTGCTTGACCCGGGCCTGTGCCAGTCGCTCACATTGCCGCGGGCCGCGCCTGTGCGAGGGGCATCAGTGCCGCGCGTGTTGGAAGGGCGGCATCGCCTTGAGGGCGTCCTTGGTAGCGCCACTCAGGACAAATTTGCCGCCGACTTCCTTCATTTGGCTCACCGGTATCGCGACATCGTGCTTGCCGACACCCAGGAAGCCGCCGGCCCCGATGATCAGGTACGAAACAGCCTTGTCGGGGGCGATGATGATGTCGTCAATCACGCCAATCCGTTCCTTCTTGTCGTTGAAGACTGCTTTGCCAAGCACCTGGTGCTTGGCACTCCAACCCAGAGTGACCTCACGCAACTCGGTGACCGAAACACCCAGGAGCGTGGATCCGGCGACCTCTGCTTGCGCGAAGGTCGAGCCTATTAATGCGATGCTGGCGAACAGTAGGGCACTGGCGTGCTTCATGTCATTCTCCATTCGTTGGTTGCGGTCGATTCGGACCCCGAACAAGTCTATTTGAGTGGATTACGTCTGATGCTATTTGGCCTGCGCCGCACCGGCGTCTTGCCGTGCAAGATGTGCCTCAAGCGCAGCTTCCTCGGCCTCGTCCACCGCTGCAACGGCGATCACTATCGCGGCTGCGGCATACCGCTCAGCCTTATCGGCCCTGTTTTGCAATTTGCTTGTTTCATGCTTCGCTTTCCACTCTGCGATCTTGGCGTGGGTATCAACCTTTCGGCTATCCATCCAGTCTTTCACTTCGGCTCTTGCCGCTGAGACCTTTTTCTGATCTTGCTCGATGCGCCGCTGCAACCCATCGAGATGGCTGCGGATATCCTGCTCCGCGTGTTGAGCCTTCTTGTCGATCTTGGCCTTGAGGTCGTTAAGGCCACTGTCGACGTTGGTGAGCTTGATGCGAAGCGTTTCGCAGAATTGATCAATGCGTTGTCCCATGATGATGTCTCCTGGTGGTTGTTTAGATAAGTTCTGTTTAGCATGCCGGGCGCCGCTCTTGAAGGTTCGCTTCGGCCACAATCCGGTCAAATGCGGACAAAAAAGTAGAACTCGCCGAGACGGGTCGCGAATTGCGGCAGTGTCGGTTAGCCGTCGCCGTCCCATGCGTGACCTCTAGATAGCATCATTTGGTCGAAATGCCAGGCCTGCGGCAAACACATTGCCGAATTCTTTAGGTGAGTAAAAGTATGTTTACGTGCTGCAGGGGGGGCTGGCTTGCCCGACCCTGGCTAGGCCCGCAAAAAGTCCCTGTATTCGATGGGTCCAGCCTTTGTCCAACGTCGAAAGGCATGCCGGAAATTGGCGGCATCACTGAATCCCAGTGCATAAGCGATATCTTCAATCGTTAAATCCGTATCGCGGAGATACTTTATGGCCACTTGCATTCTCAGTTCATCCACCAGCTGGCGGAAAGACGTATTCTCCTCCTGCAGCTTGCGTCGTAGCGTGCGTGTCGTCATGTTCAAGTGTCGCGCGATCGCATCAAAACTTGTCGGCCGCATCAGATTGATGAGAAGCAGTTCGCGCACCTTGCCAGCCAGCCCGATGCTAAGCTGCATCTCTTCCATCAATTCATCGCATAGCTTCAAGACAGCCAAATAATTGATCTCATTCCCAAGCTGCGGCGTACGATCTAACCACTGCGCGTCGAAGACGAGCTTGTTTTCGGATTGGCCGAAAAGCACCTCGCATCCAAAGGCCTCAGGATACATTGGTGCGTCATCCGGGGGGGCGTAGGTGACATGGATCTCCTTTGCCATGAACGATGGGCCCATGACATCACGGTGAAGTGACATGCAAATACCGAGCGGCAGCTCAACCATAAATTTGTAGAGTAGCGCGTCGACCCTCGGATGCGGTAGGGGAACGAATGTCCACACCCCCAGACCGCCCTCTTCCTTGAAGGAGATTTCGGTGAACGGTGTTGCGAGCTGGTGATACTTGACGGCGAAGGATATTGTCTGATGGAAGTTCATGCTGCAGAGAATCGCAAACCCGTACATTCCGAATGTTGAGACATGAAATCCCAGACCTGCCTGGTACGCAAACCGTGGGTTTCGCGTAAGTCTCGCGGCATTGCGGAAGCATTCGATGACCTGATTCAATGACACGCGCGTTGCGATCGAAGACAAGGCCTCCTTGGATATATGAGTGCCACTTAGCGCATCTGAGGGAGAGATGCCCTCTGCGACGAGCAAATCCACAATCTTCGCGAGCTGAGCCACAGGGTAAATTCTTTCATTCGGGCCAGCCTTGAACATTGTCGCCTCCCTTCGAATCGCCCGCGCGATCATGCGCGCCCAATTGCCCATACGACCTTCGAGCTTGAGTCAGCCCGAGGAGCACGTGTTGGATGTGCACACCGACCATGGATCCGTTCTTATACTTTCATCCAAATCGTCGTGCTGCGCACTTGTTATCTGACGGACAAGTATGGCGTGGCTATTTTTCCGCCACAAGGGCCAATGGCGAAAGTCCGTGATTGTTTTCCCCAAGGCAGCCTTGACTGCATCATCCATGCTCCAGTTTTTCAGCGCGGTCGGCGGCACGCTGAAAATGGCTGCATGACTTAGGACCCATCCGGAAGATCGTGGTGCAGCTCGATTGGCGATGGCTATACCCGTTCAATTTTGCCGACGTGCCCGCAAACCTCTGCGCCAATAGCATGCACCCGATGGGGTAACCGTCAACGACGTACCAAAAACAAACGACAGGGAATCGAGCCCAGGGCCAGCGCTACTCATTCGCGTTCCAATATCTCACCCACCAGCTATTCTATGGCGGCGCGCTCGCCTTCCTCGCGATGGCAATGAATAGCCATAGAATCGCCAATGGAATGAGCAAGGGCAATAGAAAGGGAAATTCGATCCAGACCGCGATCATGCCGAAAAAGACGACGAAACCCAGAACGAAAATGCCGATTCCAGCGAAGACAAACAACAAAATGATTGCCGCACAAAAACAGGCGATCAATGCGGCAACCAATCCTGCGGCCCCAATTGCACCTTTTAGCGGGCCCGCCACCGGCTGTCCATTGACTAGAATGGAAAAGGAATTGCTTTCGAACAATAGTACCCACGCGATTAGGGCAAGTAGAACTACTGTGAGCACGATTGCTAGTTTCTTTGACATGAGGCACTTCTCTCACCAAATGCGATATCGGGTTGAGCGACATGTGGTCGCCTTCGCTCCCCGACTAATTTAGCCGATATATATATCAGCCGCGCCATCAATTGTCTCTGGTGGCCGGTTGGAGAGTATTCCAGCCGAAATCCAGCGTATTACCGGCGACGCCCGGCAGATTATCTGCTGCGGCAACGATATTGAAGCAAGACGCGACCTCTTGGCGCATCCGCTGAAGTGTCAATTCGGCGTCATCGCTTTCATGATGGTTGATCGCCAAGCACACGAAGAATGTGCAGGATTGCCTCGACCGCGCGCTTGCCTTCCTCGATTGCCTCCTTTGCGCGGTGAAAATCAAGCAGATGGAAGCGGGCCAGCCGCGGCGACACAATGATGTCCGGGGGCTCGCCCGCCATGCGACTGCGCGAGATCCGCACTTGCATGACGTTGATGCTGGCGGCCAGCACGTCGTGCATGGATGGCAGTTTGGGTTCGTCGGGAAAGCGTGCCGGGATGATCCCGCCAAGGTTCTCCTGCAGCTTATGCACCCAATCGCCGATTGCACTGCCGGGCGCTTGAACTAGGGGGTCCGCGCCCAGGTGGCTGCCCAGCTTGTCAGAGCCGAGGTCAACGGCGATTACGATATCCGCTCCCATCGCGCGCGCCAGCGATACAGGTACAGGATTAACAAGTCCGCCATCCACCAGCGTCATGCCGTCGCGCAGTACAGGGGTGAACAACCCTGGCAGGGCAATGGAGGCGCGCACCGCCTCGACCGTCGAGCCATCACGCAGCCAGACCTCGGCGCCGGTTTGCAGCGCCGTCGCGACTGCTGCAAAAGGCATGGCCAACTGCTCAATGGGGCGATCCACGAAGTGGCGCCGAAAGAATTCCATCACCCGCTCGCCCTTGAGCAGCCCGCCGCTCAGGCTCACATCCATGAACCCGACCACGTCCTTCATTCGCATCCCGAGCAGCCACTGTTCGAAACGGTCCAGCTCGCCCGCCGCATAGGCGGCGCCCACCAGCGATCCGACCGACGTTCCACATACTAAGTCCGGGCGGATGCCGGCCTCTTCCAACGCGCGGATGACTCCCACATGCGCCCAGCCGCGCGCGGAGCCACTGCCTAACGCCAATCCGACGCGTTTCCTTTGCGGTGCGCTCATGTACGTGCCGTCCGGCTCACGCCCTTACACCCTGTGCAAGTCTCCAACGCCATTACTGGCCGGTGGATTTCCAACTTCCTGGTCCTCCGGGAAATAGACACGCTCCTCCCATGACCGCCGGTGCCAGTCTTCTCCGGCAATGCCAAAACGGATCGCAGCGACTCAATGTCTATGGCTGCCTTTTGGGATTGCGCATGCGATGATCACATGCCATGAACGCGATTCGGTACCACGATAGTCGGCTGGTCATGTTGCTCGAACTACTTCGCATCCTCTCTATGGTTATTCCACTCGCATCCATCATCAGTGCAATTCGCAATAAACGTTGGCACTTTTTGGACTAATGACATTTCCATTAATTGCACGGGTTTTTGGTGCGGTCGCAATACCGTACGTTGAGGTTGCTTTTCCTTCGGTCACGCCACGCACCTTTTTGATAGCCGTCATCAATCTTATTACCAATGCGGTTGCGGACCGGCTTCGCTGGCAAAAGTCTAACACTCCATCTAAGCCAAAGCCACTTTGAGGATCTGCTTATTTCAGGCGTTGACCATCCTACCTGGGCTCTCAAGTGGACAATTGCGTTCAGTGGGGTCCGCTTTGCTGGACGAATAAGTTGAGGATAGGATGACGGGCCGAGCCACCGGGGCTAAAGATGACAGGCGATACTGTGCCAGATTGCAGTCGTCGCTAACCTTCCGTTGATGGCCAATTGTAAGCATCGAGCATCGTGCCCGGAAGTGGTCGCACCGTGTTGAGGGTATAAGCACAAAACAGCATGATTTGCTTCACTCGCTCATGCGATTCAGCCTCGGTGTGGTTCAAGCGTGACGCGCCTGAGAGCATAGGGAGATTAGCAGTGCGCACCCCCTCGTCTGTTTGGGCCATTATTTTCGCCACCATTGCAGGATTCTTGTTGGAGCTAAGCGCAGGCGAATCAGAAGTAAACAGATTCGCTCTGTGGCCGTTCCAGGCTGGCTTCATGCCTTGGCAACTTGTAACGTATGCATTTTTGCATGCCAGCACTACCCATCTCGCGTTCAACATGTTCGGTCTTTGGATGTTCGGCAGGGAACTGGAACACTTGCTGGGGAGACAGGTGTTCCTTCAACTATATTTCACCAGCATCCTATCGGCGGGACTTATGCAGTTGCTAGTCACGAGTTTGACTGGAAGTGTTTATCCAACGGTGGGAGCGTCCGGCGGCGTATTTGGGTTATTGCTCGCTTATGGAATGCCTTTTCCGAACCGGATCATCATGCTCATATTCCCGCCCGTTGCCCTCCCGGCATGGCTGTTTGTGACCTTATACGCAGGCATCGAACTGACTCTCGGCGTGACAGGAACCCAAGCGGGAGTTGCGCATTTTGCTCATCTTGGCGGGATGGTGGGCGGGTATATAGTCATCCGCCGCTGGCGTCGCCGAAGTCGCTGAAACTGGTCGGCCAATAAACCTCAGAGTTGAAACCTGATGCTCGTTGTGGAGGCGGATTCGGATTGCCCAAATGTCCTTTGGCTTGAGTGACTATATTGGCCGATTGGCTTGCCCTTATTCCATGCCTCGCAAGTATGATTGCATTCCATGTCAAACTCCCTCGTGGTTGATGGCAGTCTGATTGTGTTGCCAACTCGGGGACGGCTGCTTTCAGGGGGGCATGTTCGATGCGTACAATTGGCCATGAACCGTCAGTGGACCAAACCGCTCGCGCTAGGGGTGGCTCCGATCCGGGTCCGGTGGAGGGCTGAGACAGAGGATCTGTTGCCTAAGTTGAGGAACGAGTCTACTTCGAGCCCTTGGCGGGACGTCCGGTCTTGACGACGTCGAGATGCTGAATCGCGGCAGCCAGCGAGGCATCACTCAGCTTGGCCAGATTGGCAATCGCCGCGCGCAGAATCTCGCTTTTTTTCGCCGGCACCCCGGCTTTCAGGCAGCGCTCCTTCAACATTGGAATAACGGCATATTCCCCTTTAGGCATGGTGAAGCTGTCCCGCACCAGCTTGGGCTTCTTCACCTTGCCGGGTTTTGCCACATCGGTTTTCTTGTCTTTGGCGGGCGCTGCCTTGCCGACGGCCTTCTTCCCCGCAGTCGATTTTTTCGCCACAGCCGAACGTTTGACGGATTTGGGTGCAGTCGCTGTCTTGGCCTTGGTAGCGGATGCGGGAGGTTTCCTTGCCGAGGGTGAACTCAATGCGGGAGCAGCCCGCAGCGCTCTTGGCTTGACGGCAGGCTTGACCGTGGGCGCTTTGGCGCCCGTTACCGCTTGGGGTTCTTCCGACGCTTTCTCAGTGGGTTTGTCAGTGTCATCAATCATGCTTGGGCTCCAGTCGCAACAAATAAACGGTATATACAGTTTACGTGGTTACCACGCTTATTCAAAGAGCAACAATGATGTGCCGTCAGTAACAAATCCTTAACCGTCCTGACATACTCTCCCTTCATGACGGAAAGAACCCGCATCCTTGACTCACTGAATGAGCGCACCCTGCTTCTACGCAGCCTGGTCAACACAGCTGTGGCGGCCAACGATCGCGCCAAATACCGCTTCACTCTACTGCAGGCCGCGCAAGCCCATGCGGAACGACCGGACGAGGTGATTTCAAGCCTGGGTGCGGAGCGGCTAGCAGCGAAAGTACGCTCGCGCAGATTGGCCTATATGACTTACCAGCCGTTAATGGCGATATGGTTCAGTTCACCTCCTCCCCGCCCTTTTTGTCATGGTTGTTTGATAGGCTGACCCTGATTCGACATTGACATAGATGCCATGGCAGAAGCCACCAAGAAAACCGAAGATTTCACCCACATTCCCCGGGTCGCCTATTTCTCCATGGAAATCGCCCTGGATAACGATATCCCCACCTATAGTGGCGGCCTGGGGGTGCTGGCTGGCGACACCTTGCGTGCGGCGGCAGACATCGGTGTGCCCATGGTGGCAGTGACCCTGGTGTCCCGGGCCGGGTATTTCCGCCAGGAGATCGACCCCCAGGGCCGTCAGATCGAGCACCCTGACGATTGGGATCCTGGCCGTTACGCGACCCGATTGCAGGCCGCCGTCGCCCTGACGCTAGAGGATCGGCAGGTATGGGTGGGGGGCTGGCTGTATGTGCTGAGTTCCCGGGTCGGGCCTGGCGTGCCGGTCCTACTGCTCGATACCGACCTGCCAGTGAACCACCACGAGGACCGGGATATCACCCACCACCTATACGGCGGCGATCAGACTTACCGGATCAAGCAGGAGATCGTGCTGGGCGTGGGCGGCATCGCCATGCTGCAGGCCCTGGGCTTCAACCTCATGGGCTACCACATGAACGAGGGCCACTCCGCCTTCCTCACCTTGGCCCTGCTACGGCGCTATGCCTATTCCAGCGGGGACCTGCGGCCCGGCGAGAGTCCCTACGACCTGCCCCGGGTGCGCGAGCTGTGCACCTTCACCACCCACACGCCCGTGGAGGCCGGCAACGACAAGTTCGACTACGACCTGGTGCGGCGTGTCTACGGCGATCTGCTGGACCCGGGCACGGTGAAGCTGCTGGCCGGCGAGGACAGGCTGAACATGACCCGCCTGGCGCTGAACCTGTCCGAGTACGTCAATGGGGTGGCCAAGCGCCACGCCGAGGTCTCCCGGCTGATGTTCCCGGGCTATGCCGTGCATGCGGTGACCAACGGGGTGCATGCCTCCACTTGGACCAGCCTGCATGTCGCCGTAATGTATGACCATTACGTCCCGGGCTGGTGCCATGAGCCGGAGCTGCTTTCCCGGGCCGACCGCATTCCGGACGACAAGTTGTGGGCGGCCCACCAGGAGGCCAAGCAGGACTTGGTGGACAAGGTGCGGGAGCTGACCGGGGTGGTGCTGAACCCGGACGAGCCCATCCTGGGCTTCGCCCGGCGCATGACCGCCTACAAGCGGGCGGACCTGCTGTTCACCGATGTGGCGCGCCTCAAGGCCATTGCCAAGGAGCATCCCTTCCAGATCGTCACGGCGGGCAAGGCCCATCCCAAGGACCAGGCGGGCAAGCAGCTCATCGAGGCGCTGCACGACCACATGCGCGAACTGGCGGGGGTGATCCCGATGGCCTTCCTGCCCGATTACGATATGGCCCTGGCGCTGCTCATGGTGTCCGGCTCGGACGTATGGCTCAACACGCCGCTGCGACCCCTGGAAGCCTCAGGCACCAGCGGCATGAAGGCGGCGTTCAACGGCGTACCCCAGCTCTCGGTGCTGGACGGGTGGTGGGTGGAGGGCTGCCTGGAAGGGGTGACCGGCTGGGCCGTGGGAGACGACACACCCTACGCCAACGGCCACGATGCCATGGCCCTGTATGACAAGCTGGAGAAAGTGGTGCTGCCGCTCTGGTATGACGACCGGGCGGGCTGGATCGCCGTGATGAAAGGCGCCATCAGCAAGAACGCCGCCTATTTCAACAGCCACCGCATGATGCGGCGTTACGCCACAGAGGCGTACTTGAGGTAAGAACTGCGAACAGGGCAAGGCCCTCGCTTAAACTGTTGAAAGCGTAAGCCAACGCCATGGGTGCGATTGGTTGTTACTGCCAACCGCTAGCCCTTGTGTTTCAGCTGGTTTAGCGAGGGCCTTGGACACGGGGACGGTTCTCCGTCAAACGCGCTCGTTGCAGCTGCTTGGTTTGAATCACAATTTACATTCCGGCCTTTGCGCAGACGCTTTCCGCGAAAGTTGAATGACCGAGTCGAAAGCGCCAAGCCCCATTTCTGTAAGGGGACGCTCGAACAGGCTGCCCTAATCACGTCATCTATAATTGGCGACGGATCGCTATGGCGGCCAGTCGCCTGCATTGCCCAATCGAACGTCTTGTCTGCAGCGAAGACCAGACGCCCCACAGTTCGGTTTCAGTGCCACGCTAGTGACGGCTTGTATGGTTGGGGTGGTGTTGTCGGCTTTCTTCTGCAACATTGAAAAAGCCGGGGTGGAGAGGCCGATTGAGTGCCCCGCCATCTGCAACAGAGGGATCGACCACCGTGAGCTTGGTTGCCTGGGGCGAAGAGCGGATCCAGTGGACCCGTCTTGGGTGGCGGAATAATGTGATGGATTTTAGAATTACCCAGTTTGCTCATACCCGCGGCTGCCGACGGGTGTTTTCTTCACTCTCGCGAGACCTTAACGTGAATCAAGTTGCCTCAGCGGATCAGGACACCTGCCAGGCCTGTACCTTCTTCAGGCCGCAGGATCTTACCGGCGGCACCTGCCATCGCTTTCCACCGCAATTCGCC
>JBAUMF010000123.1:0-1506 GCA_049578545.1 Thiobacillaceae bacterium
TCGCGAAGGTGCTGAAGTCATAGGCATTGCGGGTGTACTTCCAGAGGTAATCGGCATCCACAACCAGGTACTTTCCAAAAGCCTGCTGGAAACCAGCATTGAACTGGTTACGCTGACCGGCGCGAATCGGGGCCTGCAAGCTCGTGCCGCCGATCACGTCCACTACGACTGGATTCGAAGCACCCAGACTTGCCAGGATCAGATTCTCGTTGAACGGGGTTTCCAGCACGCGCGAGTACGATACCCGGAGAACCGAGTTTCTCGGCTTAACGTTATAGGCAATGCCCACGCGGGGTTCCGGCTGCCAGTCGTGGACAATCCCCCGGTACAGATCAAAACGCATGCCCACATTGAACGCCCAGTTGCCGGTCGTGATGGCGTCCTCCAGGTAAAGCGCAAGCTCCTTGATATCCGTGTGGCCGTGAAATGGAAACAACGCACCCCCTCGCGTGAGATCGTAGGCCAACAGGTCTGTGCACGGCGAGTCGATCGCCGTGTTTGTCGAAGTGTTAAAGCACGAGTTTCCATTCGCGTCCACTTGGGACGGCAGAAAATTGGGATCGGTAATTCCGAAGTTAAAGTTCTCCGAAAGAAAAGTGTGCTGAAACGTGACCCCCACCTTGATGTTATGAATCCCTTCCACGTATGCAACATTCGCGCGCAGTCCCGCGTTGGTCAGTTTTCGCTGTTGATTCAGAGTCGCGGACGATCCTTGCGGAATCAATCCAGTGCCATCCGCGAAGGCATTTGCGCTCGGATAGTAATGGAACTGGTCTTGGCGGACAAAGGCCCCCAAGGTAAAGAGCGTCGTGGTGCCAAACAGGTGCGTCCACACGGGCGCGATGTTCAAAGTCTTGATCTGCGCCCGTTGGTCCTGGGGCGGCAGGGGAGCGCCTGTCACCGGATCGCTTACACCGATGTTCAGATTATCGATCGTATTCGGTGTCTGAAACCACGACCGCGTGTACTGGAAGTTCGTGTGAATCGTGTCGGCTTTCGAGGCCTGGAAGTCCACGCGATCGAACAGGTTTTCTTCATTGCCTTTGTCGTGGAAGGCCTGCGGTTCAGGTGGGTCCAGGAAACGGCTGGTGTTCAGCCCGTCCACGGCGATGAAGTTGCCCCACTTGTCCGTACCGTAACCCAAGCGAAAGCCCCCGGTGACCGATCCGAAACTCCCATACGATGTGGTGATGCATCCATGCCCGGGATGCACTCCCAAGCCGGACCGAGTGGTTACGTTGATCACCAGGCTGGTCTTGTCACCATATTCTGCGGTAGGTCCTCCCGAGACGGCTTCGATCGACTGAATCGAATCGAGGGGGATTTGATTCGAAAAAACCTTGCTCTGCTGATCCGTGATGGGTTGCCCGTCAACAGAGAACGAATTCTCCGCATGATCGCCCAGCCCGTGGAAGAGACCATTGGAATCCGCAACCACGCCGGGTGTCGCGAGCGTCACAAGCGAGCTCACCGACGAAGACTGGCTTTCCAGTGGCAGCCGATCTG
>JBAUMF010000124.1:0-52543 GCA_049578545.1 Thiobacillaceae bacterium
TTTACCCCCCCCGTCAATTCCACCACCCCATCCAGGCGCAGTTCCTTCACCAACGCCTTGAGTGCAGCTTCTTCAGGTCCTGACCCCGCAACGACCATTCGTGCCTCTGGCACTGATTCACGTACCCGCTTAAACGCCCGAATCGCTGTATCGTTCGCATAGATCGGTTCAAGATTGCGCGCAACAAGGATGATCGGGAGACGGGTTTCAATTCCACCCATCGGCTTGAAGCGTGCACAGTCCACAACATTAGGAACAATTTCCGATTTCAAGTTAAATTCACCAAACACAGCCTGTAGAAATCCAGATGGCACAACGAGCATTGTTGCCCGATGCAGGCTGAAGGCCACAATAGTTGACTGTTTTTGCAGAAACTCGCG
Organism: Thiobacillaceae bacterium; assembly: GCA_049578545.1. Taxonomy (GTDB): domain Bacteria; phylum Pseudomonadota; class Gammaproteobacteria; order Burkholderiales; family Thiobacillaceae; genus DASQBT01. Next base: position 381 of record JBAUMF010000124.1, read on the forward strand.
TGCATAACCTCCGCGGTAATTGACCACTACAGGTGTCCTGCGCCATTTACCCAGCCAGATTGCAGGGGCAGCAAACAGATGCCAGGACCAGCCAGAATTCGCCATCACGTGTACCACGTCTGCTTGGCCTGCCGCTCGCCATAATTTGCCAAGGTAGGGGAAAAGGCGAAACGCGGCACGCAGACCCTTCACACTCTTGATAATGGCAGGACGATAGGGGGCATTAACCTGGACCACCTCCACGTCGATCCCCTCTTCGGACAAAAGCCTTCCCAACTGCAAGGTTTGGTTGGCCATCCCGCCCGAAGGCGGGGGCAGTGGACCAACAAGCGCCACCCTCATCAGGCAGCCCTCTTACTGTTCGCGGTCCGTGTACCATACACTGAACTATACTTGGCCGCACTAATTCGCCAGTTGCATCCCGTTTCAACGAAATGACCGCCATTGGCCTTCAACCTTGGGCACGTCTCAGGATAATCGAGCAGGCTCATCGTGGCCCGGCCCAAGGCCTTTGCATATCCTGAGGGAAACTGGAAGCCGGTTTGTCCATTCTGAAGCGGAATCATGGCGAAGCACCTTTCACGGCCAATCCATGAAACTCTTCTACTAAGGTGGCCACACGATTATCCCAGCTATTATTCATGGCATGAGTGCGAATGGCAGACCGGTCCCAATCCCGTTCAAGGGCGGATAAAAGGGCCTGCTCCAGGGCAAGTGAGTCACCATAGGGCACGATCGTCCCAATATCGGGACCACAGACCACTTCTGCATTGCCCCCAACGTCCGTGGTCACCACAGGCAAGCCACAGGCCATGGCTTCAAGAAACACATTAGCCGAGCCCTCATTACGGGTCGCCAGCACAAAGCCATCTGCAGCAGAGAGTGGCCATTTGAGCTCATCCAGTGGCAGGGGCCCAAGGAAATAAACCCGATTCTCCAGCCCCAGCCGAACAACCTGTTCCCGCAGTTCGGTTTCAATATTCCCTTCGGGGCTTGCGCCTCCAACAATCAGGTAATGAAGATCCGGGAAATGGGCAAGCAATCCGGGCAAGACCTGGATTACCCGATGAAAGCCCTTGCACCCGACCAGTGCGCCAACGGAAATCAATACCTTTGCCCGCTGGGGCACCCCGAATTTCAGGCGGGCCTCGCGTCGATCCAGCGGAATGAACTTGTCCAGATCCACGCCATTACCCACGACCTGAGTCTTTGATTCCGCTGCACCGAGGCCAAGCGCCAGCTGCCGCAGGGAACTCGACACGGAAAAGATCCGATCTGCACGTTGAAATGTCTTGATCAGCCTGCGGCGCAGGGCGGGAATCCTGGAATGGGGGACTTCGGTACCGCGCATGGTCACGCTCACTGGAACCTTGAACCAGTGTCCCAGCAGCGTTGCGGCATAGCCGTCCGGGTAGGTGAAATGCGCATCGATCATCTGGAAGCGGTCGTCTCTTTTTAAGCGCCGCAAGGTGAAGAAACTTCCCAGTGCCATGAAGAAACCGTCCCACTGCTTGAACAGTCCAGGCACGGAAAAGAAGCATGGCCGGAAAATGGCGATGCCCGCCTGTTCTTCATATCGCGGAGCAGGCGGGCGAAAATGCGGCTTGAAAAGTCGCAGAACGCGCTGGAACGGGAACCAGGGCTGAGGCGATACGACAACCACGGGCAGATGCTGCCCCACCCGGAACACCCGTTCACGGATAAACAGTCCACCCCCCGGTTGAAGGGGATGCGGGAACAGGCTGGAGAATACCAGAAGCTTGGGATGTATCTGCGTTGCCGGCTCTGCAGAAACCATGTCCGGCGGGTCAATGACGGCTGGCTTTGGCATACTCGTAGACCTTTTCATACCACGCTACACTAACCTTCCAGTTGCGTTCCGTTTCAACGAAATGACGGCCATTCGCCTTTAACCTTGGCCACTGGTCCGGGTGATCGAGCAGGCTCATCACGGTCCCGCCCAATGCCTTTGCATCGCCTGCCGGAAACAGCAGGCCGGTTTTTCCATTTTCAATCAGCTCCTTGTGTCCACCAACATCGGATGCGACAAACAAGCGGCCCTGGGCCATGGCCTCCAGCGGTTTGAGCGGGGTGACGAGATTGGTCAGGCGCATGGAATGACGCGCGTAAACCAGCACATCGACAAGATCGTAGTAACGGCTCACTTCCTGGTGCGGTACGCGCCCTGTGAATACCACCTTGTCCTCGATACCCAGCTTCTTTGCCTGGGCCCGCAGATTCGCTTCCTGGGGTCCGCCGCCGACCAGCAGAACCTTGATATCCGGCATATGGGACAGAATTTCAGGCAATGCGTCCAGCAAAAGGTCGAGGCCTTCATACGCATAGAACGACCCGATAAAGCCAAGTACCCGGCTGCCTTCCAGACCCAGTTGGGCTTGGAGGGCATTATCAGACTCACCGCTCAAACCGAATTTTTCGATATCGACCGCATTGGGAATGACGGTAATCTTTTCTCCTGCAATGCCGCGTTTGACAAGGTCTCCGCGCAGCCCCTCGCAGATGACGGTGACGGCATCCGCCTGTTTTACCACCCAAGTTTCCATATCCCGCGTAAGACGGTAGCGCAGGCTACCTTCCCTGGTCGTGCCATGATCCACCGCCGCATCCTCCCAGAAGGCGCGGATTTCATATACCACCGGGATGCCCATTGCCCGCCCCACCCGCACGGCGGGCAAGCCATTCAGCGCGGGCGAGTGGGCATGAATGATGTCGGGCTTGACGAGTTCCGCCACTTCCTGCAAGCGCTTCTCCGTTGCACGCATCTGGGTGAAGGGATTGAACATGGGCAAGCGTGAAAGCAAACTCTGCGGTTGCGGTGTTCGATGGAAATGTAGGCCATCCACGGTCTCCTCTGCCACCTTGCAGCCCACCTGTTTGGGACTGGTCAGATGAAGGGTTTCCCAGCCCAGGGCACGCTGTTCGCGGAGGATCGCAGCGGAGCGAAACGTGTACCCGGAATGCAGTGGAATGGAATGATCGAACACGTGGAGGATGCGCATGGGCTTTATGCGGCCTGACTCGAATGCTCGGCCACACCCAGCACCTGGCCGAGGAACGCATCAAACATCAGCAACGTCCACAAGGCCACGGAATAATCGCGCCGGCCGGACTGATGGTGATCCAGCAATTCGAGCAGATATTCCCGATTGAACATACCGGTTCCCAACAACCGCTCGCCCAGAACGGCATGGCGAACCTTGTCCTTGAGCGGCCCCCTGAACCAGCCCGCCAGTGGAACGGCAAAGCCCATTTTCTTCCGATACAGCACATCGTTCGGCAGATAGGGCTCCAGTGCCTTCTTGAACAGGAATTTGCCTTCGGTGCCGCGCAGTTTCAAATCGGTCGGCAGCCCCGACACCCAGCCCATGAGCTCGTGATCCAGCAAGGGCTCGCGCACTTCAAGCGCATGCGCCATGCTGGCGCGGTCGACCTTCGTCAGGATGTCGCCCACAAGGTAGGTCTTCATGTCCAGATACTGGACCAGTGAAAGTGGATCATGAGTGGGGCTGGCGGCGGCGTGGCGGCGCAAAACCTCTACCGCCTTATAACCCTGCAATTCGCGCTTGAACGGGTCACTGAACAGCCGCTTGCGCTGCACATCGGACAGCAACGACACACCGTGAAAATAGCCTTCTACCGTGTCGCGCGCCAGCGCTTCAAATGTGGTTTTTGCCCGGAACACTTTTGGTGCCCAGTCCGCCTTGGGGTAAAGACAGCCTAGGGTGCCGAACACGGGACGCCGCAGGAACAATGGCAGGAAAGAGCGCATGCGCTCTTCGTAGCGGAACCAGCGATAGCGCCGGTAGCCGGCAAAGTTTTCATCGCCGCCATCCCCCGACAGGGCGACCTTCACATGCTTGCGCGCCAGCTGGCAAACCCGGTAGGTGGGGAGTGCCGAACTGTCGGCATAGGGTTCATCGTAGACATTGGCCAGGGCGTCCACGAGAGAAAAGTCGTCGCTGTCGACGGTGTCCACAAAATGCCGGGTGTGATAGCGGTCGGCGACGGCCTGGGCGTACCCGGCTTCGTTGTAGGACGGGTCGGTGAAGGCGATGGAACAGGTATTGACCGGTTCACGGCTCTGGCTGGCCATCATGGCGACCACCGCCGATGAATCCACGCCACCCGACAGGAAGGCACCGAGCGGCACATCGGCAATCATGCGCAGGCGGATGGAATCCTTGAGGCGCGCAATCAGCTCATCTTCCGCTTGCTCCATGCTGCCCACATTGATGGGGGCAAACGGCATGTCCCAATATTGCCTGGGCAGTGGCCGCGGCTGGCCACGGCGTGCGGTCATGACAAAGCCCGGCGGCAGTTTGTGCACCCGCTTGAAGATGGTGCGCGGCTCAGGCACATAGCCGTAGGCGAAATATTCCTCCACCGCCAGCGGATCGATTTGCCGCGGCAGTCGTGGATGCTGCATCAGCGACTTGAGCTCGGAGCCGAAAACCAGTTCGCCCGAATCAAGAAAAGCATAGTAAAGCGGCTTGATGCCGAAGCGGTCGCGAACGAGAAAGAATTCTCCCCGATTGCGGTCCCACAGCGCAAAGGCGAACATGCCGCGGAAGCGATCGACGCACGCTTCCCCCCAGGCTTCCCACGCATGCACGATGACTTCGGTGTCGGAATGGGTGCGGAAGCTGTGGCCGAGCGCCTGCAGTTCCGGCACCAGTTCCTGGAAGTTGTAGATTTCGCCGTTGAACACCACCACCACCGAGCCGTCCTCGTTGAACAAGGGCTGCTGGCCGGTTGAAAGGTCGATGATGGAAAGGCGCCGATGGCCCAGGGCCACGCCAGGCTCCAGATGCAATCCAGCCTCATCCGGCCCGCGATGAACCTGGCTGTCATTCATGCGAGTCACCAGATCGCGGTCGAACTCCCGGCGCCCCTCAAGATCAAAAATGCCTGTTATCCCGCACATATGTTCATTTTTCCGCTTCGGCCCGAATCTGCCAGGGGCCCAAAGTCATATTTGTTATCCTTTTGCTGCCAATACCCGGTCATACACCGCCTGATAGGCCGCGGACATGGCCTGCAGACTGTGGCTCGATTCAATTTTGCTTCGTGCCGCCAAACCTTCTCGTCTTCGACGATCCGGCTCATCCAGATAGGTTCGCAAGACCTGTGCCATGGCCTGCGGGTTGGCCGATTCTACCAAGGTGCCCGTTTCGCCCGCCTCGACCAGTTCCACATTGCCGCCCACCCGGGTTGCAATCACTGGCAGACCTGAGGACTGGGCTTCCAGTAAGGTGTTCGAGATGCCTTCGTTGAGCGAAGGCAACACAAACACATCCATCACACGCAAGCACTCTGCAACGTCATGCCGCTCTCCGGGCAGCCAGGCCAGTTGAGACATGCCCGCCTCATCCAGCAGCCGCTGGCACTGGGCGCGGGCCATCCCCTCCCCGACCAGCACCAGGCGGGCCTGGCGACGCGCCTGTTCCGAACCCTGCACCAGGCGAATGAATGCCTGCACCAGGGTGGGAAAATCCTTGACTGCGGCCATGCGGCCGACCGAGCCGAACACTACGCTGGCTTCATCCGTGAATCCCCGAGGCAGAATGGATGGCCGGGCACCGTGACGTGGATGGAATTTCATACTGTCCACCCCGTTATAAATCTGGTTGACCCGACCAGGCCTGACCCCCACCGTGCTGACCAGCCAACCGGCGAGGTCCCGGCTGACTGCGATGTACTGATCGACAATAGGTCGGGCCGCTTTGCGCAACAGGTTGTATTTCCAGTTCTGCCCGTGCAAATCAAACGTATCCCGACCGTGCTCCCCATGAATGCGGCCTTTCACTCCCGCCGCTGCGGCAATGAACTGACCCTCCAGGGCCGCAAGATTGCGGGTATGCAGCAGCGCAGGCTGCAACTTCCGCAGCAACCTGAAAAGGCGGAGAAACACGGCCGGGTCGTGGCCGGGCCTTTTATTCAGCGCATGAAATTCAACTGGCGGGCCGGTGATCCGGTTACTGAAATCCGTGTAGTCAGTCAGCGCGATGACGGCATGACGGTACTTTTCAGGGGGCAGGCGGTTGAACAGATTCACCATGCCGTTTTCCATGCCACCGGTATCGAACCGGTAAACCAGATGCACAACCAGCGGCTGGATCATTTCACTGCAACAGCTTGAAGTGCCTCTTGTATTGGCAAGCGCATGTCGGCGGCAAAGGCAGCCAACGTCGCTTTTGCGGCATTCTGGTTATCGCTGTAGGGCGTCGCAATCAGCACGGAGGAGCCATCGTCCCGGCTGCCACGAACCTTGTCCCAGGCCAGGATCAGCTTGCCCAGGTAATCGTTGTTCACGACTCTTCCGTCAATGTCGTTCCACTGCCAGACCAGAATGCGCTGGCCGGGTGAACGCAGTTTGGCCTGTTTGAAATTCCTGGGCTTTCCGTCAATTTTCACATCAATGAGCGACTCGCCCACATTGGACCACGTCTTGTCTTTCTGTACGACCATATAGTTCTGTGAATTGATCAGCTCATGGTCCTGTTTCTGCGTGGGGTAGTAGTCAATGCGTAACAACACCGTCTTGCCTGCCCTGGCGAAATTCTGCTCGTAGACACGAGTCGCACCCAGCCAGTGGGGATGCCAGTCAGAGAAAGGCTCTGCGGGTTCCCAGCCATTCATCCAACGCACATGGATCTGCGCGATTTCGGGTAGAACCCGATTATTCAGCCAGTGGCCATAGGCTAGCCATAGCGCTAGCAGGGCGATAACAGCCGCTGACATCCCCAGCAGGGGTTTCATCACGATGCTTTCAACCACGGCATACGTCTTGCCTGTCTTGTCCAGATGGACGTCGCTGTCATCTTCGCGCCAGAAACTGCCGACCCAGAACAGCAACAGCATCACGATGCCAAAGAATACCCAGCCGTAAATCAGGTGGTCGACGCCCAATGCCAGTTTCATGCCTGACAGGTGTGCGATCATCACGATCATGAACGCCCTGCATCCATTGGCAAATACCGGGACAACCAGCGCGGCCACGCCAAACAGCAGACGGCGCTTCCATGACCGGTAAGTCAGATAGGCATACAGGCAGCCCAGCGTGAAGGACGCGATGAGATAGCGGAGCCCACTGCATCCTTCAACCACAGACCAGTCGCCGCTGGGTATGGAAAAGAAAGTGCCTTCCCGATAGACCGGTATCCCCACAAGCTGAAGTGCAGACACGGTGAAATCAGCGGTAAACGTCATCATGTGCGGAATCAGGAATTCGCCCATGGGTACCGCAAAATACAGGAACATCAGCGGGAACAGCATGGCCGTGAACACAGACCACCCCAGTACCGCCCACACCGCTGCTATCAGCATGGTAACCAGGCTCAACTGTTCAACCACCCTCACCCCGCCGGCATCGGCCATGAGCCAGCCGAAACCGGCAAGCATTAATACAAACAAAGCCCTCTTGTCCGGCACAGGTTGCAGCGACATGACCTGATGCCGGCGCCCCCAGATCAGCCAGAGCGAGATGGGGAAAATCAGGAAGCCATGGGTAAAGGTCTCGGACCGTTCCCAGATTTCAACCATGGAGCTGAATGTCGGCCAGAACAGGGCCAGCAACAGCGCCAGCAAGGCCACTGTCAGCAAGGCGGCACGGCGCCAGGCAGACGTATGCAGAGGTAGGGTTAAGTCAGTTTGGCTTTGTGTCATTTGTTTCATAACCAGGCATCCAGTCTGCTCAAATTCGTTTCCCAGTCATAGGCCTGCAGAACCCGTTCACGGCCATGCCGGCCCAGTTCGGGGTAAAGGCCCTTGCATACCTGAATGACTTCGTCGGCAAACATTTGTTCGTCCCGGGCTTCCAGCAAGTCGTGGCCGATTCTGGCCGAGATACCCTCCGTTGCCTGTGGCGTGGCGACCACGGGGCGAGCCATGCTCATGGCCTCAAGTACCTTGTTCTGCACACCTCGTGCCAGCCTCAAAGGCGCTACCACACAGGCCGCATGCTTGAGGTAGGGGCGAACATCGGGCACCCTGCCCGTAACCGTTACGTCGGAATCTCGTCTTAATTGTTGGACGGTCTCCGTCGGCTGGCTGCCCACGATGTAAAAGAATGCATGTGGCAGTACAGCCTTTATTCGGGGAAACACAGACTCGACAAACCAGCGTACCGCATCGACATTTGGCCAGTAATCCATGGCACCGGTAAACACAATCGGGACGGAATCTTCAGAATAGGGATTTGACTGTTCATGCTCCGGCGAAAAATACCCTGCATCCACCCCATTCTCAAGTCCATGAATCCGCTCCCATGCATTTGGGCAGCGTGATTTAAGCAGGTTTGCCTCGGGCTCCGAAACGAGAAAGGTGGCACTGAAGGTATTGGCAACATGATTCTCCCATTGGCCAAGTTTTTCCGCTTCCCGACGATACAACCAGGAAAGGGGCCATGACTTGGTCGACGCGTACTGGGCCCATTTATCCGAATCCACATCCACCATGTCCATCAGCTTGAGCGGCAGTCGCTCCGGTATGAATTGCGCCATCACGGAGGAAAACGCGATCGCGCGGTCGACAAGGCCCCGATCAACCAGTTGATTGACCCAGCGGGCCAGCCCGCCGTGCCGGTAATACGGCAACGTCAGCGCTTCCCCCGTCAGCAATCCCCTCAGGCTTGTCAGTTTCGCCTGGGATGGTTTGATTTCCGCAATAAACAGCTCCTTGCACCAATGCTTCAATTCGTTTTGGTATTGCCAATCGGCTGGATCATCAATGAAGGCGCCCAGATAAACGGATCCTTTCCGTGCCAGATGCTTGAGCAGATGATAGGAGCGTATCTTGTCGCCCTTGTTGGGCGGGTAAGGCAGACGATGAACCAGATACAGGATTCCGCTCATAGGTGACTTGAGCCGCCCCTTCTAGCCGAGGTGTTTGACAATATGGGGGCCAACCAGGTTGGCGACTGGAAGTGGCAGCTTTTTCCAGGCAGCGATGAACAGACGATATTTCGGGTTGAGCGGGTTGACCTCCGGTACCTCCTTTGCCTTCACGAGAAAATTCTCGTAATAGAGCGGCTGCGGTTCAAAGCCCCAATTCTTTTTGAAGTGGTACGGCCCCGTTCCCACCTTGCTGCGGCCATAATCAAACAACGTATAGCCCGCCTCGCATGAGCGCCGCATCAATTCCCAATACTTGAAATCGTTCGCTGCCAGATCGCGTGCCTCGGGCATATCGCCCGCATAGTAGGGAAGGATCTCATTGCGGAAGTGAAAGCTCATCACACTGCTGACCACCTTGCGGTCTTTCACCACGGACAACACCGAGCAATCCGGACCAAATACGTCCTTCAGGGCTTGAAAGTAGCGTTTGGATTGGGCTGGGGTTCCGTGACGATGCACATTATCGGAAAACACCTTGTAGAAGCGTTCCACATTGTCATCCTGTTCGCTCACCAGCCCGACCTTGATGCCCTTTCGCACCATGGCCCGCTGCTTGCGCGGAATGGCATTCATGTTCCTTTCCAATTCTGGATCGATTGGCTTGCGGAAGGTCACGTACAGATCCTTGGTGCGCCAATCCGGATGAAGCGGTTTCAGACCCCGGTACTCAAGCACGTCCACGTGGTTCATCTGGGCCTGCGTTCGTGCCGCCTCATCCAGTGCCTGAGATGCTGCCTCGTTGTCGGCTACGATCCCGCCATAGGCACAAAACGGAAGCGAGGTCAGGCTATGTCCGAACAACCGGCTCCTGATTTCGGCCAGGGGCAGCACACCGGTAATGACTCCACCCTGCTCGATGAAATAGAAATAGGTACGGTGGCCGAACACCTTTTCGATTACCTGCTTCCAGCCCGCCCTGTGGAAGAAGGTGGCTTCGGGATGCGCAAGGACATAGGCATCCCAACGATCCTGGTCGGATGCAGCCAGCAATTTAACCACTGGCTCCGCAGTCGCAGCGACCGGGGGCGGGATCCGGATTGCCATATTCATTGGGTGTGAGAGGCATTGAGGAAGGTTTGGTCCACTCTTCCCCAGGAAAAATCATTCAGCAAACGCGTTAGTTTGCCTTGCATTTGTTGCAAGTTCACGTAATGCCTGAATCGCGTCCTGGCATTGATCCCATGGGGCCGTGGCTGCTCGGGATCGACCTCCCAGGGATGAAAGTAAAACATGCAGGGCACCTGCTCCCGCCGGTTGACCTGTTTGAGCAGCCAGCGGGATACGCCATAAGGCATGAGGCGGAAGTATCCTCCGCCCGCAGCAGGCAGGTTGCGGCCAAACAGGGGGACCGTGGTAGGCGGCAATTCAAGAATCCCACCCTCCCCATTAGGCCAATACGGGTGGCGCGGGGCGTCCGGCGCACCATAGTGATCGTGTCTTACCGGGTAGATGCTGGAACTGTAGACATGGCCGCTTTCAGCCAATACATCCAGCGCCCAGCGGTTGCGTCCGCTAATGGAGAAACTGGGTGCACGGTAGCCTTTGACTTCGACCCCTGCAGTGTCTTCCAGAATATGCTTGGCCCGCACCACGTCAAGGCGAAATTCTTCCGGGCTCAAATCCGTGGCGCGTTGGTGGCCATAGCCATGGCTGGCGAGCTCGTGGCCATTCTCCACGATCCTGCGCGCAACCTGGGGGTGGCGTTCCACGATCCAGCCCAGCGCAAAGAATGTCGCCTTGGTGCTTGCGTCATCCAGCAGACCCAGAATCAGATCAACGTTGCGCTCAACGCGGCAGGGAATGGTGTCCCACTCGTCACGCGAAATATAGGGCGCAAACGCCGACACCTGGAAATAGTCTTCCACATCGATGGTCATGGCATTGCAAATTGCTGACATCAGGCCACTCTCGCTTCCTGTCCGCCAGGCAGCCATAGTCGTATTACTTCGGCAATCCTCACTGCGGCCTTGCCATCCCAGTATTCGGGCACCCGTCCTGCTTTGCCTCCAAAGGAGAATATTTCATCGACCGCCTGGCGCAACCGGTTCATGTCCGTGCCGATCAGGGTGTTGGTTCCCTCGTTTATCGTGACTGGACGTTCGGTGTTTTCCCGTAAGGTCAGACAGGGAACTCCCAAAGCGGTGGTCTCTTCCTGGATGCCACCCGAGTCTGTCATGACGAACCTGGCGCCCTGCATCAAACCCAGCATCTCCAGATAGCCCAGCGGCGGCATCAATTTCAGATTCTCAATCAAGCCACCCAGGCTGAAGGAATCAATGCGTGCCAGCGTGCGGGGATGCAGGGGGAACACCACAGGGATACGCTGATTGATTTCCGCTACGCTACGCAGCAGCTTTTCCAGAATCGCTTTGTCGTCAACATTGGATGGCCGATGCAAGGTCAGAATTGCATACGGACCTGCGTGACCAGCAAGCGTTTTTGTCGGCGCAACCGCACGATCCAGATTGCGGCGCAAGGTATCAATCATCACATTGCCGACGAAATGGACCCGGGATTCGGCAATTCCTTCTTTCCTGAGATTGTCCAGCGCGCTGCGCTCGGTGGTGAACAGCAGATCAGAAATCTGGTCAGTCAGAACCCGGTTCACTTCTTCCGGCATGGCGCGATCGTAACTGCGCAGACCTGCCTCGACATGAATCACCTGAACACCGAGCTTGGTGCCCACCAACGCACAGGCAATGGTGGAATTGATGTCGCCGACCACCAGAATGGAGCGTGGCGCTTCAGCCTCGACGATCGGCTCGAAACGCTTCATGACTTCAGCCGTTTGTACGGCATGGGAAGCCGACCCCACTTCCAGGTGAAAATCAGGAGCGGCAATTCCCAGGTCCTGGAAAAACCGCTCATTCATGGCTTCATCGTAGTGTTGGCCCGTGTGCAGCAGCTTTGCCCTCAGGCCCGCCTCGGCCAATGCGGCCATCACCGGCGCGATTTTCATGAAGTTGGGGCGGGCGCCGACGACGCAAAGAACCTGGGTCACAGGATGGGCTCCCCTAATGGGGTAGAGGCTGATCCTTGGAAGCCGGTTCCGCTTCCTCTACGACTGGATTGCGTTCACTCAGCATGTACAGAATCTTGCGCACAATGGGCAGGATCCGATTGATGGAGCGCTCGATCTGCTCGACACGCTGGGCCAGCACTCCGGATTCCTGGGTGTGCAATACCGCCGTACTCTGGTTCGGAGCGCTTGACGCACCGGCATAGACGGGCGATTCCTGATGCGCCACTTCGTTGCGCAGGTCCTCAATCACTTCATTCACCTGCTGTTCATCGAAGTGGCTGATTTCTTCCAGATACCCAAATAGCATCAGCCGGTCACAAAAGGTATTGATACGCCGGGGAATGCCGCCGGTAAAACGGTGGATCGAGGCAAACGCATCTTCGGAAAAACCTGGATTACCCTTCCAGCCCACCATGTTCAAACGATGCTCGATATACCCGCGCGTTTCATCCGCATCCATCGGTCCAAGGTGATAGGAGGCAATGACGCGCTGGCGCAATTGCTGCATGTCCGCGCCCTGCAGAATGCCGCGAAACTCAGGCTGTCCAAGCAGGAAGGTCTGGATCAGGGAACTGTGATTGTTCTGGAAGTTGGACAGCATGCGCAGTTCCTCAACTGAGCGCGCGGTCAGGTTTTGTGCCTCATCTACCACCAACAGGACCCGCTTGCCCTGCCGGGAGGCCGAGTTGAGGTAATCCTCCAGATTCTTCAACAGCGCTGATTTGTTCAAACCCTCATGTTCGAGTCCGAGGGAGGCGGCAACACTGCGTAGCGTATCTTCAGCGTCCAGCTGGGTACTGACCAGCTGTGCAGCAATGATATTTTCTCTTTCCAACTGCTTGAACAGGTTGCGCACCAGGGTGGTCTTGCCTGCACCCACTTCACCGGTAATCACGATGAAGCCTTCGCCCAGCGACAAGCCATAATCCAGATAGGCCATGGCCCGCTTGTGTCCCTTGCTGCCAAAGAAGAAGCGCGGGTCAGGGCTTAGCTGGAACGGTTTGGCGGTAAGGTGGTAATAGTCTTCGTACATGTGCTCACTCAGAAGGTCATGCGGAGCGTCGCCGTCAGGTCATCTTCAGCGAAGTCAACGGTGCTGTCGTTGGAATGACGCTCGGTACGGCGGAAAACCAGCGAACCATTGGTCTTGCGATCAAACTGCTTTGTCAGTCCCACACTCGCTGTATAAAGTTTGTCATCCCTGCTTCCAGTAAGACCTGACAGATCCGCTGGCACCAGGTCGTTGGTGTAGCTCAGACCTGCACTCAAGCTAAGGGTAGGCTTCAGACGATAGCCGTACGTAATGCCGATGCCCCGGGTCTCATCCTCGGGTAAACCGACAATCTGTTCATAAATGCGCCGCACGTCAAATACATTCAGCCCCACGCTGGTCCTGCTCTTGGACCAGACCGCGCCCCCCCGCAGCGTCTTGCTGATAAAAACGCCATTGGCAACACCCAGTGGCACTGAACCCACCGGCGCCGTCCCCAGGGGAACACAGTTGGTCTGCCCGCTCGGCGGGAGAGTGCCTTGCGCAAAGAACAGGCCGGCATCACAGATCCAGGCCACAATGGGCTGGGTGTTGAGGAGCAACTGGGAAATGTCGCTGGTCCCTTCGCTGTAGCTGGCGGTCCAGACAGAATAATGGGTACGGTAACTGAAATCGAAGCTGTAGGTCCGGCCAAAATAGGTATGGCCGACGGACGCGTCCAGGGAAAGACGCCGGTTGGGTGTCCAGCCCAGGCCGGCGGTCCAGGAATTAGCGCTAATAGTGTTGCCAACCGAGTCAAACTGATCATGGTCGTGGCCTACGCTACCGAACGCACGGATGTGCCGGGTCAGCACATAGCCCAGGTTCAGGTCGTAATGCTCGAACTTGTCGCTGCCATCGCCGCTCACCGCCGTATCGCGCAGGGAATAGTTGAGTCCCCAGGACAAGTCATTGAATTGCGTTCCGCTGTTGAGCGAAGCGGTAAGCGTATTGGAGAGGAGATCGTTGGCGTTATTGTTAAACAGTGCACCGGACAGGGTATATCGGACCGTTCCTGTGGCGAAGGTGCCAAAACGCTTGATCAGATAAGGACTGAGCGAGTAGCTCCCCACTGTGGTGAGATTGCCTGTGTTCAGGTTGCCGTTTCCTGGCGCCCCCAGCAGGGAGGTCAGCACCTGCGAGACATTGGCGGTGGCATCGACGAAGAACAAATCCTTAATAACCGTGGCCTTGGCGTTTGCCCCCAGGTTGTGGTAGACGTCATTGGTGTTACCGCCCCCACCACTATAGCGTTCTATCCCCGTCAGGGAATAGTTCGCAGCGAACTGAAGGTCGCGGGAACCCAGCAGGGTGGCGCTGACGCCAGGCGTAAGGGTCAGGATGGTTGCACTGTACTTGTCAGCATCGGGAGCCTGATTGACGTTATCGGTAAGCTCGACCTGAGCGCTCACGGAAGGAACGATCCTCCAGTCCGCCGCCTCAAGAGTCCAGGACGCCTGCGATGCAGCAAGAAAGAAAATCGTGCGGGAAGCGAATTGAAGGCGTGACACATTCGCCATGGGCTTATTTTCCGTAACTGCCATAGTACCCGTAGTAATAGTCCGTCCCTGGGGAGGGCGTGGTTTTGTTGAGAAGCATGGCAACGACTTCGCACGACTGCAGGTGATGATTGATTGCCTCTGATACGGCCTCTTGCGAGGTTTTCTCGGCTTCAACCACCATGACTACCTGGCCCATATGCGTAGCCAGCACACTGGCTTCGCTGGTTGCCAGCAGGGGCGGAGAATCAAAGATGATGATGCGGTCATGATACCGGTTGCCAATGTCTTCCACCAGGTCCGTCATGGCAGCACTGGCCAGAAGTTCGGTGGCCCGCTTATAGGTGCGTCCCGCCGGCAGGACCGTCAACTTGGCAATATTTGTCTTGATCAGAACATCCGGCAAATGCAAAGTCTTGTCTTGCAATACATCCAGCAGGCCTTTGTCCGCATGGATGCCAAGGTATTCCGGAATTCTTGGGCGCGCCACATCGGCATCAACCAGCAGTACTGTCCGATCCATTTCCATGGCCATGGAAATGGCCAGGTTGATTGCAACAAAGGTCTTACCCTCTCCCGGCAGTGAACTGGTTACCATGATGAGATTGCCATTCTTGACCCGGGCTGTCCCCTGACCAAAGGCATTGGCAATCAAGGGCCGCTTGATGATGCGGAATTCCTCAGCAATCTGGCTCTTTTCCGCATCCGGGGTAATCATGCCCATCTTCTTCAGCCGGGCCAGATCGACTTGCTGGGATACACTCGTGACAACTGCGTCGACCTGTGATTCAAGCTCATCCGAAATATCCAGCGCGTCTCGCGACTCCTGATCGTGTGCAGCGGATGTCTTCTGTAAACGCGCAACAGCGGCCTCAACGAGAACGTCATTATCGACATCCTGTCGATCATCACGTTTAGGCGATGACAAAGGAGATGAGACACCCAATTTATTGGCGGCTTTTTCAATAATGCTCACTCATGCCCCCCTTAGGCCGCTCGGGCCATGACGAATTGCAACATCATCAATACCCCATAGGCGCCCACCAGACTGCCCAGTGCTGCCAGATAAGCCATCAATCCTTTGCGTTTCCTGCGCCGACTCTCATCGGTCTCAATCCGTGTCACCCCGCCCAGCAAAGGCAAGCCGGTAAGATCGCGCAGGCTGCGGCGATCATTTATAGTGCGGCGAATCTGGCTCAACAGGAAGGCCGCAGCAATTCCAGCCAGCAGACCGCCCAGTGGAACCAGAGATATCAGCAGGGGCCGATTTGGCCATGCCGGGACAAACGGCACACGGGGCGGATCGATCACGCGGAAGTCAACCGTGTCCGTTTTGCTCTCGACATCACTGGACATACTGGCCGACTCACGACGGGCCAGCAATGCAGTGTAATTCTGCTTGTAAACATCATAATCGCGGTTAAGCTGGGTAAACTCCTGCTCAACCTCTGGAATCATGTTGGCTGCATTGCGCAACTCGTCAAAACGGTGCTGATATTCACCTACACGAGCCCTGAGGGACGCTACATTGGCATCCGCTTCAGCGATCGAAATCGTCAGCTGCTGATAGACCGGATTTTGAACCCTGCTCCCGGCCGGATCGGCTTTGCGTTGCGCAATCTCCTGCTTTTTCTGCTCTTGCAGCTTGGCAATCAAACGTTTGGTAGCCTGAACATCCGGGTGCAGATCGGTGTATTGCATCTTCAGCTTGTCCAGGTCAGCTTGCAGCGCCTGGATGCGGTTATCGATTTCCGTAGTAGCCGGAGCTGACGCAGCGGCCGCCGCGGTCAATTCCGGCTCTTCGTCCTGCAGCTGGCGCTTGAGCTGATCGCGCCGCTGCGTAGCTTCCTGAAGGTCCAGTTGGGCCTGCTTTATCTGGCCGGACGTGTCTGCAAGCTTTGAATAATAGTCACCCCCTTGCCCCGGCATCATTCCCATATGTTTGCGCTTGAACTCCTTCAGGGCATTCTCGCCGTCGACCAGTTTTTGCTGGTACTGTTGCAATTGCTCTTCAATGAACTTTTGTGACGAAGTTATATCCTGCCGGGTTTTGCCCAGGCTGGACTCAACAAAAATAGTGAGCAAGGCCTGCACGACCTTCTTTGCGATAGCCGGTTTTTCGTTCTGGTAACTGATTGTATAGAGGTTTTCCCGGCCTGCATCGGCAATGGAAATCCTGTCTTTCAACCCACTTATCAAGTTATCCATCTGTTCCGGGGTTTTGGCAGTCACATCCAGATCGGTCATTCTGGCAACCTTTTCCAGGGTTGGGCGGCTGACCAGCGTGCGCGTCATCATCATGATCTGCTGGTCAACGTTTGGCTGAACCGTCAACCCGGCAAGCAGGGGTTTTAGCAGCGTCTGGGTGTCCACATAAACGCGCGCGGAGGCTTCATAGCGGTCAGGCAGAAAATATATCCATGCCCAGCCGGCCAGCGACACCAGCCAGGCTACCAATACGATGTACCACCGGCGATTCCATGTGGCCTTGACGTAACCCAATATCTGTTGAATGACTTCATCCATCCGCTTGCCTCAACTCTGTGAACGAACAGAATTCCCCTGGATGACCAGGGGAAGCTCCCTTAGAACAGACTTTCAGGAATCACCAGAATATCGCCGGGGCGTACTTCCACATTGGCCGAGTAATCGCCACCCTTGATCAGGTCTTCCAGCCGAACACCCAAAGGCGTTCTTTTGCCATCTTCGGTTCGCAAAATGTAGGCCTTGTTACCCGCAGCATAATCCGTCAAACCACCCACTGAAATCATCAGATCGATCAAACTCATGTGCTCGCGATAGTTGAGAGCTTGAGGCTTGGCGGCCTCACCCACCACCCGGACCTGCTGACTGTAAGGCCCCATACCCCCTGCCACGATGACCGTTACGATCGGATCCTGGATATATTTGGACAGGGCTTTTTCGATATCCCGCGCCAAGTGGGTCGGAGTCTTGCCTGCGGCCGGCAAATCCTCAATCAGATTCATGGTCATCTTGCCATCCGGGCGAACCGGGAAGGAGCCGGACACATCTGGGTTACGCCAGACAAACACCTGCACTGAATCTCCCGGGCCAATCAAATAATTCCAGTCACCGAGTGATGGAGCCTCTGCCGGTGCAGACGAATAAACTGGGGTGTGACTGCATGCAGACAAGACAAATACCGAGACCGCTGCGACAGCCCAGACTCTTAGATTACTCAGGACAGACATCATTCTTTCCTCCCTAACACGGTTCAAGCCGAGCATTATGCCAGACATTGTAAATTATCCAGCTTGAGCAACATTCCAAGCAAACTCAGCAATATTTGAGCCACCAGCCTACTTTGCTATTGTTGCGAAGCACAATATGCCATTTGACAGAGCCGCTGCTATTCATGGGATCAGCAGCACCATGCGTGAATTAAGGATTTTTCGTCGATTTCCTGACAACAATGGCAAGAAATTGGGTCAATCTGTTTGCGTTATTATTCCAGCATCATGAAACACGCACCCCCAACCAGTCTGGAAGAACTTAAACAGCGCATTCGGGCCTTTGCCTTTGAACGGGGCTGGGAACGCTACCACAACCCGAAAAACCTGGCTATGGCGTTGATAGGCGAAGCGGGAGAATTGGTAGAGCGGTTTCAATGGCTTTCTGCCGAAGAAAGTGTCCACCTTTCCCCTGAGCGTCATGAGCAAGTACGTCAGGAAATCGCAGATGTACTGATCTACCTGACCCGTCTGGCCGACTTGCTGGACATCGACTTGCTGCAGGCCGCCGCTGACAAGATTGAATTGAATGGCCAGAAATACCCGGTGGAAAAAGCCCGGGGCACTGCGGCCAGGTACGACGAGCTATGAGTCACTATAAATATCACGTCTTCTTCTGTACCAATCAACGCGATGATGGCGCCAAATGCTGTGGCGCCTCGGGCGGCCAGACCATGCGCGACTACGCCAAGAAGCAAGTCAAGCAAATGAACCTGAACGGGCCAGGCAAATGCCGCATCAATACGGCCGGCTGCATGGACCGTTGCGACCAGGGGCCGCTGCTTGTCGTTTACCCCGAAGCGGTCTGGTACACCTACGTGGACCAGACTGACATTGACGAAATCATCGAAGAACACCTGAAGCACGGTCGTATCGTCAAGCGTTTGCAGCTGTGAACCGCGCCAAACTCAGAATCCAGACCAGGGCTGGTGCCATGGAGACCCTCGTAAATGACCCGGTCGACAATCGCCGAGGTGTGGCCTTCATCGCCCATCCTCACCCCTTGCACGGCGGCAGCATGGATAACAAGGTCGTGCAAACCCTGGCACGGACAGCCTTTGAGCTCGGTATGGTCGCGGTTCGCCCTAATTTCCGTGGGGTTGGACAAAGCGAAGGCCAGTTCGACAATGGCCGGGGCGAAACCGCCGACATGATGGACATTATCCAGTTCGTCATGGGCCACTACGAAGGGTTGCCCATTTATCTCGCCGGATTTTCTTTCGGCGCGTACGTCCAGCATCGGGTTGCCCAGCAACGGGCCCATGAAAAGCTTCTTCTCATCGCCCCAGCGGTAAACCTTTATGAATTCCAGCCCGTACCTCCCTCAACGCTGTTCGTCCATGGCGACCAGGATGAAATCGTTCCACTTGCCGAAGCACAGCGTTTTGCCAAAGCCTGTCATGCCCGCTTTTCAGTGATTCCGCATGCCGACCATTTCTTCCATAAGAAACTGAAGGAACTGGCTGCCATCGTGGAGGACGCGTGGCGTTACTAGAAGCCAAAGGCCTCAGCAAAAGGTACGGCGGAACGGAGGTCGTGCGTGGCCTGGACATGCGCATTCAGCCTGGAGAATGCCTCGGCTTACTGGGGCCCAATGGCGCGGGCAAGACGACAACACTCAGAATGCTGCTGGGGCTGATCGAACCGGATGCCGGCACCATTGAATGCCTGGGCCTGCCCGTACCCCAGGCTGCCCGGGAAGCACGCATCCGCATCGGGGTCGTGCCGCAGATGGACAGTCTGGATCCGGACTTTAGCGTGGTGGAAAACCTTAAGGTCTACGGCCGTTACTTCCGCCTGCCGGAAACTGTCCTGAATGATCGCATTCCGCACCTGCTGGAATTTGCCGGGCTGACCAGCAAGGCTCACAGCAAGGTACCCACCCTTTCCGGCGGAATGAAGCGCCGGCTTGCCCTGGCTCGAGCGCTGATCAACGACCCCGAGCTGATTGTCCTCGACGAGCCCACTACCGGACTCGACCCGCAGGCTCGCCACGTAATGTGGCAGGGACTGCGCAGCCTCATCGCTCAGGGAAAGACAGTGCTGCTCACTACCCATTTCATGGATGAGGCCGAGCGCCTGGCGGACCAGCTGATTGTGATGGATCACGGCGTCAAGATTGCACAAGGCTCACCGCGCGAGATGATTGCCCAGTTCATTGAGCCCCATGTCATCGAGGTGTTCGGTGAAGGCGCGCTGAACTGGAAGGCGGAAGGACAGAAACGGTGCGCCCGCATTGAACAAGCAGGTGAAACGCTGTTTTGCTATGCGATAGACGAGATTCCGGCTCTGGACAGTCTTAAGGTGCAAACCGGCCTGCGCTACCTGCACCGACCTTCCAACCTCGAAGATGTGTTTCTCAAACTGACCGGCCGGGAACTGCGCGACCAGTGAACCGGCACCATCTCGCTCCCCCACGCCTGTCGCTGCGGTTTGTTCCCGTGTGGCGGCGCAATTTCCTGGTATGGAAGAAGCTGGCCCTGCCCAGCATTCTAGGCAACCTGGCCGATCCCATGCTGTATATGCTGGGTCTGGGTTATGGCTTGGGCAGCCTGCTGCCTCAGGTTAACGGTGTCGCGTACATCACGTTTCTGGCCGCGGGCACCGTGTGTTATTCGACCATGAACAGCGCCACGTTCGAGATGCTGTATTCGGGCTTTTCCCGCATGCATGTGCAAAAGACCTGGGAAGCCATCATGAACGCGCCCCTGCTGCTCGACGATGTCATGCTGGGCGAATTGGCGTGGGGCGCATCCAAGTCGCTGCTTTCCGGGGCGGCCATCCTGACCGTCATCTGGACACTCGGTCTGCAATACAGCTTCTGGATGAGCCTGTGGATTTTTCCTGTTGTCATCCTCATCGGCCTGACATTTTCGGCCATGGGCCTGGTGATGACGGCGATTTCACCGAGCTATGACTTCTTCCTCTATTACTTCACCCTTGCCATCACCCCGATGGTGCTGTTGTGCGGCGTGTTTTATCCGGTCAGCCAGTTACCCGGATTTCTGCAGGACGTATCAAGCGCTTTGCCGCTCACCCACGCCATTGACCTGGTTCGTCCCCTGATTCTGGGCAAGTTCCCGTCAAATGCACTGGCGCATCTACTTGCCCTGGCCGCTTGGGGCGCAGTGAGCTACTGGCTCGCAGTGATCTTCACCCGGCGCAGACTGCTCAAATAACCCTGTTGCCCCCAATAATTACTTGACTAAATCAGTCGGGTACTCTTTAATACATACAGAAATTTTTTTCTGGCTTATGTGGCCGCCTACGGCCCCAATAAATTTAAGGAGTGAAAACATGGACTTGCCAGCACGCGACGGCGACGGTTATTTGGAAAACATGAATGAATGGACCCCTGAAATCGGTCGGGCCATGGCGGAAGCCGATGGCATTGAGCTGACCGATGCAAAATGGGAACAGATTTTGAAGGCGCGGGAATACTTCGATGAATTCGCTGCCGTTCCCCCTATCCGCAAATTCGCCAAATACATCGACATGGACCAGAAGGAAGTGTTCTCCATGTGGATGACTGGACCGATGAAGCCCATAACCAAATACGGCGGTTTGCCCAAGCCTACCGGCTGCGTTTAACGAACTGCCTGCCAAAAAGCTTGCAGCTGCGGGCTCATGCGGGATTGAATCGGGAGTTCCTCAATTAATCCCGCTGGCCTGAAGATCGGCATGGTAGCTTGACCTGACCAGCGGGCCACAAGCTGCATTGCAGAAACCCATTTCCGCCGCTCTTTGTTCAAATACCTTGAAGTCCTCTGGACTGACGAAGCGTTTGACAGGAAGATGGTCTCTTGAGGGCTGGAGATACTGGCCCAGCGTCAGCATGTCGATGCCCTGTTCGCGCATGTGGCGCATCACCTGGAGAATTTCCTCATCGGTTTCGCCTAATCCCAGCATCAGCCCAGATTTGGTTGGAATGCCGGGAAAGCGGGATTTGAAATCCCGCAGCAGCTGCAAGGAATGCCCATAATCCGCACCTGGCCGGCAAGCCTTGTACAGACGCGGCACGGTTTCGAGGTTGTGATTCATGACGTCGGGTAATGCCTGGCCCAGAATTCCCAGCGCAATCTCCAGCCTGCCGCGAAAATCCGGGGTCAAAATCTCAATTCTGGTCTTCGGCGACGCCTCGCGCACAGCCTGGATGCAATCGACAAAATGCTGCGCCCCGCCATCGCGCAGGTCATCGCGGTCTACGCTGGTAATCACCACATATTTCAGTTCCAGTGCTTTCACGGCATCGGCCAGGTGCTCTGGCTCGCTGATGTCTGGGGGCTCGGGCTTGCCGTGCCCCACATCGCAGAATGGACAGCGCCGCGTGCAGAGGTCTCCCAGGATCATGAAAGTCGCGGTACCGTGACCAAAGCATTCCGGAAGGTTAGGACAGGCCGCCTCTTCACATACGGTGTGCAGGCCCTGTTGCCGCAGCAGACCCTTCATCTGCATGACCTCGGGGCTCGGGGACTTGGCCCGGATCCAGGGCGGCAAGCGCAGCCGCTCCTGTGCGACGATCTTGATCGGGATGCGGGCGGTCTTGGCCGCGCCCTTGTGAAGTTTTGGATCTGCCACAGCAATACTTCGAGTAAATTCAGTCGCTTATTTTACCCCCAACAAAGGGTTTCCCAGTGGTCTATACATAACGGTACCGGTTATTGCGAAGGAGATAAGATGGGAAGCGCAATTGTGGATTTCATCGTTCATGTGGATGAGGAGCTATCCCCTGAAGAACAATGCAAGCTGGAAGACTTCGTGCGAGATCAGGATGGTGTGGTCAGTGCCGGGGTTGCAATCGAACATCCCCATTTGATGATGGTGGCCTACGACGCGGAGCAAAGCAAGCCAATAGATATTTTGCTGCAAATTCAGCGACGAGGCCTGCACGCCGAACTTATCGGCTTGTAATCAGGCTTGGGGTTCATCAATCAACGCGGCCAGTCGCCTGCTTAGCTGGTCGCCGATTTCTTCTGCCGACTGATGGATGCCAAGATCGCTGGTCTGGGTAACGGCCATCCCGGGGTAGCCGCAAGGATTGATGCAACCAAATGGCGTCAAGTCCATATCCACGTTTAGCGCAAGACCATGGTATGTGCGGCCTTGCTTGACCCTCAAACCCAAGGCGGCAATCTTTGCGCCGCTCACATACACGCCCGGTGCGCCCCGTTGACGCTCGGCGATGATTTGATGCTGCCCCAACAAATCAATCACGGCCTGCTCCATGCGGTTGACCAGGTCCTTGACCCCGTAACCGCGCCGCCTCAAGTCCACCATAACATAGATGACAACCTGGCCGGGGCCGTGATAGGTAATTTGCCCACCACGATCGATGTGAACAACAAAAATATCGGTGTCGACCAGCAGGTGTTCGCGCTTGCCGGCCTGACCCAGGGTAAACAGAGGCGGATGTTCGAGCACCCACAGTTCATCCGGAGTGGAAACATCTCGCTCGGCAGTGAATGACTGCATCGCCCTCCAGGTGGGCTCGTACTCCACCAAGCCCAAATGTTGGATGCGGATACTCACTAGAGCACAATTTTGACGTAGGGATGACGGGTTAAATCCCGGTAAAGCTTATCAAGCTGTTCGCGTGATTGAGCCCGGATCGTGCACGTAAGCGCCAGGTAATTGCCTTTACCACTTGCCCGAATCGCGACCGAAGCCGGATTGAAATCCGGCGCATGAGCGCGTACCACAGCCACCAGCGCCTGGGCAAAGTCGTCCCGTGCCGCCCCCATGATCTTGAGGGGAAAATCGCACGGAAATTCAAGCAGGCTGTCGTCCATTGAAGCAAAAGATAGTAAGTGCAGGGTTGCATTTTACTTCTCCATCGCACTCACCCCTCAAACCGGCGCAAGCCCTCCGCGTCCAGAACCTCGATGACCCGGCGCGAGACCTTTATTAACCCGGCATCGCTCAACACATGCAACACCCGGGAAAAGGTTTCGGGGGTCAGATTAAGCTGGGATGCGATGACTTGCTTTGCGGCAGGAAGCGCAACCTTATATTGCTTGGTTGCTCTATCAGGCGCGTGATGTTGCAACATGCAGGCAACACGTTGTGTACCGGAACGCATGGAACAGGTCTCCAGGTTGGTCACCAGCTCGTGCAAACGCATGCTGATTCCGGCCAACATCTTTCGGGCCAAGCGGCTATCCTGGTCCAGCAGGGACAAAATGGTTTCGCCCGGCACGTCCAGCACCAAAGAATCCTGAATTGCCTGGGCACAAACAGGGTAAGGCTTTTCCAGAAAAAGCAGCGCCTCACCAAAACATTCACCCGGTTTGATCACTTCCAACACCCGTTCCAGCCCCTGTTCGGAGGGAAAAGACAATTGAATGAGCCCTTCTCGCAGAACATAAAATCCATGGGGAATATCCCCCTTGTTGAAAAGCAGCTGTCCCTTGCTCAGGCGCAGTTCCCTCACACTACTGCCAAGGTAAATGATCTCGTCCTGTGTCAATTCACGAAACAGGGGCAGACTCGACAAGGCCCCATGATTGCTCGCAATTTTTCGCATCGCTGCAAAGCTCATAACTCTCCCCCTCTTCTTAATTATGGCCGCCATGGGCCTCACAGCAAACAAATCTTGATATCAATCAAGGTTTTTTCTCGCTTATCGGGGCAGCATAGCCTAAAAATAAGCTGACTTATCTGTCATGCGCTGGGCAAAAACACAAATGGCTCCAGTAACACCTTGATGTTCATTCTGAACGGGATCGCTTCCCACCACGCCGTGCCCCCGGTCGCAATGACAGAAAAATGAATTAATCAGCGCTTGCCTAATTGCATAAACCAAGGAGGAATGCCATGAACCTGTCAGGCGTACTTGTCGTCGCCCGGCCTGATGCTTTGCGCTCAGTGGCCGAAGCACTCTCTGAATTGCCTGGGGTGGAGGTGCACCAACAGGATTCTGCCACCAGCCGCCTCGTTGCCGTGTTGGAAGCTGAAGATATCCAGGCGGAAATTGATCTGCTGAAACAAGTCAAGTCTCTTCCGGGAGTGGCCATGGCTGAAATGGTCACCCACTACTTTGAGGAAGATACGCGGGACATTAACGAGATTCCTGCCGAGCTTCAACCCTATGCCGGCCTGAGCGAACAGGTCCTGGCTGATCTTAACGCCTGACCCAATCCTAAAGGAGACCGCCATGCATCTCTCCCGTCGCGAATTCATGAAATCCGCCGTTGCTGCCTCAACTGCCGCCACGGTAGGTCTGCCATTGACCAAACTAGCTGAAGCCGCCGCAGCCGAGCTTGAAAAAGACTGGAAATGGGACAAAGGTGTATGTCGTTTCTGTGGAACCGGCTGCGGCATTCTGTATGCAACCAAGAACAACCGCATTGTCGCCACCAAGGGCGACCCCGATGCACCGGTGAATAGAGGGCTCAACTGCGTCAAGGGCTACTTCAATGGCAAAATCATTTATGGCCTGGACCGTTTGACCCAGCCGCTGATGCGGATGAAGGACGGCAAGTTCGACAAGAAAGCTCAATTTGTCCCGGTAACCTGGGACCAGGCCATGGACGAAATGGAGCGCCAGTTCCGCCGTGCCTACAAGGAAAAAGGGCCCACCGGCGTCGCGATTTTCGGTTCCGGCCAATACACCGTTCAGGAAGGCTATGTGGCGGCCAAGCTGTTGAAGGCCGGGTTCCGTTCCAACAACCTGGACCCCAATGCTCGGCATTGCATGGCCTCTGCGGTGGCCGCCTTCATGCAAACGTTTGGCATCGATGAGCCGGCAGGCAATTACGATGACATCGAGGCCACCGACACCATTGTGCTATGGGGCGCCAACATGGCGGAGATGCATCCCATTCTGTGGTCGCGTATCGCCGACCGCCGGCTCTCCAACAAGAATACCCGGCTGGTAAACCTGACCACCTATCACAACATGTGTTCGGAACTTGCCGACCTTGAAATCATCTTCAAACCTTCGACCGATCTCGCCATCCAGAACTACCTTATCCGCGAAATTCTGGCGCGTGACGCCGTGAACTGGGATTTCGTCAACAAGCATTGTGTGTTCGCCACTGGCCCCTATGACATTGGCTATGGCTTCCGGCCGAAGAACGCGGACAAGTATGCATCTGCCGCGGAAAAGGACATTGTGGCCAACGAGCAGGAGCGCACCCTGGATGAGTATGAGGCGATTGCCCAGCGGCGCACGCCGGGGGAAAAGGTCAAGCAGACCAATACCGGGTCGGCAGGCAAGCACTGGATGATATCCCTTGAAGATTTCAAGAAAGGGGTGGAGCCCTATACGCTGGACTTCGTCACCCAGGTGGCGAAGGGCGATGCGGATGAGTCGGATGAAAGCTTCAAGAACAAGCTCAAGCAGCTGGCGGATCTTTACTGCGACAAGAACCGCAAGGCGGTGTCGTATTGGACCATGGGATTCAACCAGCACCAGCGCGGTACCTGGGTTAACGAGCAGACGTATGCCATCCATCTGCTGCTGGGCAAGCAGGCGCAGCCGGGCAACGGCGCCTTCTCGCTGACTGGCCAGCCGTCCGCCTGCGGCACCGCACGCGAAGTGGGCACCTTTTCCCATCGTCTGCCTGCGGATATGGTGGTCAACAACAAAAAGCACCGCGACATCAGCGAAAAAATCTGGGGACTGCCGCCCAACACGATCAACCCTGTGGTGGGTTCCCACTTCGTCAAGATCATGCGTGACCTGGAAGATGGCACAGTCAAGTTCGCCTGGACCCAGGTCAACAATCCGTGGCAGAACACTGCCAATGCGCTGCACTGGCTCAAGGCGGCGCGCGACATGGACAACTTCATTGTGGTCGCCGAAGTCTACCCCAGCATTTCTGCCAAAGTGGCTGATCTTATCCTGCCCGCTTCCATGATCTCGGAAAAATGGGGCGCCTACGGCAATGCGGAGCGTCGCACCCAGCATTGGCGCCAACAGGTTCCGCCGCCCGGGAATGCACGCTCCGATGTGTGGATGATGCTGGAGTTCTCCAAGCGCTTCAAGTTGAAGGATGTCTGGGGCGAGCAGCCAGTTCCCGGTCTCAAGGTGGAGGGTTTCCCTGAAGGCAAACTGCCGGATGTGCTGGCCGAGGCGACAAAGATGGGTTACGGCCCCGAGTCCACGCTGTACGAGGTTCTGTTCGCCACACCTGAGAACAGGAAAGTCGCCTGGCCGGATGCCGTGGCCAAGGGTCATGACAATCAGACCTCCACCCTGCTCGGGGATGGCTGGTTCCCGGAAAAGGCCCTGTTCGAGGAATATCGCCAATTCGGTACCGGCCACGCCCATGATCTGGCGCCATTCGATGTTTACCACCGGGATGATGTACGCGGCCTGAGGTGGCCCGTGGTGGAAAAGGATGGCCACTGGGTGGAAACCAAATGGCGTTTCAATGAAGAGTACGACCCTTACGTCACGAAAGGCAGCGGCATCGAATTTTATGGTGGTGCTGACAAGTCCATACCAAGCGGCAACCTGGATGCGGTCACGGATGCCACGCCCCAGTCACTGGCAGGCAAGGCCAAGATCTTTTTCCGTCCTTACGCTTCTCCCGTCGAACAACCCGACGCCAACTATGACCTCTGGCTGTGCACCGGCCGGGTACTCGAACAATGGCACTCCGGCACCATGACCCAGCGCGTCCCGGAATTGCATCGTGCCTTTCCGGACGCCGTACTGTGGATCCATCCAGGTGATGCAGACAAACGCGGTCTCAGGCGCAATGACCTGGTCTGGGTGGAGTCGCGCCGCGGCAAGGTCAGGGTCCGCGTCGAAACAGGTGGCCGCAATATCATGCCCAAGGGCATGGTATTTGTCCCCTGGTTCGACGAGCGCGTGTTCATCAACAAATTGACGCTGGATGCGACCTGCCCGATTTCGAAGGAGAACGACTACAAGAAGTGCGCGGTGAAGGTTTACAAGGCCTGATCGCCACGTGCTGAATTTAGAACCCGCCGCCGAAGGTGGCGGGATCGGTTTTGGCGAATGCAGCAGTTGCGCCTGCTGCATTGCCGTCTGTGTGGAACATGGCCTGAACTACGGTGTTCATCATTCCCCATTCATGAGGAGAAAGACATGAAGAAACATTGGACTGTCACAATCGTGTTGGCATTGCTGGGCGGGACAACCACCCTTTACGCAGGTTCGCCTACGATACACGACGACAGCATGGGTCTGAGCAAAACCAGTGTGTTTGACAACCCTGCCCCCCCGGTCTTTGCCTATAGCGACAAGGCGCCAAACAAAAGCGGGGTGCTGCCCCGCGCCTATCCGGGTGCGCCGCCACAAATCCCCCATTCGATCGATGGATTCGTCCCGATCAAGGCAGACGAAAATTCATGCCTTGACTGCCACGACAAACCCGCCCTGATGGGGAAGAAAATCAAGGGAATGGCCACTGCCATGCCGGCTTCCCATTACACCAACGTCGATGGCAAATGGCAGCGCAACAACAATCGATACGTCTGTACGCAGTGCCATGTGCCACAGGCCAATGTCAAGGAACTGGTTGGCAACAGCTTCAAAACACAATAGCCCGCAACAATTCTGGCATGCAGCGGTTTTATCAGCTGGCCTGCGTCAACCTCTGCTTGAATGACTGATACAGGACATACATGCGACGATAGACCGGGCCAGGAATTCCCTGTCCAACATTTTCGCCATCAAGCATGACTATCGCCTGAACTTCCCGGCTGGAGGAAGTCAGCCAGAGTTCATCTGCCGCCCGCACTTCCGCTTCTCCAATATCCCTGACCTGAGTGGCCATGCCATTTTCGGCCGCAAGTTCCAGCACCACGTCATAGGTGATACCGGGCAACATTCGATGATCCTTGATCGGTGCGAGGATCACGTCATTCTTCACCACAAAGATATTGGAAGCCGCACCCTCAGTGAGCGCACCATCGCGAAACATGACAGTCTCGACGCAGCCCTGCTCCACTGCGGCCTGCCGCCCGAGCACGTTGGGCAGCAGATTGAGCGTTTTCAGATCGCATCGACCCCAGCGGATGTCGCTGCCTGTGATTGCGTGAACGCCGGTTTCAATCAGCTCGCGCGGCGGCTCCAGAAGGGGATTTGCCATCATGAAAACGGTAGGCGCCACCCCTTTTGGAAAGGCATGGTCACGTGGCGCGACGCCGCGGGTAATCTGCATGTAGATTGATTGATTGTCGTAAGACTGGGCAGCAATCAGCGTCTCAATCATCTGAATCCATTCGGCATTGGGGTGCGGATTTTGCAGCCGGATGCCGTCAAGGCTGTGCCGCAAGCGACGCAGATGCTCTTCCATGCGGAAGGCTTTGCGCCCATAAACGGGAATGAGTTCATACACCCCGTCGCCAAACACAAACCCGCGGTCCAGAACCGGGATACGGGCTTCGTCCAAAGGCAGCCACTGGCCGTTAAGGTAGATCACTTGAACAGGTCCATGACAAAAAGCTTCAGGTTATCCCACCCTCTGCCCAATATTCCCGCAACGCTCACATTGTCCAGGGCCGACAGGGGGAATTCACCGACGAACTTGCCGCCCGCCCAGATTCGCAGCGTCCCCACCGCCTGGCCGAGATGGATTGGTGCCAGAACTGGCTGCTTGGTAATCACCTCGGCCTGTATCCTGTTGGCGGTACCGCGCGGCAACGTCAGATAGAACGCCTGGGGGAATCCCAGGCGCAACAGATTGCGACTGCCCCGGTAAACGGGGATCGCTTTCACTGTCTGGTTGGCCTGATAGAGCTTGACCGTATCGAAATACTGAAAGCCATAGTTCAGGAGCTTCTGACTTTCGATGGTGCGCGCCTGATCGGAACCTGTGCCTGTGACCACCGATATCAGGCGCCGATCGCCGCGGCTGGCAGACGCGACCAAGCAATATCCCGCACTCTCGGTGTGCCCTGTTTTTACGCCATCCACGTTGGGGTCAAGCCAGAGCAAGCGATTCCGATTGGGCTGGGTAATGCCGTTATAGGTAAATTCCTTTTGCGAATAGTATTTCCGGTAAGCCTCCGGAAAATCCCGAATCAATACATTTGTCAGCTTTGCTAGATCGAGCGCACTGCTGAAATGATTTGCAGCTGGAAGACCCGTGGCATTTTCAAAGTGCGTCGAGGTCAGGCCGATTTTGGCGGCCAGATTGTTCATTTGGGCGACAAAATTTTCCTCTGTTCCGCCCACTCCTTCCGCCAGAGTGAGCGTTGCATCATTGCCGGATTGAACGATCATGCCGCGTATCAGGTCTTCCACCTTCGCCGGTTTGCCCTGGGGCAGGAACATACGCGAACCTTCGGAATGAAAGGCCTTATCGGATGGCGTCAACGCTTCATCCAGCTTCAACTTGCCTTCCTTGAGCGCAGAAAAAACAAGATACGCAGTCATCAATTTGGTCAGTGACGCGGGCTCGATCTTCCCGTCTTCCCTGCTCCCGGCCAGTTTCGCGCCGTTCGCCGCATCGATAAGGACATACGTCCTGGCTGCAATTTGCGGCGGCGGGGGAACGTCAATCGCATTGGATGAGCAAGAAACGAACAGCAAAAGCCATACGAGTTTCATGGGTGATCGCGCACGAAGCAGGTGTGATTTGGTGTTGGCGGTCATGTGCATAAAGCCATCCTACAGATACGGTTTCCCGTCTGAACAGGCTCGAGATCAATCAACATTTATCGAAATACTTTCACCGGGTTGATATGCAGCGCATCCCTCACCCGATCGACCAGTGTGTCGGCCTCATCTTCACCGGCAAGCGGCCCCAGGCTTACCCGGTGCAAGCCATCTGAAAACACGATATGCCCCTTGTCAGGATCAAACCCAATGTTTATTTTGGCATGATCGAGCATGATCTGCGCATTGTCGAGCCTGCTGAAGGCACCCAGCTGAATGTAAATACCGCCCGGCATTGGGTTGCCTGCAACATCGTCCCTGTCCGGATCAATACTTTCCACGCGCACTCTGCCCTGCCCATGACCCACTATTCCCAGTTTGTAAGCCGCCGTGTAAGAAAGGTCGATGACCCGGCTGCTGTGGAAGGGTCCCCGGTCATTGATACGCACAACGACTGATTTTCCAGACGACAATGCCGTTACCCGCGCATAGCTGGGAATGGGCAGCGTCGGGTGAGCGGCCGTCATGGCATACATATCGTAAGGTTCACCCGATGATGTTCGCTTTCCATTGAATTTTCGCCCATACCACGAAGCAACCCCTTCCTGAACAAAAGGCTTCAACTGAGTGTCCGGCACATAGGTCTGCCCCAATGCCACATAGATTCTGTTTGCAACTGGATCAAGTTGTTCCTTTTTTGGCACCGCATCCGGGATACCGTCCAGATTGGGCGGAGGATTCTCCCCCGGGCCATCATCCTGATAATAGCCGCCAGGCCTGGCAGGCAGGACCTGCCCCACCACCGTTCCAGCGGAGGAAGTTGTGTGAGATGCAGGCGGAAGCGCTGAGCACGCAGACAAAACCAGGAGTGGGACGAGAGGAATAATCGACTTCATGTTTTTAGCAGCTTACGGTGGGTGGCCACGCTCATCAGAATGCCAAAGCCGATCATCAGCGTGACCATGGCAGTTCCACCATAGCTCATGAGTGGAAGAGGCACACCGACCACGGGCACGATGCCCGATACCATCCCCATATTGACAAATACATAGGTGAAAAGATTCAGACTGATTGTAGCTGCCATCAGACGTGAAAAGAGTGTCGCCCCACGGGAAGCAATCAGCAACCCACGTGCCACAATGCCCAGATACAGCGATACAAGGAGAATGGCGCCCAGCATGCCGAATTCTTCACCGAAGACCGCAAACACAAAATCGGTGGTTCGCTCGGGAATGAAATCCAATCGTGACTGTGTACCCTCCATCCACCCCTTGCCCAGAAACCCGCCTGAACCAATTGCAATCGTGGACTGGATGATGTGATATCCGGCGCCCAATGGATCAGATGTTGGATCAAACAGGGTCAGAACGCGCTGTCTCTGGTAGTCATGCATCATGTTCCAGGCTACAGGCATGAAAGCACCAATGGCGGCTGCCGATCCGGCGATAATCTTCCAGGACAGGCCGGCGAAGAACAGCAGATAGAATCCGGAAGCGACTATTAGCATCGCTGTGCCCAAATCCGGCTGGTGCAGAATCAGCAGCAGGGGAATGACCACTAGCAGCGCGGCAACCAGAAAATCCCGGTGCCGCAAAATACCTTCCCGCCGCTGAAAGTACCACGCCAGCATCAACGGAAGCGCAATTTTCAGCAACTCGGAAGGCTGGATGGCGCCTATGCCCAGGTTCAACCATCGACGTGAACCGTTGCGCACTTCACCAAATATCGCGACTCCAATCAGCAACACTATGCCGGTTGCGTAAAGCGGCGGCCCGAGTTTGGAAAGAATATGTGGCGGAATGTTGGCTACCAGCAGTAGCACCGTCAACCCCGCAAGAATATTGGTCAAGTGCCCCATCAATCGATCCACACTCTGGCCGGATGCACTGTAGACAACTGCCGTACTGACCATAAGCAGGATGATGATCTGTGCCAGAAGAACGCCATCAAGATGCCTCAGCACCTTGCGGACCCTGTATCTAATCACCTGCCGATTCATTGCTGCCCTCTTTGATCATCCCCGGAGGCCTGCGACCCAGAAGATAGTAGTCAAACACTGCACGTGCAATCGGTGCTGCAGTGGATCCTCCATGGCCCCCATTTTCCACAATAACCGCCAGTGCAATTCTCGGCTTGTCAGCAGGCGCAAACGCGACAAACAAAGCGTGATCTCGAAGGCGCTTGGCTACCCGGCCTGCATCATACCGTTCATTCTGTCTCACACTGTATACCTGCGCTGTGCCTGTCTTGCCTGCAATCTCGTACTCGGCGCCGGCTCCCGCCGCCACCGCGGTACCGCCCGGTCGCATCACGTCAACCATGGCGGAACGAACCTGCTGCAAGTACTCGGGCTTGAAATTGGCTTGATGCAAGACTTTGAGGGGAATGGGTGCCTCCTGGTGAGTCTGGCCATCACGTAAGGCTTTGACCAGATGGGGCTCGTAATAAGTGCCGCCATTCGCCAGCATCGACACCGCCGCGGCCAATTGCAGGGGAGTCATCAAATTGTACCCTTGACCAATTCCGGCAATGACAGTTTCTCCAATCATCCAGGGTTTGTGCCAGCGTTTCTCCTTCCATTCGCGCGACGGCAGCAAACCGCTCGATTCCCCGTCAAGATCGATGCCTGTCTTGCTGCCGAAACCAAACTGGGACAAGAAATCATGCATGCGGTCGATACCCATATCCACCGCGAGTCGATAGTAGTAGGTATCAACGGACTGAACGATGGACTTGTGCAAGTCCACCAGTCCATGTCCGCCCTTGCGCCAGTCGCGATAACGATGGCTGCTACCTGGAATTGAATAGTAGCCAGGATCGAAAATGGTATCCGTCGACTTTCTCACTCCGAGTTCCAGCGCACCCATGGCCATGAACGGCTTGATCGTCGAGCCCGGGGGATAAACACCATTAACCGCGCGATTCACCATGGGGCGGTCCGGAGACTCGATCAGCTCTTTCCAGCTTACAGGATCGATGCCATCAACAAACAGATTGGGATCAAACCCTGGCTTGCTAACCATGGCCAGTACTCCGCCCGTATTGGGATCGAGTGCAACGAGAGCCCCGCGATAATCGCCAAAGGCATGCTCGGCCACCGTTTGCAACTCCTTGTCGAGGTTAAGAATCAGGTCCTGGCCCGGTACCGGGGCCACTCGCGCCAACAAGCGCACCGCATGGCCTGCTGCATCCGTTTCCATCTGGTCAAAACCTGTACGGCCATGCAGCACTGCCTCGTAGCTCTGCTCCAAGCCAACTTTGCCGATATGTACCGAGCCCTTGTAATTCAGCAACCTGCCGCTTTCTTTCAGCCCCTTCAGGTCACTGTCATTAATGCGGCCGATGTGGCCAATGACGTGGGACAGCCCCTCGCCCACCGGATAGTTGCGATACAAGCGGGCTTTTACTTCTACGCCCGGCAGACGGTAGTGGTTCGCCGCCAATATGGCCACCTCCTGATCGGTCAGCCTGCTTTTCAAGGGGATGGTTTCAAACTCGCGCGACTCTTCCAGCAGTTTCTTGAAGCGCTGGATATCCTTGGGTGTAATTTCGATCAGCGTGCCGATTTCGGCCAGGGTATGATCAAGATCGCCAGCCTTGGACTGGGTCAGTTCAACCGTGTAAGCCGAATAATTTTCCACCAGCGCATTACCCTTCCGATCCATTATCAGTCCCCGTCCGGGCGGGCTGGGAACCATGGTGATCCTGTTGGATTCGGCCTGTGCAAGGTAACGCTCGTAACGCAGCACCTGCATGAAAAACAGGCGCCCCAGCAATGCAAGTGCAAGCAGGACAGCGAAGACTGCCGCCCATTTGAGTCGCCCGTGAAATCGTCCAAGTTCAGCTTGGAGATTCTT
The DNA here is from genome assembly GCA_049578545.1 of Thiobacillaceae bacterium. Classification (GTDB taxonomy): domain Bacteria; phylum Pseudomonadota; class Gammaproteobacteria; order Burkholderiales; family Thiobacillaceae; genus DASQBT01. The sequence goes on from JBAUMF010000124.1 coordinate 34,532, forward strand.
TAGTTCAGAAACCATTCGCGCCTATTGCTGGGGAGATTGGACGCGCGACGACAGCATGGCGGGATGGCTGGCGAGACGCGTAACCTGTGAAGGGGCCCCCGAATGTTCCCAAGACCTCCACACAGTGCGGGATCAGCCAGCGCGAGCGTTGCCGGGCGTCCGCGGTTGGCGCTACGCGCTCCATTCCAGCTTGTCACCGCCAGAAGCATAACGCCGGCTACACCTTCTGCGGTCGCCCCCCAATCATCCGGGCTTTGACAGCAGTCCATTATTCATTTCCCCCTGATGAAATAGGCTCTTAGCCCCGTTGTTTCGCCGCAGCGGGGATTTTCGCGAGATATGCCAGCAAATACCACAGCACAGCACCAATCGGCGCCGCAGTTAAGATGGTGCCCAATTGCGGGGTCTTGCCCGAGGTCCAGCCAATGACCAGGGTGACCACTTCAACCAGCAGCAAAATCACGAAGATATGCATGGCCTGAAAAGGCAGGGCGAACTGCATGAGCCGCCGCTGCAAATACTGGACAAGAAAAACACCCACCACGTAGCCCAGCGCATGCTGACCCAACACAACCCCATCCTGAATATCTGCCAGCAATCCCAGCGGCCAGGCTAGGGCCATGCCAACCAGAGTGGGACGCTTTTGCGCCCAGATAAGCAGCACCACCAGAAGAAAGTCCGGTCGCAAGGCCAATCCCGAACCAGACCATGGCATGAGCTTCATGGCCAGCGCCAATAACAGCGTCAGCAGGATCATTCCCCATCCGGCCTGTGATTCCGGCATGACCGAGGTCTGTCCGATCATCGTTTCTGTTCCGTTCCAACGGGTTTGAGCAACACCATCAACATTCTGCTGCCACCCACATTGGCGATAGGCACGCAATACACTTTGGCATAGGGGTTGGAACTCGGCCGTACCACATTACTCACTCGGGCCAGCGGCAGACCTTCCGGGTAAACATGGTCAATTCCGGACGTCAGCAGCACATCATCGCGTCTTATATCCGCGGTTGATGGCTGATAACGGATTTCCAATCCATATCCAGTGCCAAACACCAGCACCCGCTGTCCGGTGCGCTGAACGTATGCAGGAACTACCTGATCGGGATCCGTCACCATCAAGACTTCACTACTGAAGGGATAGGTCCGCGCAACCTGCCCCAGCAAACCCTGGGCGTCCACGACTGCCTGCCCTGCAGCGACTCCCGCATCGACGCCCTTGTCCAGCAAAGCCCGGCGCGAAAATGGATCGCGCGAAATGCTCCAGATTTCTGCCGCAACAGCATTGTTTTTTACTCTTGCGCGGAAATTCAGCAGACTGCGCAACTGGGCGTTCTCGGATTCCAGGTCAGTCAGCCGATGCAACTGAGCCATGTCTTGCACGTGCTGGCTAACTAGCGCCTGGTTGTCCTTCTGCATTACACGATGTCGCACAAGATAACCGCTCACTTCCGACGATAACTCGACCGGAATCCGAACAGCCGCCTGAACCGGGAGAAGCAGGGAAGCAAGTCCGCTGCGCAGCAGGGACAAACTGTTGAAGCGTGAGTCTAAAATAATGACGAGAACAGAAATCGCTGTCCAGATTGCCAGTCGACTACCCGGGCCAATTGTTCGGGTAAAGAGCGGATGAGTCGGGGCGGCCATGTCTGCCCCGGCTTAAGTACGTGGAATCAGTGCGACTTCGGCGACTACGCCATCACTCATGGGTGAAAACCGTGGGAAGCTTTTCCATGTCTTCCAGCGCCTTGCCCGAGCCGCGCACCACGCATGTCAGCGGGTCTTCCGCAATAATGACCGGCAGGCCGGTTTCTTCCATCAGCAGCCGGTCAAGATCGCGCAGCAGCGCGCCGCCACCGGTCACCACCATGCCCTTTTCCGCAATGTCGGCGCCCAGTTCAGGCGGGGTCTGCTCCAGCGCCTGCTTGACCGCGCTGACGATGTTATTGAGCGGATCGGTCAGGGCTTCGAGAATTTCGTTGCTGGTCACGGTGAAGCTGCGTGGAATGCCTTCCGCGAGGCTGCGGCCCTTGACTTCCATTTCGCGCACCTCGGCTCCGGGGAAAGCCGAACCCATTTGTTTCTTGATCGACTCTGCGGTGGCCTCACCGATCAGCATGCCATAGTTGCGCCGGATGTAACTGATGATGGATTCGTCGAACTTGTCGCCGCCCACCCGCACCGAGGACGCATAGACAATGCCGCCCAGGGAAATCACGCCGACCTCGGTGGTGCCGCCCCCAATGTCGACCACCATGGAGCCCGTCGCTTCGGCAACCGGCAGGCCAGCACCGATCGCCGCCGCCATGGGTTCCTCGATCAAATAGACCTGGCGGGCGCCAGCGCCAATGGCCGATTCACGGATCGCCCGGCGTTCCACCTGAGTGGAGCCATACGGCACGCAAATGATAATGCGGGGGCTAGGTTGGAACAGCTTGGAATCGTGAACCTTCTTGATGAAGAATTTGAGCATTTGCTCGGTCACGGTAAAGTCCGCGATCACGCCATCCTTCATGGGCCGGATCGCATTCATGGAGCCGGGTGTGCGGCCGAGCATCTGTTTGGCTGCCAGGCCGACAGCCTGAATGGTCTTTTTGCCACCAGCATTCATGTCGATGCGAATGGCAACCACGGAAGGCTCATCCAGCACGATGCCTTTGCCGCGGACATAGATCAGCGTATTGGCCGTACCCAGGTCAATGGCCAGGTCGGTAGAAAAATATTGGGTAAGAAAACCGAGCATGTTGTCCTTGCGCCGAAGGCGTTTTGCGTTACAAACCGTGCTAACGCGCGGTATTTAAAGAAAATAAGCGGCTATGATAACCTATCGGGCTAGGTGGGGCATACTCCCGACCCGTTTCCTGTTTACATGGTTTTCAGCCCTATTCCATATGTCCCTGAGTCTGCAAGATATCCATCGCATTGCCCGTCTGGCGCGCTTATCCATTAGCGCCGAAGAAGCGGCCGGAATGCAAGTCCAATTGAACAACATCTTTGGCCTGATCGAGCAAATGCAGGCAGTGGATACCTCGGGTGTCGAGCCCATGTCCCACGCCCGCGATGTGCAGCTTCGCCTGCGAGAGGACATGCCTACCGAGCCCAATCAGCGGGAAAAGTTCCAGGCCATCGCACCTGCGGTGGAAAACGGCTTATACCTGGTACCGAAAGTCATCGAGTGCGAATCCAGGCAAGATGGACTTGCTGAAATAATGTCCAGTCTTGCGGTCTGCTCCACTCACTTGTCCAGCGTGCAACCATGATCAACGCGTCCCTCAAAGAACTCTCCGATGCCCTGTGTGCCGGCAAATTATCCGCCGAGGAACTGGCAAAGGACTTCCTGTCGCGTATCGATAGCCTTAATCCACGCTTCAATGCCTTTATTACTGTGGATCGTGACAAAACCCTTGCCGAAGCTGGCTTGGCCGATCAGTTGCGCGCTGCCGGCAATTCCGGTCTGCTGACCGGCATCCCGGTCGCACAAAAAGACATCTTCTGCACCGATGGCTGGCTCACTACCTGCGGTTCCAACATGCTTGGCAATTTTGTCGCTCCTTACGACGCCACGGTAATCGCCAAGTTCAGGACGGCCGGCATGGTCAACCTGGGCAAGACCAATATGGACGAGTTCGCCATGGGCTCGTCCAACGAAACCAGCTTTTTCGGACCGGTGAAGAACCCTTGGGATGAAAATGCGGTGCCCGGCGGCTCATCGGGTGGCTCGGCTGCTGCCATAGCCGCCCGCCTGGCGCCTGCCGCAACCGGCACCGATACCGGCGGTTCCATTCGCCAGCCCGCATCATTGTGCGGCATCACCGGGCTCAAGCCAACATATGGCGTGTGCTCACGCTATGGCATGATCGCCTTCGCCTCGTCGCTCGACCAGGCGGGGCCCATGGCCAAATCCGCCGAAGACTGCGCCCTGCTGATGAACGTCATGGCCGGCTTCGATCCGAAGGACTCCACCAGCATCGAACGTGAAACAGAAGATTACACGCGCGACCTGGACAAGCCTTTGACTGGCCTGCGCATTGGTTTGCCGAAGGAGTTTTTCGGCGAAGGATTGGCGGCCGAAGTTGCAAGCAGCGTTGAGGCTGCCATTGCGGACTATCGCAAACTCGGCGCAACGACAGTCGACATCAGTCTGCCCAACTCTGGGCTGTCGGTTCCTGCCTACTATGTACTCGCGCCCGCGGAAGCCTCATCCAATCTTTCCCGCTTCGATGGAGTGCGCTACGGCCATCGCGCCAGCGAGTACAAGGATTTGCTGGACATGTATGAAAGGTCACGCGCCGAAGGGTTTGGTGCCGAAGTCAAGCGCCGCATTATGATTGGCACCTACGTCCTCTCGCATGGGTACTATGATGCCTATTACCTGCAGGCACAAAAAATCCGCCGCCTGATTGCCACCGATTTCAGCGCTGCCTTCAAGCTGTGTGATGTGATTCTGGGTCCCACCGCGCCTACCGCTGCATTCAATTTTGGCGAGAAGGCAGCCGACCCCGTCGCCATGTATCTCTCGGATATCTACACCATTGCTGTTAACCTGGCAGGGCTGCCAGGCATGTCTGTTCCTTGCGGTTTCACAACCAGTAAGCGCCCCATCGGCATGCAATTGATTGGCGATTACTTTGCCGAAGCAGGACTGTTGAACGCAGCGCACCAGTATCAACTGATCACAGACTGGCACCGTCGCATGCCTGAGGGGATTTGAGATGCAACGGGGCAGGACAAATTGGGAGATTGTCATCGGACTGGAAGTCCATACCCAGCTTTCTACCCAATCCAAGATTTTCTCCGGCGCATCGACCGCGTTCGGGGCTGCACCGAACACGCAGGCCTGCGGAGTCGATATTGCACTGCCCGGCGTACTGCCGGTGATGAACAGGGGTGCGGTTGAGCGCGCCATCGGCTTTGGTCTGGCGATTGGCGCCGGAATCAACCGCAGGTCGATTTTTGCCCGCAAGAATTATTTCTATCCCGATCTGCCCAAGGGCTACCAGATCAGTCAGTACGAACTTCCCATCGTGGAAAAGGGCGAGTTGTCGATCCGAGTCGGCGACGAGGAAAAGACCATACGCATCACCCGCGCGCATCTGGAGGAAGACGCGGGGAAATCTCTGCATGAGGATTTCCATGGCATGACGGGAATCGACCTCAACCGCGCCGGGACACCTTTGCTGGAAATTGTCTCCGAGCCCGACATGCGTTCGGCTGAAGAAGCGGTGGCTTATGCCCGCGCCCTGCATACCCTGGTGACGTGGATTGGCATTTGCGATGGCAACATGCAGGAAGGCAGTTTCAGGGTTGACGCGAACGTATCCGTTCGCCCCAGGGGAGCAGACAGGCTGGGCACCCGGCGTGAAATCAAGAACCTCAATTCATTCCGCTTTCTGCAGCAGGCAATCGAGTATGAAGCGCGCTGGCAAATCGAAACGCTTGAAGACGGCGGCACCATCCATCAGTCCACTGTGCTGTTCGACTCGGACATCGGCGAGACACGCGCCATGCGCAGCAAGGAAGATGCACACGATTACCGTTACTTCCCCGATCCCGATCTTCCGCCACTCGTCATTGGCGAAGAGTGGATCGCCAAGGTCAAGGAAGGACTGCCCGAGTTACCCGAAAGCAAACGCGCTCACTTTATTCTGGATCTGGGATTAAGTGCCTACGATGCCGATATGCTGACTGCATCAAGGGAACTGGCTGATTATTTTGAAGCGGTGATTGGACAGCATGTCGAGGCCAAACCTGCGGCAAACTGGATCATGGGCGACCTCTCCGGCGCACTCAACAAGGCTGAACGTTCGATCAACGAAAGTCCGATCAGTGCCGAGCAGATAGCCTTGCTCATTCGCAGAATCACCGACGGAACACTCTCTTCCAAAACAGCCAAACAAGTCTTTGAAGGACTCTGGAATGGCGAAGGTGCAGTGGATGCCATCATTGAAGCCAAGGGGCTGAAGCAACTGTCGGACAGTGGCGCCATTGGAAAAATAGTCGATGAGGTGCTTGCCGCCAATCCAAAGTCTGTCGAAGAATTCCTGGCCGGCAAGGATAAGGCATTCAATGCGCTGGTGGGTCAGGTGATGAAGGCGACCCGCGGCAAGGCCAATCCCCAGCAAGTCAACGACATTCTCAAGGGAAAATTGGGTGGCTGAGCTTTGATTACAACTGCCGTGATCGCGACAGCTTGGCAGACGTCACGAATTTCTTGCAACGAAGTCGATGGCTCATGAAAGCAGGGATGATGTTCGGGGCATGGCCGTGTCCATTCCAGAAGACATTGATGATGCAATTCCTGATAGGCTAGTAAATCCTGTTGCGAGCGCTGGCAAGGCGAGCAGGCGTCCCTGCTTTTGGCAATGGGGGATGAAGATTCGGGCAGGACCAGCACCGCTCTGAGCGTTCAGCATCCAAGCGGCCAGACTGTCTGTGCCCGCAAACTGGCCGACATGATGCGGCGTGTGCCAGATGTGTTCACTCCTGAAGAATGCGGCCAGTTGGTCGCTGCCATTGCGACAGCGGTGGAAGACCCTGATCTGATAGCGCCAGTCTTTTGGCTTGAATTCAGCGACGTACGCTATCTTCCAGTCAGTTCCCTATAGCGGTGCTTGTCCTCATCATATTTCTGCCGGACCCCGATCAGGGCTTCTTGGTTGGCCTTGATGATTCGGTTCAGACTGTCCAGTTCAGCCTGGTTTGCATCGATCTGATTTTGCAAGTAAGCCGGCACTGCCTTGCCCCGCTTGAAAAAAGCTTCAGCATTTGCATTCACCTCCTTTTGGTTGACCACAACCTGAGAGATGCGTATCTGAGCGCTATTGATGGCCAATTGATGAAACTCAAGGGCGCGGTCACGCGCCAGGTCGATTTCCTTCTCGCTGGTATAGGTACCAAGCAGCGCCTGGTCCAGCCGGTTCTGCTCATCCTTTTCCTTCTTGATTCTGGCCGCTTCGGCCTCTTCCGCCAGCCGAACTTTCCGCTCGGCCAGCGATTCTGATCGCTTCATAACCTGACCGCTTTTGCCCAACTCCTCACTACCGCTGATTCCCGCCGTGGCTGGCAATGTATCTCCGTAGTGCACATGGCCTTTGTCGTCTACCCATCGGTAGAGTTTTTTGGAACTGCCATCAGCCGAGACCAGCTGAGCCATGCCCAGCCAAAGCGCAAACATAATCAACAGGCGATGCTTAAATCCCATACTGCTCCCGATAGCGCGCAACCGCCTCTAATCGATCACCCCAATCCGCTTTCGCCTGCAGAAACGTCAGCAGATCAGCCAGGTTCACCACCGATAGCACAGGCATGCCATATTCGTCCTGAACTTCCTGCACAGCTGATTTTTCCCCCCCACCTTTCTCCATCCGATCCAATGCAATCACCACGCCTGCAAGCTGGGCCTTCTGGGATCGTATCAGTTCCACCGACTCCCGCACAGAAGTGCCCGCGGAAATCACATCATCGACGATCAATACCCTGCCCGTCAGTACAGCACCAATCACCGTACCACCTTCGCCATGATCCTTTGCCTCTTTACGGTTGAAGGCGAAGGGTACATTCCGGCCCATGCCCACGAGGGAAATGGCGACCGATGTTGCCAGCGGGATGCCTTTGTATGCTGGACCAAACAGCACGTCGAACTCGATGCCCGATTCGACGATGGCTTTGGCGTAGAATTCCCCTAGTTTTTTCACCTTGACTCCATCGTTGAAGAGCCCGGCATTAAAAAAGTAGGGAGACAGGCGCCCCGCTTTGGTCTTGAATTCGCCAAAGCACAAGACACCCGATTCAATGGCGAACTCCAGAAATTCGGACCTATAAGCGGACATTTTTCACTTTTCTTGAAGCAATCTTGATGAGAATTATATCGGCCAATCTCAATGGCATTCGCTCGGCTGCCAGCAAAGGCTTCTATGTCTGGCTGCCCCAGCAGGGCGCAGACGTTGTCTGCGTGCAGGAACTCAAGGCCCACGCTGTCGACATGAAACCCGAATATCTTGTTTGCGACGGCCTTAACGGACGTTTCCACTATGCGGAAAAGAAAGGCTACAGCGGCGTTGGCCTTTATAGCCGCATAGCCCCGAAGCGAACCATGATCGGCATCGGCCACCCGGACTTCGATGCCGAAGGCCGCTATGTGCAGGCCGACTTCGCCAATATCAGCGTCATTTCCGTCTATTTTCCCTCCGGCTCATCCTCGGCAGAACGGCAGCAGGTCAAATTCCATTTCCTGGACGAGTTCTTCCCACACCTTGCACGCCTCGCCCAGTCCAAGCGAGAAATAATCCTGTGTGGCGACTGGAACATCGCCCACCGCGAAATCGACCTCAAGAACTGGAAATCCAACCAGAAAAACTCCGGCTTCCTGCCTGAAGAGCGTGCATGGCTCACTCGCGTGTTTGACGAACTTGGCTTCGTCGATGTGTACCGCGCACTCTACCCTGATCATGGCGGCGAGGCTTACACCTGGTGGAGCAATCGCGGCCAGGCCTGGGCCAAAAATGTCGGCTGGCGCATCGACTATCAGATTGCCACCGCCGGCATCGCCGCCAGGGCCAAATCCGCGAGCGTGTTCAAGCAACAACGATTCAGCGACCATGCACCGCTCATCGTTGATTACGATTTCACATTGTGACATCCCCCCACCCCTGGCTTGTAGCTTTCAAGGTCTACACCCATCCACGGGTCATCGGCATGCTGTTCCTCGGCTTCTCTGCCGGGCTGCCGCTGCTGCTGGTGCTGGGCACCCTGTCGTTCTGGTTGCGCGAAGCAGGAATTGATCGTGCCACCATCGGTCACCTGAGCTGGGTAGGCCTGGCCTATGGGGTTAAATGGTTGTGGTCGCCACTGGTCGACCGGCTGCCGTTGCCGTTTCTTACTGCAAGAATGGGCAGGCGCCGCTCCTGGCTGCTGGTTTCGCAAGTCGTGATCGCCTCGGCATTGCTGGGCATGGCGAACACCGACCCGGTGCTGAGCCTTTCTCACACTGTGCTCTTTGCCCTTGCCGTAGCCTTTGCTTCAGCGACTCAGGATATCGCCCTGGATGCCTATCGGATTGAGGCCGTGGAACTTGAAAAGCAGGGCGCGATGGCGGCCACCTACCAGGCGGGCTACCGCATTGCCATGATTACGGCAGGCGCAGGCGTGCTCTGGATTGCCGCGGCGATTGATCCCTCCGGCGCTACCTATGATTTCCATCCCTGGCAGGTGGCCTACAAGGTGATGGCAGTCTGCATGCTGGTGGGCATGCTGACCACGCTGATCATCAAGGAACCCAAGCCGCATATCGCGAGCGTCACGCTTGAACGCGAAGCGCACGCCCGCACCGCCCTGCAGACAAGGGGATTTCGCGGGGCAAAGCTGGATTTGCTGACCTGGCTCTACGATGCCGTGTTCAGTCCGTTCATCGACTTCATACAGCGCTTTCGCTGGCAGGCATTGCTGATTCTGGCCCTGATCGCGACTTACCGCATTTCGGACGTGGTAATGGGTGTGATGAGCAATCCCTTCTACGTTGACATGGGCTTCACCAAGGATGAAGTGGCGACGGTCTCCAAGGTCTACGGCGTCATCATGACCATTGCCGGAGCGGCGTTCGGTGGCGTACTCACCGCAAGGATGGGCGTGATGCGTACACTCTTTCTCGGAGCGGTCCTGTCCGCCGGCTCCAATCTGCTGTTCGTCTGGTTGACGGGCCGGGGGCACGACGTGGGCGCACTGGTATTCACCATCTCTGCTGATAACCTGTCGGCAGGGATCGCATCCAGCGCTTTTGTCGCCTATCTTTCCGGACTGACCAACCAGGCGTATTCCGCCACACAATATGCGCTGTTCAGTTCAGTGATGTTATTGCTGCCCAAGTTCATTGCCGGATTTTCCGGTGACTTTGTCGACGCTTATGGCTACCCGACATTCTTCACTGGCACGGCGCTGATCGGGTTGCCGGTAGTGGTGCTCGTATGGCTGGCCGGACGCAATTCATTCAAGGCGGAAAACGACAAGGCCGCACTGAATGCGCAACGGACACAAGAGGAATCCACCGGATGAGCCGGCCTGGCTGCCGCTCCTTGCAGAATCGGACATTTTCCTGCTCATTGAGACGTTTGCGTTTCCTCGTGTCCCTTGTAATGAACTGTTTTACCGAAGTCCGGAACCGCAATGATTGAATTCTCACTGCTCTCTGCACTGCTGGTCGGTCTGCTGGGCGGTGTCCATTGCGCCGGCATGTGCGGCGGCATCGTTGCCGCGTTTTCGTTCCGTACGGATGGCACGGTTCCTCCCTTCCGCCTGCACATCGGCTACAACGTGGGACGCGTGCTGAGCTATACACTCTTCGGCGTCCTCGCAGGCGGCCTGAGTGCAAGCCTCAACCTGCTGCAGATTCGTCCGCTGCAAATGGCGCTTTATATTCTCGCGCAGCTTGTGATGGTTCTGCTCGGCCTGTATCTGGCGGGCTGGAATCGCTGGGTGCTCCTGTTTGAAAAAGCCGGCGGCAAGCTCTGGGGGCACGTGCAGCCTCTCTTCAAAAGGCTCCTGCCTGTGCGCAATCTTCCAGGCGCCTTTCTGGCCGGCATGGTGTGGGGTTGGCTCCCTTGCGGCCTGGTTTATTCAGTACTGATTTCTGCCCTCGCATCAGGAAGTGCAGCGGGTGGCGCTGCGCTAATGCTGGCATTCGGACTTGGCACCCTGCCCAATCTGCTGGGCATGGGTTTGTTCGCCCGCTCGCTTCAACCATTCCTGCAAAACTGGATTACCCGAATGGCAGCGGGCCTGATGGTGGCCGGATTTGGTTTGTGGGGGTTGATACGCCTGGGGATCTAGGTGAGGATTTGCCCGCTCCTGACCAGCTTGCATCCTATTTATAAAATTTCCGACTGAATGTCACTTCCCTGTTAGGTTCGCCCGAGATCTCCACGGTGACATTAAATTTCAATGTACTGGGCGGAATAACGCGGAAGTCGCCCAAATAATAGACCGCAGCGCCTTCCCTGATTTCCCGCATATCGATGTTGGAAAGCTGACTGTTCAGGTTAACGTCATATACGGAAAGTCTTGCGGGTATGGGCATGCCCACCCCCATTGCATTCTTGCGCAGGACGGAGATGGTCAACAGGCCGCGGGTATTGCTGCGATCGATGTTGTAGGCGCGTGCCACATCCGGCAGCAAATCGCTGGTCAGCATGGCGTTGTAATGGACCTCAATGTTGCCAAACTTTTCCGCCTGTTCGGCATGAACAATAGCAGGAATCAAGGCAATCGTAAGCACGGCAAGCCAGCGGTTCATATTTATGTCTCCTCGTTGTTGTATGAATTGAAAAACTGTTTCAAATATAGACGATCAGCCCCTGGATAGGGACGCCAGCCAGTCCATCAGCTCGTTGATCAGGCGCGTGGACGCCCGGTTGAAGCCCTGGTGTGCCCCCGCCGCATCAAAACTCGCAAGGTCTTCGCTGGCACTGAATAACTTGCGGCCAATCAGGGTATGACTTGTCAGATCGACCACATCTGCCCTGAGTGTGATCCTCGCCTTCCCCGGTGCAGGCGAGGCGTCATGGTAAAACTCGAGCAGTTCAGTCTCCAGCAGCCAGTCACCCTTGACCAGACCATCACCCACAGCAGCCTTGAACAGGTCTTCCTTGTCCAGTCTCAGCGTCAAAAGGTCGGTCATCCGTTTGCCCGGACGTTCGGTCCAACGTGCATACTGATAATAGGAACGGGTGCCAGCGCCGTCACTGTACGCCATGCTGTCCGTATCGTAAAACGAGGTCACCTGGGTATCCAGCACCACCAGGGTCAGCGGCTTGGAAGTATGGACCACTTCCGCGCGGCCAAGATCCTCCAGCACGTAATTGGTGACTGCAGGCGCTTCCTTGTTTCCAAGGCCCAAATTGATGCAACCCGACAAAGCCAGGGCCATGATCAGCGCAGACCCCGCTCGCCCCAGCTTGTCCGAACAATGCTTAACAATCTGCAAAGGAATTCGCATTACTTTTCTCCCGGCCCTGGTTTGGATTTGCCGGAACCCAACAAGAGGGATCGCGGATTGGACAGCCTGCGCCCGGCAACCGCAATGGCGTCGGCGCTGCTCCGGACATCCCGGCCAATTGACGTAATTTCAACTGAGCCGGTATCCGTCAGGGTTTGCAGTTTCCGCGATATGGCGCTGCTTTCCTTTTGCAGGTCTTCCATGGCCTTGGCTGCCTCCTTCAGGGTGACGGTAGCCTGATTGCCAACACCCGCAATACTGCCTTGTGCCTGGTTTGCAGCCTGGGAGATGCTGGTAGCGGCAATCCGGAATTGATCCGCGGCCGCTTTCAACGCCTGGATCGTCTCACCCATGGACTGCTTGTTCTGCACCAGATAGTTTGAAATGTCTTCAAGATTGACCAAGGTCTTGGCCAACGCCTTGCTGTTTCTGTCGGTCAGCACGCCGTTCATCTTTTCCAGCACCTCAGCGCCGTTTTCCGCCATTCTGGATACGGCTGTAGCCACCTTGTCGAGATCCGAACTGCTTTCGCTAATCACGGGATATTGCTCCCCCTCCTGGACTTGGGTCAGCAGCGCAGCTGACGGATCCGTATTGGTAATTTCCACGGTGGCGAGGCCGGTCACCACATTCCGTTTCACGTAGGCCTGAGCCCCCTGACGCACCGGAGTGTTTTCATCCACCTTGATGCCGACTCGAACGCCACCCTGGTGTCCTGAAGAAAGATCAAGCGCAGTGACAGCGCCAACCTTGATGCCGCGCATTTTGACCGCGCTACCGATGTCCAGCCCGTCCATCGACTGATTGTTGAAATAGATGTTGAAGTGCTTGTACGCGATCGTGTCACCCCAGCCACCCAACCAGATCAAACCCAGAGACAGCAAGGCGGCTACCAGCAATACGACGACACCAACAACAGTGTATTTCGCTTCAGCTTCCATGTTTATTCCTCCATCGGAGCCCGTGCAGAAAAATAATCCCGCAACCAGGGATCATCGATCTGCCTGAGTTCGCGTACCGGGGCATCGGCCTTCACCTTGCCATCTGCCAGCACAATCGCACGGTCGATAATTGAAAGCAGTGTATCCAAGTCATGCGTCACCAGAAAGACCGTCAGTCCCAGACTGTCGGTGAGCAAACGGATCAGATGATCAAAAGCCCTGGCGGAAACGGGATCCAGTCCAGAGGTGGGCTCATCCAGAAACAACAGTTCCGGGTCCAGCGCAAGTGCGCGCGCAAGGGCAACCCGTTTGCGCATGCCGCCAGACAGCTCGCTGGGCTTCTTGCTTGCCGCATCTCGTGGCAAGCCTGCCATGGCCAGCTTGAGTCGTGCCAGACGCAGACTTTCCTCCCCCTTGATTTGGGTATGTTCAACCAGCGGTACAGCGACATTCTGCTCAACATTCAGAGAGGAAAAGAGCGCGCCATCCTGGAAGAGCACACCGAATCGTTCACGCAGCTGATTGAGCCTTGCCGGGCTGAGCGACCAGACATCCTCGCCGAACAAACGCACCCGTCCTGACGCAGGCCGCAACAGGCCGATCAGTTCCTTCAGCAGGACTGATTTGCCCGAGCCGCTGCCCCCTATCAGCGCAACGAGCTCCCCACGATTTACGGAGAAACTGATACCGTCATGAATCAGCGCGCCACCAAGCCGGGTAACGATTTGCTCCACTTCAATGACGGGTGCACTCATTCAGATCGGCACGTCCGCAAAAAGGATTGCGAACATCGCATTGAGGACGATTACCGCAACGATGGACTGCACCACGGTTGAGGTTGTATGAACACCTACACTGCGTGCATCACGGGCAACGGATAATCCCATGCGGCAAGCAATGAGACCAATGAACAAGCCGAAGACGGGAGCCTTGACCAGGCCAATCAGGTAAGTCTGGATTCGCAATACATTGTTCAACCTTTCCCAAAACAGATGGTAATCGATACCCAATTGGGTCTTTGCGATGACCAGCCCACCCAGCAAGCCTGACACATCCCCGACAAATACAAGCAGGGGTAACGCCACAACCAGCGCAACGATTCTTGGAATGACCAGCACGGCAAAGGGAGAAAGTCCAAGTACCGAAATGGCATCAATCTCTTCATTGACCTTCATGGTGCCGAGTTGCGCAGTGATTGCAGCACCCGAGCGACCTGCAACCAGAATGGCCGCAATCACAGGGGAGACTTCCCTCAAGATGGCGGCAGATACTCCGTCCACGACAAAGATGTTGGCGCCGAATTTCTCTGCCTGTATCCCAAGCAGATAGGCAAAAACCACCCCAAGCAAAAAGATCATCGCCATAACGATCGGAATCGCGTCGACAAACACCACCTCAAACTGGACAGTTAGTTCCTTCAGGCGGAAATTCTTCGGTCTGCGCACCAGGCCCAGCCATTCAGAAACCAGTTGACCAAGAAAGCGCGTCACGCCGATCACATGGGCCCACATCCGAGCGGCGCCATATCCTAGGCGTGTAACCAGGCCCCATTTGTTTCGTTCACGCGCCCACTTCTCGGTAGAGACCGACACATGCTTGGAGACCAGTTCAAGCACCTGACGATGGGCAGGCCTGAAGGCCTCAAGCGCCACGGCCTGACCTGCTACCCCAGCGCTGCCAAGCAACTCAAGGAGTACGTGAGCCCCACTGGTGTCGAGCGAAGCAAGCCCGCTTCCATCCAGCCTGATTGCGCCAGAAAGATGCGGAAGTGTGGGCTCTGCTGCCAGCGGCAGATTCGCCAATATCCAGTCGCCGAGTGGATTGACCACCCAACCTGTCTCAGTTTGCTGAAACTTGAGGTCGGGCGCAGTCAAGATTCAGGCCTCGCTCTCGAAGCGATACACAGCAAGACCACCCAGCAGATTCGGCAGGACGCGAACTTCCTTGCCATCGGTGATCACACTGCGTTGCAGAACGTGCGCGCCTACTTCCGCGCATAGCTCCTCGAAGTCATGCAGGGTACAAAGATGTATGTTGGGAGTGTCAAACCACTGGTAAGGGATTTCCTCGGATACCGGCATGCGCCCCATCATGACCTGCAGGCGATTCTTCCAATAGCCAAAGTTGGGGAAGGTCACGATGCCCTGTCGACCGACACGCAGCATTTCCTGCAGGATACCTTCCGTATTGTGCATCGCCTGCAGCGTGCGGGACAGAATCACATAATCAAACGAATTCGTTTCGAACACGGAGAGCCCGTCCTCCAGGTTCATTTGCAACACGTTGATGCCACGCTCGCAACTTGCCAGCACGCCGTCGCTGGTGATTTCGACTCCATATCCCGATGCCCTGCGGGTTTGCTGGAGATAGGTCAACAATGCCCCGTCACCACAGCCCAAATCCAGCACCCGGCTGCCGGGTTTGACCCATTCCGCAATGGTCTGGAAATCATGTCTGACAGATGCGTTCATGTCGACACCCGGGTCATATAATTCGCCACGAGTCCGTGGTAGTAGGCATCGTCCATGAGGAATGCATCATGGCCGTGGCCATGGGTGACCTCTGCATACGTCACATTACGGCCGCAGTCGAGCAAGGCCTTGACGATCTCCTTTGAGCGGCCGGGGGAAAATCGCCAGTCGGTGGTAAAGGAAATTACCAGAAACTCCGCCTTTGTCGGCTTTAATGCATTGGACAGGGTACCAGCACGGCCATGATGAGTGGGATCGAAATAGTCCAGTGCCTTGGTCATCAACAGATAGGTATTGGCATCAAAGCTTTCGGCAAACTTGTCACCCTGGTAACGCAGGTAGGATTCGATTTCGAATTCGACGTCAAAGCCGTACTGAAACCCTTCAGTCCGCATGATGCGGCCAAATTTGGTGCCCATGACATCATCCGACAAGTAGGTGATGTGGCCAAGCATGCGCGCCAATCGCAATCCACGCCGCGGCCGCGTATCGTGGGCATAGTAATCACCACCATGAAAATCTGGATCTGTCAGGATTGCATTGCGCGCCACGTCATTGAACGCGATGTTCTGTGCAGTCAACCCGGGTGCTGCGGCAATCACCAGGGCGTGACGGAGCCGTTGGGGATGGCTGATTGACCATTGGAGCACCTGCATACCCCCCAGGCTTCCGCCCACAATCGCCGCAAACTGCTTAATGCCCAGCAGGTCAGCCAGTCGCGCCTGACTTTCCACCCAGTCTTCAACCGTCACGACAGGAAACCGTGAGCCCCATGGCTTTCCAGTTAAAGGATTAGGCGAAGATGGCCCGGTGGAACCATGACAACCGCCAAGGTTGTTCATGCCGATAACGAAAAATTTATCGGTATCGATCGGCTTGCCTGGACCAATCATGTTGTCCCACCATCCGGAGCGTTTGTCCTCCGGGGAGTACTTGCCTGCTACATGTTGATTTCCTGACAAAGCATGACATACCAGGATCGCATTGGATTTAGCCGGATTGAGCTGGCCATAGGCTTCGTAAACTAGATCGTAGCCATGAATCACCGCACCACTTTTAAGTGTAAGCGGCTCATCAAAATGGGCAACCTGCGAACTGACAATACCGACAGAGCCGCGCATGGGCGAAACGTTCTTCCTTGGGTTGTTGCGGCGATTATAGCTGCAATCAGCGCGGAGATCAGGGAGTGCAAGCCATAAAAAAAGGCGCCTTGCGGCGCCTTGAAGTCCCAATGACAGGAGGAATAGGAGGAGCCGTGAAACCTGGCTCCTGAGGACTATCTGTCGTTGTTCAACATGTGCAGATCACTCCACGCGTTCGCCATGCAGACTGATATCCAGACCTTCGCGTTCCTGCTCTTCGGTGACCCGCAGGCCGATGGTCATATCGATAATCTTGAGGATAACGAACGTGACGATGGCGTCGTAGACGATCGTGACCAGCACACCCTTGCCCTGGATCATCAGTTGGGCGGCGTTACCCTCAAGCATGCCGGACGTACCGCCGATAGCCTTGACAGCGAACACGCCGGTCAGCATCGCTCCAATGATGCCGCCAATGGCGTGTACCCCGAAAGCGTCGAGCGAGTCGTCGTAGCCAAAGATGTTCTTCATGTAGACAGCGGTCCAGAAGCACACCACGCCAGCCGCGATGCCGATGGCCAGGGCGCCCATGGGGCCGACGAAACCCGAGGCTGGGGTAATGGCCACCAGGCCGGCGACAGCGCCTGAACAGATGCCCAGCACGCTGGGCTTGCCCTTGGCGAGCCACTCGGCAAACATCCAGCTCAGAGCCGCCATTGCGGTGGCGATCTGGGTCACTGCCATTGCCATGCCGGCACGGTCGTTGGCGGCGCCAGCCGAACCAGCGTTGAAGCCGAACCAGCCCACCCACAACAGCGAGGCGCCGATCAAGGTAAGTGTCAGGTTGTGCGGAGGCATCGGTTCCTTGCCGTAACCGATACGCTTGCCCATCACCAACGCAGCCACCAGGCCTGCAATACCGGCATTGATGTGGACCACGGTGCCGCCGGCGAAGTCGAGCACGCCGTCACCACCCAGCCATCCGCCGGGGCCCCACACCATGTGGGCAATCGGGGAGTACACCGCCAGCAGCCAGATTCCCATGAACCACAGCAGCGCCGAAAACTTCATGCGGTCGGCGAAGGCACCCGTGATCAATGCCGGGGTGATGATGGCAAAGGTCATCTGGAATGTCATGTAGGTGGATTCGGGGATGGTCCCGGCCAGCGAGTTGGCCGCGTCCAGCCCCATGCCTTCGAGGAAGAAGCGGCTCAATCCGCCCAGATAGCCGCTGCCGTTGGTGAATGCCAGACTGTAGCCGGCAATCATCCACAGCACCGTCACCAGACAGGTGATGGCGAAGCTTTGCATCATGGTGGCCAGCACGTTCTTCTTGCGCACCATGCCGCCATAGAACAGCGCCAAACCCGGGATGGTCATCATCAACACCAGTGCAGTGGAGGTCAGCATCCACGCGTTGTCACCGGAATTGATGAAGGCCCCAGGACTGGGCGCGGCCGGAGCAGCAGCGGCGGGTGCGGCAGCCGCCGGAGCGGCAGGCGTGGCCGGAGCAGCGGCAGGCGCACCCGGGG
>JBAUMF010000125.1:0-11561 GCA_049578545.1 Thiobacillaceae bacterium
TGAAAAGGATTGTCACGAGTGACCATGAATCGTTGCCAGTTGGGTGCAGCAAGAGTGTTGCGGCGCGAACGGAATAGCTCAGCAAGCTGCTTGTCATTGGGCTCGTATGATCGGCAATTCATCGGCCTTTGCGTCGACTGGTTCGTCCAGCGCGCCACCGACTGCAAAGTGATAACTAACCGGTCATTGGCTTCTCTGCAACGATCTACTGGTCATCGGCCACAGCCGTCATAGACTGCATGACACTTGATCGGCAGCAGTAGTCCGCATTGCTGCCGTTCGGAAATTTCCAGCAAAAAAAAATGAGGTCACGAATCCGAGCGGCCGCTTATCCAGAAACGCTACTCACCCTATCGACCATTTGCCGTCATTGCCCCGTTTTGAAAAACGGGCAGCTATCGCCTCAATCCCGTCATTCGATGCTTCAATGGATAAATGGCGGGTAACTGAGTAGAGCCGACGTTCCGGACGACTACTCACTGGCAAGTCATCGGCCTTAGTCGAGTAGCCAGGGACGGTTGCCCGTCCCCAGCCCTCTAAGAACCGTGCGTGATAGTTTCCCATCACACGGCTCGAGCCTTACTAAGGCCGGTGTGACCCGGCATCTCGGATCGGCCGAACCACTCGCTGCACGGCCAACAGCTTGGCCGAGGACGAGTGGGTGAGCAGCCATTGCAAGGCTTTCACCTTGCCCCAGCGCCCCTCCCGAGTTGCCTTCGCAATACGCGTCTGCAGCCGCAGAACAGCCTTTTGCACGGTTCGCCAACCGATGGCGTCCCAGCTTGGAGGCGTTGAGGTTGCACCAATCAACGGTTTTGCCGTTGTCGTCATTTGCTTTCCCTCATGAGTTCGGTTCTGCACACTCTCTTGCGATGTAAGACCAGTCGGACGTGGGCTCACTTTCGTGCCGGGTAACCTTTAAACCCGTATCCACGCCATTACAGCGCAGCATTCGCTTTTTCCAACATCCCAAGCTCGCACCGCCATAGGCGACGCCTTGCAGCGTGCTGTCCCCCGAGGGGGAGCGATACGAGGTTTCCACGTTCCGTACCGAGAAGTATCACCGGGTTAGGTGCCTGCTTTCGACCGAGATGCATGTGGGTCACGCGACATCTATTCACAAGAGACGCCGCCCGCATCCGTTACCTTTTTGGTTCAAGCGCAGTGCTACAGCCACTTTCGCTTGTTGCGAAATTACGGTCTTTATCGCAGATTCAAATACTTTCACCATACCGATTAGCTAGCACTCACCCGGCTTGTGGCTGCCAGGAGGGCCTCTCGCTCGCGCTTGACACCCCACGCCATACTATTGGCGTTTCGTTACATTGTCCGGGTCGCTCTTGATTCAGACCCATAGCTTCATCTGGTGACACAGATGGTCTCCTCCGTTTCCGTGGAGACAACTTCTCGACACAGCTTCGTGTCGCACTGGAAAGCTTTGCATAAGGCCGACGAAGGGACTGAGCCGCCCATTTCAACCTATCCACATTGCGGTTATAAACCTGACTATTTCTGTTGACTATTCGGGCAGCGGTACCTAGCCTGAATGTAGTGGGCAAGCGGACATAGCAACGACCACGGAGGAGATGCCATGAGTCCAGCCTTACTGGCTTTGATCAGTAACGTCCTAAAGGAAGCGGGGAGGACTGATCAGGCTGCGCAGGTAAGCAAGCTTTTCACGGCATATCTTGGTCATGATCGAATCAGTGTGGGGCTGGCGGAATTTAACAGGAATCTGGCCAAGGCGCGTGTAATAGATGCGCAGAATCTTGAAAAGATCACTGTGCACAGCGGGTTTGGGTTGAAGCCGCAATGGCCAGACCTGGAAGAAAAAACGGGTTCAACGTCCCCGACAGCCTCTTCACCCTCGCCAAGAAATTCAAGCCCCCAAGCATCCGCCGCCGTGATCATGCCTTTGACTCGCCGCCTCACCAATGAAAGTGCAGTCTCCATGCCCCGATACAGAGGATTATTGGCGGTGTTGTTGCTGTCGGTGCTGTCGCTGTCCGGCTGCTTTAAGAGTGATTCGCCACTCATCTCGGTGTTCGGCAGCGTCACGCCAATCCCCGAAGGCCGCTATACCTATGTCGATACCGACAAATCCACGAAATCCGTAATCATCACGCACGACGGTTCCGTCACCAAGATGATATCAATCAAGGACGACGGCTCTGTACATATCGATCAGCTTCTCATGCAAGAGCTAGACAATGGCTACTACATCGTGATGGACTCCTCGAATGACTACGCCCTTATCAAGGTCAATCCCAAAACAATTGTTTATTTCGATGCGAGCAAGTACTGCAACAAGCTTCTTGACGTGGCGCGATCCGCGGGCAAAAGCATCTCCGAATACGGCGTCGTTCGGGTGGATGGCAGTAAATGCGAGTTCAACGACATCGACAGTATCAAGGGCGCGTTTGCTGCCTTGGCCAACAGCGGCACTAAACTGTCGAACGGGACATTTTTAGTTGATGGCCTCGTAATTGGCGGCATCTATCATCGGCAATAGCGGATTACCGTCATGGTGTCGTCGCGATTTCGTGGATCGACGTGTCAAACCCAGTGTTGTTCAGGGCACTGCCCAGCGCACGACAGAATTCGCTGATTCACGGGTCATAGCGAAGTCAATACGGAAAGCAGGAGATGTGTATGAACCAGTTCAATAGATTTCTGGCGGCCACATTCCTCTCGGCCGCCCTGCTGTTGCCTGGTAGGGCACAGGCGGTGGAGTTCAGGCAGTTTGACAGGATGAATATTGAGGCCCAGTCTGAATTTGTCGCAGTAATGATTGATACGACGCAAAAAGCCCTGAAGGGCGATGGAAGAGCGGATTTCGCGGCCCAGATGGAGCATCTTTTTACCACGATCGAACCGGGCGATTCCATGCCCCTGGGACTAGTGGAATACGTTCGGAACGAGGCGCGGGCGCGCCTGGCCGATGCAAAGAGGGCCGAAAAAGATCCCAACGCGCGGCGGCTCGACGTGGAAGATGCGTTGTTCGTGACGCTGAAGAAGGATGGCATTGTGATGTCGAGCAAAGCCATGAACACGGTCATTGACGCCATGGCGCATTTCCACGCACAGACTTACGCCGAATTCGAAGCGAAGTCTCCGGCGGAGCAGCGCCGATTCATTGCACTGCTCGTTAGGTTGGCTTGGCCCGACTACTGTCTTCGCGACGAAGTGAAATCTCAGATAGAGCATAGTAAGAGCCTTGGTTTTCTTTCCGATCCGGATGAAAAGCGAAACATGCTTGCCTTAATCAATACGCAGTTTCCGAGCGAATCCCCCGACCAGCCTGGTTTTGCAGACCTTGCGAATCAGATAGAAGCAGGGTACGAGAAATCGCCTGATAAGACTGGCCCGTTCTTCGAGATAACCATCTATGTTCTCAATCAGCTCGATGCGCAGATTGTGAAGAAAATGGATGAGATGGAGGCGCACACGGTGTCATTGCCGGATGGGCGGCATGTCTTTAAGGACAAGAATGGAGACCTTTGGGCGGTCAAGAAGGGCCTTCCTGACACAAGACTTGAGGGGAGTGATAAAGAGCTGGCTGAACGGCTCGACGAATGTATGACGAGACGCGGTATTAACAATGGCGCGGAGGGGCTGGCAGCCTGTAAAGATGAACTCGGCATCCCCAGCAGCGCTTTCACCAGCCAGGCACCTACCCCCGCGGCCGACGCCACCGCCCCGCAGCCATCGCCGAGCGTCGAGTCGGCTTCTCCCGCTCCACCGGAGGATGACCCAATTGGGCCCGGCGGCTTCATCACCCCTCCGGACCGGTGACGATGCTGGGGCCGCGGAATGCTGTTAGCCGGGTCCCGCTGTATCCAGGCAGGAATCAGGAGAGTCCGTTTCATTCGTTAGGCGTATGCGGCACTGCCTTCAAATGCCGCAACAAAAGGAGGTCATCACATGAAAATGTTACTTACGGTCGAATTTCCACTTGAACCTTTCAACTCCCTCGTCAGAAGCGGCAAGGTGGGCGAGATCATTGGGCGTATCCTTGAAACAATCAAACCAGAGACAGCCTACCTCGGGGAACAAGACGGGAAACGCGGTGGAATCTTCGTGATTGATGTAAAAAATCCATCGGATGTGCCCTTCTTTGCAGAGCCCTTCTTTCTCAACTTTCAGGCCAGTTGTAAATTTCGCATTCTAATGAGCCCGGAGGACTTGCAAAAGGCTGGACTAGAGGAGATCGGCAAGAAGTGGGGGTGAGTCGCCCAACACTGCGGTCAAGCGGGACGCGTTAAAGCGCGCCCATTACGTTCGTTAGGCGGCGTCCTCCAGGACGCGCCTGTCACCAGTCGGTTCACGGGGTGCGGCGTGTTTGGAGGCATTTCATATCAATCGTATGAACCAGTTACTTAGCAAACAAGACAAGGAGAACAGGACATGTCACACAAAGGCAAGATTCAGCTTACATTCGTCATCGTTGCTCCGCCGGATCAGGTAGCGGAGGGCGATCGCCTCTTTCGGAGCCACGCTCCCTGGATGGAGGCAACGCACCACCGCAAGGGGGACAAGGCCCTTTTGAGCTACAACGTGTCCAAAGCGCCGGAGCTTTCCAACCCCTTGGATTCCAGCTCTGCCTCGACCGGCAACACCTGCTTTATCCTGAGCGAGATCTACGAGACGGACGCTGGTGTGGCCGAACACTTCCAATTGTCCGCATCAAGTTGGGAGGACTTCCCAGCCCTCGTCAAGTGGATGGAGAAATGCACGGTCACTGGACTGCCGGCGGCTCCGATCATCAACTCGCTCTGGTGAGCGTGGGACGGAAGGGCAGATTCCGGGTGTCCACCTTAAGCCCTAAGACTCGATTAAGAAGCTCAGGATCTGATGGCCCGCCTAACAACGTTGAATGGCTGCGTAGGTTCGAAGACCGGACATCCCGCCAATTTCCTGGACTGTCTCTTCCTGGCCGGACTGAGCCAGTTACCATCACCTCCAAGTGAAATCATCAGCAATGGCAGCTTGTATGGTTGAGGTGGTGTTATCGGCTTTCTTCTGCGACATTGAAGTAGCCTGGGTGGAGGGGCCAACGGCAGCATCTGCTTTCCTTTTCGAGAGACAGACACCGAAAGAATTCCCCCGCCCACACCGCCAGCGTCGATGAGGAATCTGGCGGCTCCGACCGCCGATTTGACCGCAAGCTAACGCAGGTATGTTCCACCCCAGCAACTTTAAGCTTAATCATGGGAGAATGAAATGGACGCTTCCCCCCGGCGACGGGCTGCTGAGATGGCGTAGGGTCGGGAGGCGGATCCTCATGGGCCGACGGCATCGAAGTGCCAAATTGGGAGGAACATGGAGTTCTTCACAGGCAAACCAGAGGATCCAAAATGAAGCATAGCGTAGTCGGCATTGACATTGCAAAACGGGTATTTCAACTGCATTGGATAGACATTGAAACCGGAGAGATCGTGAGTTTGCAACTCAAGCGCGAGAAGTTTCTGGAGCATTTCGCCAACCGGCAACCGTGCCTGATTGGCATGGAGGCGTGCGGCGGCGCCCAGCACTGGGCGCGGCAACTCGTCAAGCTGGGTCATCAGGTCAAATTGCTGTCCGGCAAGCTGGTCAAATCCTTCGTCATGGGCAACAAGGGCGATGTGGCCGATGCCAAGGCAATCTGGACAGCGGTGCAGCAGCCCGGCATCAAGCCGATTGCCATCAAGACCGAGCAGCAGCAAGCCATTCTTGCGCTGCACCGCATGCGCCAGAGCCTGGTCAAGATGCGCACCATGCAGATCAATGCGCTACGCGGCTTGCTCACTGAATACGGTGAGGTGATGGCGCGAGGTAAAGCCGGTTTGCGCAAAGGGATTGTTGCAGCACTTGAACGGGTTGAGCGACGGTTGCCGGGTATCGTGGTTGAGGCCTTGCGTGAGCAATGGCAACGCATTGCAGAACTGGACAAACAGATCATTGAGATTGAACGCAAGCTACAGGGCTGGTTGAAGACAGACAAGGCAGCCAGAGCCATTGCAGCCATCCCCGGAGTGGGGCTGCTGACCGCGACGGCGGCGGTGGCCACGATGGGAGATGCCAACGCCTTCAAGTCGGGGCGTGAGTTTGCGGCCTGGGTGGGCTTGGTTCCCAAGCAAACCGGGACAGGTGGCAAGACGAGGTTGCTGGGTATTAGCAAGCGTGGCGACACCTACTTGCGAACCCTGCTCATCCATGGCGCTCGCTCGGTGCTGATGCACGCCAAGCAACCCGGGGCGTGGGTCGATGAATTAGGCAAGCGCAGGCCCTTCAATGTGGTGGTGGTCGCGCTGGCCAACAAGATGGCACGAACGATCTGGGCAATGTTAGCCCATGACCGGGCATACCAGGGAGACTGGGTCAGCACCAAGCCCGCATGAAGCGAGAACACTGACCGAGTCAACGATTAACGAAGAAAGGAATGAATGCTGAAAGGTTGCTATAGGTAGAAATTGTGTGATGGCAAACAGGTCAGACCGTGGCTTGCTAAACCTGAATGATGTATCGGACATAAAAGTCCGCTGGGAGAATGAGGGGCAAGTCAGCGAATTCCATCGGGGCCCGCAGGGACATAGCCTGCAACAAGGCCGGATATAGAACTGCAGCCTTATCTTGTCTACCAAAACACAGTGAAAACCCTTGGCAATCGGGAAGCGTCCATATAGCTACATCATGCAAACCAAGCTGCTCCAAAAAATGGGCGCCGACATCACCGATGAATATAATAAGCGATTGCATGTGGAACGAACACAACTGCGCTACGACGCCATCACCAACCACAGCCGCAATGAAGTTACCGCCCGGGATGCTGTCGCTCAGTCACTTAAGGAAATTCCACCTGGGAGCGCACTCCATTAAAGTCACCGTGGTGCTGGACGGCCAGTCTGCTGTATTCACCCTGTCCGGCAACATACTGGCCGGAGGAGTTACGCTTGGCACCTGCACCGCAAAGTAACGAGTTGGCCGCCGACCCGATTCGTGTGCCAAGCGGTCGGGTAAAAACGAACTGGTTCCGGCGGATCTTGGAGAGTAGACAATGAGTATACGATCAGGTGTTTTCGTCATCGCTGCCTCTCTACTTGGTTTGCTCTCAAGCATCGCTTCCGCGGAGCAGTCCTTTCAAACTGGGGTGACTTACGTCTGCAATGGCGAGCGGATGGAGATAGAGAGCTGCAACATGCAGAATCTCTCCGACCTTGCCAGCTGCATGGTCGCGCATCCGGACCGTCCGTTGCACAACGGGTTCATGGCTTATACCAACGAGACCCGCGGCGCGCTGAATAAGCTCGTTCCCACCTGCAAGCAGCCTTCGGCGGAGGAGCTTGCGCGGCATCAGGCATTTCAGAAGAAAGTGCAAGACAAGCAGGACGCCATGGAGAAACAGGCTTATGCAAAATCGGACGCCACAGAAGCGCGAGCCGTCGGCAGGCCGGTACGGTCGGCGGAAGATCAAGAAGTAATCCGCTGTCTGGAATCCGGCAAGAGCGAGTCCCAATGTATGTCGAATAGGCTGGTGAATCCGGTGATGTCGATGGTGAACACTTTGCTCCCGGGCGCGGTAGAGGCACAGCCTGCGGGACTCCTCGTGATTGGCGCCTACAAAGGCCAGGGGAACATCAATGTCAGCTTCAACGAGAACTCCATCAGAGTGGGAGGCTGTGGCGATCTCGTGCCCGACTCGCATACCTTTACGATCGAGATGAGGGGCAATCAAGCCGTCTTGAACGTTCAGAACCACCCGCAGCCATACATCCTCACCTTTAGGCCCGATGGAGCACTGGCTGGCCCGGGGGCGGTTGATGTAAAGGGAAACATCATCGTCGGGAATATCCGCTCATGGTATGAACCGCGGCCGACGGATCCGGATTATGAACAGAACCCTTACGGCCATTATAGGAACACCCCGACCTATCAGTCGAAGACCGAGCGCTGCACTATTGGCATTATGGCGCCTACGGGTTCGATTTCCTCAGATACGGGGAACTTCTTGGGGGTTTTGGGTTCGTCCAAAACGCCGCCCAAAACATTCGCGCCAGGCTTGCGCGTAACTGGCCAGTACTCCGGCCCAGGCGGTTTTTCCATCAAGTTCGATACGGTCTCTGCGGTGCTGACCTGCGGAGACTCCGCCGATACCCAAGACTACACGGTCGAGAATTCCGGCAATCAGACGCTGGTCAAAATCCAGAACGCCGGCAAGCCGGTTGTTCTTAACTTCAAATCCGATGGGACGCTGATTGGCTCGGGGCCAGTCCAAGTGAACGGGCGCCGGCTGACAGGAAAGAACGCCAATGACGATCTTACTTTTGCGCCCCGGCCGGCGACGTGTATTCTGGGAACTCTGACGCCAGGTCACTAGGCAGGTGCAGTAGAAGCTGTATTTCTGGACTGCACAAATCGATACCCCAGAGGGATGGATACCGCATTTCGTTTGTCCGAAAAATGTGGTGTTATTTCGGACAATGGCATCAAAGGCAATGGAGCGTCCGGATTATCGCCCAGCCAATGCCAACGAGGTGATGTAGATGAATTGACTACCTCGATCCGAGTGGTGCATGACCGCTTCCGGTTTGTCGCGTCGCCACACCGCCATCATGAGTGCATCAGCAACCAGTTGCGCCAACATCTCGGCTTTCATCGACCAGCCACGGCGTAGGTTTATCATAAGCGCTGCGATAGCAACATCAGTCGGATTGCCCAGTTCTTGGATAACGCGCTGCTGGTCAGGCTCAGGGCGATTCTGGCGGAGCATGAAATAACTCGTGCAAATTGCCCATAATTTGCCCCAATTAAGAACCTGTAAATGGCGGAGTAAAAGGGAGCCAGATAGCGGCGTAAAAGGGTACCAGTCCTAAGCCTATCCTCCGATCTACCAATAGATCGGGAAGGGCAGAAAGGATGTACAGAGCCGTGGACCTATACGCCAAGGTAAGGCGCGCCGTGATGGTGGATGGCATCAGCGAGCGCGGAGCAGCAAGGCGGTTTGGAATCAGCCGCAAAACGGTATCGAAGATGATCCGGCATGTCGTACCGCCGGGCTACCAGCGCAAAGAGGCGCCGGTATCGCGGAAACTGGGGCCGCTCGTCGGCATCATTCATCAGATCCTGGAAGGTGACCGCGAAGTTCTCAAGAAGCAGCGGCACACCGCGGTGAGGATATTCGAGCGACTCCGGGACGAACACGGCTACACGGGCGGCTACACGATCGTTCGGGAATTCGTTGGCGAGGAGCGCCTGCGACAGAAGGAAGTCTTTATTCCCCTGGCGCACCCGCCTGGCCGCGCCCAAGTGGATTTCGGCGAAGCCGACATTTATCTGGGTGGCGTCAAGACGCGGATTCACTACTTCTGCCTGGATCTGCCGCACTCGGATGCCATCTTCGTTAAAGCCTACCCGACCGAAACGACCGAAGCGTTTCTGGATGGGCACGTTGCCGCCTTTGCCTGGCTCGGTGGCGTGCCCCAGTCGGTTCTCTACGACAATACCAAGATCGCCGTCGCCAAGATTCTCGGTGACGGGACGCGCACGCGCACCAGGTCGTTCAGCGAATTACAGAGTCACTACCTGTTCGAGGACCGATTTGGCCGGCCGGCCAAGGGCAACGACAAGGGCAAGGTCGAAGGCCTGGTGGGGTATGCACGGCGCAACTTCATGGTGCCGCTGCCACGGGTGCGCACCATGGACGAACTGAATGCCCGATTGCTGGCGGCTTGCGAGAGACGGCAGGTGGCGGTGTTGCGTGGGCAGAAGGAAAGCATTGGCGATCGGCTGCAACGTGACCGGCTGGCCTTGCTGCCGCTGCCGGCCGAAGCATTTGACCCGTGCGAGAAGGTTTCCACCCGTGCCTCGTCAATGGCACTGGTGCGTTACCGGAACAACGACTACTCGGTGCCAACGGCCTATGGTCATCATGACGTTCTGGTACGGGGTTACGTCGACTG
Source organism: Thiobacillaceae bacterium (assembly GCA_049578545.1). Lineage (GTDB taxonomy): Bacteria > Pseudomonadota > Gammaproteobacteria > Burkholderiales > Thiobacillaceae > DASQBT01. The sequence continues at coordinate 9,939 of JBAUMF010000125.1, forward strand.
GGTGGTGATCGCCTGCGGCAGCGAAGTCATTGCCCGCCATACGCGCTGCTATGACAAGGAGGCGTTCATCTACAATCCGCTGCACTACCTGGCGCTCCTGGAACGCAAGCCTGGAGCGCTTGAACAGGCGGCACCGCTGCAGAACTGGGATCTCCCCGAGGATTTTGAGCATCTGCGTCGCTTGCTCGAAGCCCGGATGGGCAAGCGCGGTCGCAGGGAATACATCCAGGTGTTGCGCCTGATAGAGACCTTCGGCGATGTAGAGGTGGCGGTGGCTGTCGAGGATGCCCTGCGCCTGTCGGCGATCAGCTACGACGCCGTCAAGCATCTGGTGCTCGCCAAGATCGAGCGGCGCGCAGCGCGACTGGATCTCTCGGCCTATCCGTTTCTGCCACAGGCAACGGTCGGCATCACCGATGTCCGTGCCTATCTTGCGCTGTTGCAGGCTCGGGTCAGTCAAGGGCGAGTGGAGGTGTCGCCATGAGCGCCGTTGTTGACGAGGCCACGGTACCACCCCAGGTGCTGCTGGCCCATCATCTGAAATCGCTCAAGTTACCGACCTTTGCGCGGGAATACGAGAAGGTGGCCTTCGAGTGTGTCCGCGCCCAGGTGGATTACCCACGCTATCTGTTGCGCCTGTGCGAGTTGGAGCGCATCGACCGGGATCGGCGCAATATGGAACGCCGCATCCGGCAAGCCAGGTTTCCGCAGACCAAGAGCCTGGACACGTTCGACTTCAAGGCGATCCCCAGCCTCAACAAGTCACTGGTGCTGGAACTGGCGCGTTGCGAGTGGATCGAGCGGCGCGAGAACTGCATCGCCCTCGGTCCGGCCGGCACCGGCAAGACCCACACGGCGCTGGCCTTGGGGCTGGCGGCCTGCCAGAAGAATCACAGCGTCCTCTTCGTCACGGCCGCCGCCCTGGTCCATGAACTGATGGAAGCGCGTGATGAGCGCCGCCTGCGCTCACTGCAAAAGCAGCTGGCCAAGGTGAATCTGCTGATCATCGATGAACTCGGCTATGTGCCGTTCACGGCAGTCGGTTCGGAACTGCTGTTCGAAGTCATCAGCCGTCGCTACGAGAATGGCGCCACGTTGGTGACCAGCAATCTGCCGTTCGATGAATGGACCAGCGTCTTTGGTTCCGAACGCCTCACCGGGGCGCTGCTGGACCGGCTGACCCATCATGTCCACATCCTGGAAATGAACGGCGAGAGTTACCGCCTGGCAACGTCGAAAAAGCGCGCCAGGAAAGCCAGCGCAATCGCAGCGCCTGATGCCAATAGCCATGGGCATGCCGAACCGAAAGGGGGTGCCACGGAAACCGATTGATTAGCACCGTCTTGCCTTGGCCACTGTGCTCCGTTAGGCTATGTTCACTGGCCAAGGCAAGACAATACCCAGCAGAATGAGCCGGGCTCCTATGAGCCCATTTCAAGTAACCGACTGGCTCCCTTTTGCTCCGCCACGCTGGTATCCAATTCGCCGCCATTTACAGGATGGCACGCAAAGGGAGTTCATCTTGCTGAAAGAATCGGATACGCCAATACAGCGGCATGTCAAGATTAAAGCTGAGGCCAATCCGCATGACCCAAAGTGGGAACCGTATTTCGAGTCCCGATG